>NZ_WBMR01000188.1 GCF_008923365.1 Actinomadura montaniterrae
CGGGCCGTGCCCGCGCGCCGCTCGCCCCGCCCGCCCGTGCGCTGGGTTCGCCGGGCCGTCCTCTCGCCTGCCCGCACCGCCGCCGGGACGGCTCCGGCCCGCGCCGCGCCGCGGGTTGACCGCGGGTCGGGGTGAATGTTGACGCGCCGAACATATGCGCCGCCGGCCCCCGGACGGCCCTGACCTCCGCGTCCGCCGCCCTGATCGCCGCCGTCCGGCGTTTCCCCCGTGTTGATCTCGCGTTACGGGATTGTTACTGCCCACAACAAATTAGCCGGGTCGCAGGACTGGCGTACCGGACGAGCCGGACATAAGTTGCGGGACACAACATTCACGCCGGTGGATGTGCGACCAAGCTCACCGGCGCTGCGAACCCCCGGCCGCGCCATGCGGCCACCCCCAAGAAAGGACCCGGGCAATGCGCAAGGGGATCCTCAGCTTCATGGCCCTCTCGGCGGCCGCGGCGCTCACCCTGTCCGCGTGCGGGGACGACAACGGCGGCGGCGACAAGGGCTCAGGCTCCGGCTCCGGCGCGGTGAAGGGCAAGGTCGGCGTGATCCTTCCCGACACCACCTCGTCCGTGCGATACGAGAGCTTCGACCGGCCCTACCTCGAGCAGGCCTTCAAGACCGCCGGCGTCCAGTACGACATCCAGAACGCCGAAGGCTCGACCCAGCGGTTCCAGACGATCGCCGACCAGATGATCACCAGTGGCGTCACCGTGCTGATCGTCGACGGCATCGACTCCAACTCCGCCGGCGCCGTCCAGCGCAAGGCGCAGTCCCAGGGCGTCAAGACGATCGACTACGACCGGCTCACCCTCGGCGGCGTCTCCGACTACTACGTCTCCTTCGACAACGTGAAGGTCGGCGAGGAGCTCGGCAAGGGCCTGCAGAAGTGCCTCGGCGACAAGGCGTCCAACATCGCCTACCTGAACGGCTCGCCGACCGACAACAACGCGACGCTGTTCGCCAAGGGCGCGCACAACATCCTCGACCAGGTGTCGAACTACAAGAAGGTCGCCGAGCAGGCCGTCCCGGACTGGAAGCCGGACAAGGCCGCGACGATCTTCGAGCAGATGTACACCGAGCAGCACGGCAAGATCGACGGCGTGCTGGCCGCCAACGACGGCCTCGGCAACGCCGCGATCTCCATCCTGAAGAAGAACCAGCAGGCCGGCAAGGTCGCGGTCACCGGCCAGGACGCCACCCTCCAGGGACTGCAGAACATCCTGGACGGCACCCAGTGCATGACCGTGTACAAGCCGGTCAAGCAGGAGGCCGACGCGGTCGCCAAGCTCGCCGTCGCCCTCATCAAGGGCCAGAAGGGCGAGACCAACGGCACCACCAACGACCCGCAGGGCAAGCGCGACGTCCCCTCGGTGCTGCTGAACCCGATCGGCATCTTCAAGGACAACGTCAAGCAGGTCACCGACGACCAGTTCGTCAAGGCCGCCGACCTGTGCAAGGGCGCCTACGCGGCCAAGTGCAAGACCGCCGGCATCCAGTGACCTCCCGCTGATCCCGACGAAGCCGTCCGGGGGAGCGGGGGGTCGCACCCCCGGACGGCACTGACCCTCGTGGCGGGCCCCACCCGCTGAGGACGCCCCGGGAGCCCGGAACCCCGGGTCGTCCAGGGGCCCGCCACGGGCCCGCGCCAACCCCCGGAAGCACACGGGCCCGCGCTACCCCTGGAAGGAATCACGTGGCAGAAAACGGAGACCCCGTCCTCCGCCTGACCGGGCTCAACAAGAGCTTCGGCGCCGTCCATGTGCTGCACGACGTGGACTTCGCCGTGCGGCTGGGCGAGGTGATGGCACTCGTCGGCGACAACGGCGCGGGCAAGTCCACCCTCATCAAGTGCATCGCCGGGATCTACCCGATCGACTCGGGGACGATCGAGTTCGACGGCCGCGAGGTGACCGTCGACGGGCCGCGCGCCGCGGCCGACCTCGGCATCGAGGTCGTCTACCAGGACCTCGCGCTCGCCGACAACCTCGACATCGTGCAGAACATGTTCCTCGGCCGCGAGCGCCGCCGGGGCATCGTGCTGGACGAGGCGTCCATGGAGGAGGCGGCCCGGCAGACCCTCGCCCGGCTGTCGGTCCGCACCGTCAAGTCGGTGCGCCAGCAGGTCGCGAGCCTGTCCGGCGGGCAGCGGCAGACCGTCGCGATCGCCAAGGCCGCGCTCTGGGAGTCCAAGGTCGTCATCCTGGACGAGCCGACCGCCGCACTCGGCGTCGCGCAGACCCGGCAGGTGCTCGACCTCGTCCGGCGGCTCGCCGACACCGGGCACGCCGTCGTGCTCATCTCGCACAACATGAACGACGTGTTCGAGGTGGCCGACCGCATCACCGCGCTCTACCTTGGCCGGGTCGCCGCGGACGTGGCCCGCTCCGAGGTCACCCACGGCCAGGTCGTGGAGCTCATCACCGCCGGCCGTTCCGGTGATCTCGGCCTCGCGCCGCAGACCGCCGCCGAGAGCATCTGAAAGGGGGACCGAGGTGTCCACCGAACTCCCCGAGGGCAAGGACGCCGCCGTGAAGCTGGCGGACTCGGACTTCGCCGCCGACCGCCGCGAGCACGACGTGCGCTCGGCGCTGCTGGACTACTGGGGCCGCATCCGGGCCGGTGAGCTGGGCGCGCTGCCCGCCATCCTCGGCCTGGCCGGGCTCATCCTGCTGTTCTTCGCGCTGCGGCCCAACACCTTCCTCAGCAACCAGAACATCGCGAACCTGTTCACCCAGGCGCTGCCCATCGTGATCCTCGCGATGGGCCTGGTCTTCGTCCTGCTGCTGGGCGAGATCGACCTGTCCGCCGGTGTGGCGAGCGGCGTCTGCGCCGCCGTGATGGCCAAGCTGATCGCCGACAGCGGCCAGCCCTGGTACGTCGCGGTGATCTCCGCGCTGGCGGTCGGCGTCGTCATCGGCACCGCGATCGGCTGGCTGGTCGCGGTCATCCGCATCCCGTCGTTCGTCGTGTCGCTGGCGTTCTTCCTCGGCATCCAGGGCATCACGCTGAAGCTGATCGGCGACGGCGGCACGGTGCCCGTCCGCGACGACTTCATCGTGGCGCTCGCCAACAAGAACATGCCGGTCTGGCTCGGCTGGACGCTCGCCGCGGTCTGCGCCGCCGGCTACGCCGCGACGCAGCTGCTGCGCTGGCGCCGCCAGCAGGCCCGCAACCTGCACTCGCGGCCCGTCGAGCTGGTGATCGCCCAGTCGGTCGTGGTCGCCGCGGCGCTGCTGCTCGGCACCTACCTGCTCAGCCAGGACCGCGCCGCCAGCCCGCTGATCTTCCTCGGCGGCGTGCCGTGGGGCGTCCCGCTGGTCGGCGTGCTGCTGATCGTCTGCACGTTCGTGCTCGCCCGCACCCCGTACGGCCGGCACATCTACGCGGTCGGCGGCAACGCCGAGGCGGCCCGCCGCGCCGGCATCAACGTCACCCGGATCCGGATCTCGGTGTTCATCATCGCGTCCGGGTTCGCGGCGGTCAGCGGCATCGTCGCCGCGTCCCGGCTGAACTCGGTCACCCCCGACGCCGGCGGCGGCAACACCCTGCTGTACGCGGTCGGCGCCGCCGTCATCGGCGGGACGAGCCTGTTCGGCGGGCGCGGCAAGGCCCGCGACGCGGTCCTCGGCGGCCTGGTCATCGCCATCATCGACAACGGTCTCGGGCTGCTCGGCACCAAGGCGTACCTGAGCTTCCTGATCACCGGCATCGTGCTGCTGTTCGCGGCGAGCATCGACGCCCTGGCGCGGCGCCGCCGCTCCAACACCGGCCGGTGACCCCGTGCCGGCCCAGCCCCTGAAGGCCGGGACCCCGTGAACGCGGGAGACGCCTGGGAGCCGGCGGCGCGCGCCTCCGGCCCCCAGGCCCTGCCGTACGGGCCCGCGGCGCCGTCCGGCCCGGCCGATCCGCCGTTCCCGGACGGCGCCGCGCGCGTTTCCCGGCCCGCGAACGCGGCTGATACGCTCACTGCCCACGACCGATCGGCGCGCGGCGACGCGGCACGGTGGGAGCCCCTCGGCATGGCAGTGACGCCCGTCCTCGACCTGCGCGGCATCGACAAGAGCTTCGGCTCCGTCAAGGTCCTGCACGACATCGCCTTCTCGGCGTACCCGGGCGAGGTCACCGCGCTCGTCGGCGACAACGGCGCGGGCAAGACCACGCTGGTCAAGTGCATCGGCGGCATCCACCCTCCGGACGCGGGCGAGTACCGCTTCGAGGGCCGCCCGGTGCGGCTCGGCAGCCCGCGCGACGCCGCCGCCCTCGGCATCGAGGTCGTCCACCAGGACCTCGCCCTCTGCGAGAACCTCGACATCGTCCAGAACCTGTTCCTCGGCCGCGAGCGGCGGCGCGGCATCGCGCTCGACGAGTCCGGGATGGAGGAGCTGGCCCGCCGGACGCTGTCCGGCCTGTCCGTCCGGACGATGGGCTCGGTGCGGCAGAAGATCTCCACGCTGTCGGGCGGGCAGCGGCAGACCGTCGCGATCGCCCGCGCCGTGCTGTGGGACAGCAAGCTCGTCGTGCTGGACGAGCCCGCCGCCGCGCTCGGCGTCGCGCAGACCCAGCAGGTGCTGGAGATCGTCCGGCGGCTCGCCGACAAGGGCCTCGCCGTCGTGCTCATCTCGCACAACATGAACGACGTGTTCGCGGTCTCCGACCGGATCGCCGCGCTGTACCTCGGCCGGATGGTGGCGCAGGTGCGCACCGCCGACGTCACCCACCGGCAGGTCGTCGAGCTGATCACCTCCGGCGTCAGCGGCGACCTGGGGCTGCGGCGATGATGAAGGCGGGCCCGTCACAGGAGGACATCCGGCGGCACAACCTCGGGACGCTGCTGCGCTTCGTGCACCTGCGCGGCCCCGCGTCCCGCGCGACGCTCGCCGAGTCCCTCGGGCTGAACCGCAGCACCATCATGGCGCTGACCTCCGACCTCACCGCCGCGGGCCTCGTCCGCGAGGAGCTGCCGCGCGGGCCGGGGCGGCGCGCCGGGCGCCCGTCCCTCGTCGTGCGGCCGGAGTCGACCCGGGTGTACGTGCTGGCGTTCGAGGTCGGCGTCGACCGGCTCGTCGTCGCCCGCGTCGGCCTCGGCGGCGTCATCCTGGACCGCCGCGAGGGCACCCGCGCCCGCGACTCCGACCCGTCCGACCTGCTCGGCATGCTCGTCGCCGGGGCCCGCTCGCTGGTCCGCAAGGCCGAGCGCGACGCGGTCTGCGTCGGCGCCGCGCTCGGCTTCCCCGGCACCGTCCGCCGCTCCGACGACATGATCATGTTCGGGCCCAACCTCGACGTCGGCGACCTGCGGCTCGGCGACGCGCTGTCGCGCCGGCTCGGCCTCGGCATCCCGGTGTCGGTGTGCAACGACGCCAACCTCGGCGCGCTCGCCGAGCACGAGCGCGGCGCCGGGGTGAACTGCGACAACCTCATCTACCTGCACGGCGACGTCGGCGTCGGCGGCGGCATCATCGCGCACGGCCGGCTGCTCGGCGGCGACGAGGGCTTCGGCGGCGAGATCGGCCACATGATCGTCAACCCGGGCGGGCGGCAGTGCGCCTGCGGCTCGAAGGGCTGCCTGGAGGCGGAGGTGGGGGAGCGGACGCTGCTCGCCCACGCCGGCCGCGAGGAGCCGTCGGACAAGGCGGGCCGGGACGCGGTCCGCGACGTGGTGGACGCCGCCGACCGCGGCGACATCGTCGCCCGCGAGGCGCTGCACCGCGTCGGCACCTGGCTCGGCCTCGGCGTCGCCAACCTCGTCAACGTGTTCAACCCCGGCCTGGTCATCTTCGGCGGGACGCTGCGCGACATCTACCTCGGCGCCGCCGCGCAGATCCGCAGCGTCCTCGCGACCGGCGCGCTGGACGCGCCCCGCGAGAAGGTCCGGCTGCGCACCGCCGCGCTCGGCGACGACACCACCCTGGTCGGCGCCGCCGAGTTCGCCTTCGCCGAGGTGCTGTCCGATCCGCTCCAGGTCCTCGCCCGGCTCCGGAACGTCGACGTGGCGTCGCCCTCGGCCTCGGGCCGCTAACGCGGTTCGCTGCCTCCGGGCCGCTGCCTCCGGGCCGCTAGCGTCGGGCGATGCCGCCGTAGGCGCCCCGGTAGAACACGAGGGGGCGGCCGTCATGGTTCTCGTCCAGGGCGTGGACGCGGGCGACGACGATGTCGTGGTCGCCGGCGGCGTGCTCCTGCTCGACGGAGCATTCGATCCAGGCGAGGGCGCCGTCGATGGCGGGGGCGCCGCTCGGGCTCTCCGTCCAGCCGATGCCGTCGAACTTGTCGCCGCCCTTGAGCGCGAGGCGCTCGCAGATCTCGAGCTGGCGCTCGCCGAGGATGTTGACGCAGAGCCGGTCCGCGCCGCGCAGCCGGGGCCAGGTGGTGCTGGTGTGGGCGACGCAGAACGCGACGAGCGGCGGGTCGAGGGAGACGGAGGTGAAGGAGTTGGCGGCGAGCCCGGTGGGCCGCGCCGTGCCGGGCTCGACGGCCGTGATGGCGACCACGCCGGTCGCGAACCGGCCCATCACCTGCCGGAACCGCGCGCCGTCGATCTCCGCCGCCGGCGTGATGGCTCCGTGCGCCATGGGGGCTCGATCCCTTCTGTCGACCAACTGCTTGCTCAGGCATCGGGCCCCGCCGGAACCGGGGCGGGCGGGCGTGCCGCCGGGGGCGGGGGGCGCGGCCTTCATGACCACTAAAGCCGCTCGCGGGGGATGATGATTCCCAAAGGGGACGATCTCCGTCAAAGGTCCCGGTGGCGTCTCGGTCCCAGGACGGAGCCCCGGCCCGTCGCCCGGACCGGGGCTCGGCGGATCGGCCGGCGCGGCTATGGGCGGCGCGCCTCGGCCGGGATGACCAGCGGCACCGCGCTGTACGGGCTGAGGGTCGCGGTGGAGGTCAGGCCGTCCAGGACGAGCCGTCCCGCGCCGGCGAGCCGGGCCCTCGCCTTCGCCGGCAGCCGCGGCCCCTCGTGCAGGCCGAGCCAGGCGATCCAGCCGGCCGCGACGACCGCCCAGTACGAGACGAGCCGGTACAGGCCCACCGCCGCGGCGGCCGGGGACAGCGCCGCGCCGAACGCGACCAGCGAGGCGGCCATGCTGCCCTCCACCGCGCCGAGGCCGCCCGGCAGCAGCGGCAGCACGCTGCCCGCGGCCTGGGCCGCGAAGTAGGCGAGCGCGGCGGCGTGCGGGTCGACGTCGATGCCGACGGCGTGCGCCGCGGCCAGCAGCGCCAGGATGTCCAGCACCCAGTTCAGCGTGGCGAGCGTGATCAAAGCCGCCCAGTCGCGCCGGTTCGGGCGCAGGACGTCGCGGATGCCGGCGAGCCGTTCGGCCCACGGGCCGAGCGTCGGATGCGCCAGCGCGGCGCGGTACGCGCGGCGCGGCGGCGCCGTCAGCAGCGCGCGCGGGCGCGGCCACCGCAGCAGCGGCACCAGCAGCACGAGCAGGGCGGCCGGGACGGCGAGTCCGGCCAGCGCCGGGCCGCGCGTGTCCGCGTCGACGAGCAGCGCGAGCAGGCCGATCACCGTGTAGGTCGTCGTGGTGATGACGCCGCCGGCCAGGATCACGGCCGTGGCGAGCTTCGCCGACGCCCCGCCGCGGCGGAACTGCCGGAACGTGTAGACGACGCTCACCGCGGGCCCGGCGGGCAGCGTGGTGGACAGCGCGTTGCCCGCGTAAGTGATCGCGAATGCGCGGCGCAGCGGCATCCGCAGCCCGCCGACCCGCAGCAGCCGCCGCTGGAGCCGGGCGAACGCGCCCATGGAGCCCGCGACGGCGAGCACCACCATCGTCATCCAGCCGGGATCGGCGTGCCGGATCGAGTGCCACATGGCGCCGAGGTCGGGAAGCGAGTCGCGGTAGAGCGGCAGCGCCGCGAGGGCGAGGAGGAGCACTCCCCACTGCAGCAGAAGGCCCGCCTTGCGGCGCCACCAGGGGCGCTGCGGCGCGCCGTCGGCGGCGTGCGCGCCGGCGGGCCGGTCGAGGAACAGTTCGCTGGTGGACGGTTCGTCCGCGTCCGGTCCGTCCCGTCGTGGGCCGTCCGGGAGCGGACGGGGTGAGGCGACGTCGGCCGGGGGGTGTGCCGGTGCCGCGACTGTCTCGTGCATGTCCCGGTCACCTCGCAAGCTCGCCCGCCTAGCGCAACCTACGGCTCCGGTATGACATTCCCCGCGAGCGGGTCACGGAACCACAAAGTGATCTTTGCCACGGGGGCCGTGCCGGGCGCGCCCGGCGGGCTCGTCAGCAACCTCTGGCGTTGCTCTGACAGCTGATCGCCCTCCTGTCTAGGATCTCCGATCTGTCTTGTTTGTTCCCGCCCTGCCGGAAAGGACTCCATGCCCGCCCCCCGAAGGACGGTCCTCCTCGGCGCCGCCGGCGCGGCCGCGCTCGCCGTGGCCGGCGCCGTCGCCCTGCCGTCCGCTCCCGCCGCGCACGTCACCGTCTCCCCGGCCGCCGCGTCCACCGGCGCGGGCGACACCGCCCCGCTCCCTGGCGTCGCGTTCATCCTGAAGTCCACCCCCGTCTCCGCCGCCGCGCTGAAGCAGCTCGACGACCTGGCGGCGAACCCGGCCCGCGGCATGAAGCGGCAGGCGAACCTCGTCGCCGCGGCGAGCGGCGCCAAGAACGGGATGACCTGGAAGACCGGCTGCGGCTCCAACGACGCCGTCAAGGCCGTCGACGCCAAGGTCACCCTCGGCGCCTGGTGCTTCGACAACGGCGACAAGAGCAGCAACTACTGGATCCCGCAGGGCGTCGCGAGTAGCCGCAGCGCCCAGCTCGACGGGTTCGTGCTCAGCTGGTACCACCGCCATGCCTCCGGCTCCGACTGGGTGACCGACGGGTCGCGCATCACCGTCGGCAAGCGCCCCCTCGTCGAGAAGAAGGGCGCGTACCAGCCCGTCACCCTCGCCATCCCGACCACCACCTCCGCCGGGAAGCTCGCGGTCAAGGACGTCCGGCCCGCCGCGCCCGCGTCCGGCACCGTCGCCGCCAAGGGCGTCGCCGAGGCCACGCAGCACCAGGGCGGCGTCGCCCTCGCCGGCGACCACCTCTACACCGCCGACACCTCGGGGCTCCGCGTCTACGACGTCCGCCGCACCTACCAGGTCGCCACGGGCAAGAACGAACTCGGCGTGGACGCCGCGGACGGCAAGTTCTACGCGCACAACGAGAAGTACGTGCTGTTCCAGACCGGCATGTACCGGCCCGTCAACGCGGGCTCGTGCCCCGCCTGGGACAAGGCGCCGTCCGCCAAGAACAAGGACCTGTGCTTCAGCACGGTCACCTACGACCCGACCACGTCCCCCAAGAGCCTGCTCACCGCGGAGTACAAGACGGCGGGCGGGGTGACCTCGGCGAAGCCGATGCGCGTCGTCCGGTGGCCGCTCAACGCCGACGGCTCCCTCAAGGCGGACGCCTCCGGCCAGGTGAAGTCGGCGGTCGTCTACGGGACGAACCTGACGAACGTCCAGGGGGTCGCCGGCTACCACGGCGGCGGAGGCGACACGATCTACTACAGCCAGTCCAACGGCGCCTCTCCCGGCGCGATCTACAGCGACCGGGACGGGGACGGCAAGGCGCCCTTCAAGGTCGTCGGGCCGATCGGCGGGGAGTCCCTCGCCTTCGACCCCTACTCGGGCGGCGACCGGGTCTACGGCGTCACGGAGCGCCCCAACCAGCGGATGTTCTACTGGATCTACCGCAAGCAGCTCCAGCGGTCCGGCATGCCCTAGCCGGCGCGTCCGCGGGCGGCGGGGCTAGGGGCGGCGGGTGGGGTTCACGGCGTCGGACTCGGCGGCGGTGTCGGGCTCCGGCGGGTCGTCGTCGTCCCGCTCCGCCTCCCGCTCGTACTCGGCGATGCTCAGCCCGTCCGGGTTCGGCTGGGGGTCCTCGATCCTCAGGTCCTCGGGCGGGTCGGTCACGTACTCCTCGGTCAGGCCGATCTCGATGTCCTGATCGTTGTCGCCCATGTCGTCGACGTCCTCGCGGAAGTCGCGGCTCTCCCCGGGCTTGCGCGCCCTCATGGCTCCTCCACGGTCCGGTCGGGTTCGTCCGATCAGACGTGTATCCCCGCTGGCGCCGCGCCTACTCACGGGCGCGGCGCCCCCAGCTCACGGGCGTGGAGCGCCCGGCTCACGGGCGTGGAGCGCCTAGCCGCGGTCGCGGACGGCCACCAGCCCGCCGATCACGCCGACGTACGCGGTGCCGTTCGGGCCGACGGTGACGGGCGCCCAGTTGTTGTCGAACCACTTGCCCGTGCCGGTCAGCACCTTGTAGACGGTCTTGCCCGTGTGGACGTCCACCGCCGTGAAGTACCAGGCGTCGATCAGGTCCTTGCGCGGGTCCTTGGTGTACAGGTACAGCAGCCCGGCCGGGACGGAGACCTTCGCCACGGTGGACGGGGACCGCTCCGCGCTCGTCCAGACGGTGCGGCAGCCCTTCCCGCCGGCGTTGACGTCCACCCTGCTCACCCCGCCCGTGGACGACCCGCCGGGCGGCAGCTCGAAGAAGTTCTTGTACCCGTAGTTGTTCTCGACGAACAGGCTGCTCCCGTAGCCGATCAGGGAGTTGTCGGTCGCGCTCGCGCCGCTGCCGAAGACGGGCACCTGGCAGACGAGGCCGCCGTCGTCGCGGCGCCGCACGATCACGTGCATCCGGTCGTCGGCGTTGTCGGTGATCGCCACGTACCGGTCGCCGAGGAACGTCGGGGTCGTCCCGGACCCCTGGTCGATCTGCCCCGGCTTGCGGCCGGTGCCGCGGTCGTAGGTCTCGCGCCACAGCACCTCCGGCGTGCCGTCCGGGCCCGCCTTCATCTGGTACAGCGCGTGGTCCGACACGATCGAGACGCCGTCCGGCGCCGCGGCGAACGAGTTCTGGATCTGCTCGCCCGGCAGCCGCGTCATCTTCACCGCGCCCGATTCGGGGTTCACGGTGCCGATCCGCCCGGCGCGCGTGATCCACCAGATCAGGCCCGTCCAGTCCGGGCCGACCGCGGTGATCGGGTCGCACTCGCCCTTCGGCCAGGGGTTCGTCCAGGTGGCGCAGTCGTGCGGGAGGTAGCGGGACAGGTCCCAGTCGTCGGTCACCGTGAACCGCCACGTGCCGTCCGGCCCCTTGTCGTGGGCGAAGCGGCGCAGGTGGAACTGCGAGTCGGCGAGCACGGCCCGGTCCTGCGGGTCCAGGTAGTAGTACGCGCCGCCGGACGTGTCGGTGAAGATCTTGTCGAGGCTGCCGGAGAACACCGCCTGGACCGTCGACGGCCTGGGCGGCAGCTGGTAGGTGGCGAGGTCCTTCAGCGTCACCGGGTCGATCAGCCGCAGCATGAAGTTCTGCCCCTGCGTACACTGCGCGACGATCAGCCCCGTCCGCTTCGCGAACGTGACCGTCGAGCACAGGCCCGGCAGCCCGCCGCCCTTGGCGTCGTTGAGCACCTCCGGGTTCCGGCCGAGCGGCCCCATGAACGGGTACGTGTCGGACGCGTAGCTGTCGGCGTGCATCGACGAGGTGCCGACCGGACCCTGGTACGGGTTGGCGGGCACGGGCTTCCCGGCCAGCGGCCTCGGCGTCGCCGGACCGCCGAGGTACTGCGGGACCAGCCCCTTCCCGGGCCCGTCGGGGATGGCGCCCGCGGCCGCGGGGACGGCGGCGGCGCCGAGCAGGGCGGCCGAGAGGGCGGAGGCGGCGAGCGTTCTGCGCATGGGGGCTCCTATGCCGGGAGGAGGGCGGGTCCCGGCGCGCCCTCCGGGACTCACTCAACTGCGTTAATGGATCATCGCACGGAGCGCCCGGATGGTTACCATTCCCGGCATGGCCCTACAAGCAGTGATCTTCGACTGGGGCGGCACGCTGACCCCCTGGCACGACGTCGAGCTCCCCGACATGTGGCGCGCGATCTGCTCCCCGCACCTGCCGGCCGACAGCGTCGAGACCGTCGCCGCCGCCCTCTGCGAGGCGGAGCTCGAGCTGTGGCGGCGCGGCGCCGAGGAGCACCGCAGCGCCACCCTCGCCGAACTGTTCGCGCTCGCCGGCGTCGAACCGACCGAGGCCATGCTCGACACCCACTACGAGACCTGGACCCCGCACACCTGGACCGACCCGGCCGTCCCCGGCCTGCTCCGCGCGCTGCGCGAGCGCGGCATCAAGGTCGGCGTGCTGTCCAACACCATGTGGAGCCGCGAGCTGCACGAGCGGATCTTCGCCCGCGACGCCGTCCTCGACCTGCTCGACGGCGCCGTCTACTCCAGCGAGATCCCGTGGACCAAGCCGCACGCCGAGGCGTTCCGCGCCGCCATGGACGCCGTCGGCGCCACCGACCCCGGCGCCTGCGTCTTCGTCGGCGACCGCCCCTACGACGACATCCACGGCGCCAAGGCGGCCGGGCTGCGCGCCGTCCAGATCTGGCACCAGACGACGCACGCCTTCACCCGCCCCGGCCTCACGCCCCCGGACGCGCTGATCCACGGCATCGGCGAGCTGCTCCCGCACGTGGAGACCTGGCACGCCCCGTGAGCGCGCCGGTCAGGACTTGCGGGCGACGATCAGGTCGCGGGAGATCGCCTGGTCGACGCGGTGCCGGAAGCCCAGATAGGCCTCGGAGTCCTGCACCTCCAGCCCGCTGGAGGTCAGGATCTCCGCCAGCTCCTCGCGGCGCCCGACGAACGTGTTCCAGGAGATCCCGATCGCGCCGCCGCGGCGCAGCAGCCGCGTCCACTCCGGCACCGCCGCGTCCAGCAGCTCCACCGGGCTGCGCGACAGCCGAGGCCCGGCCTTCTGGCCCGGCCGCGCGCCCTTCGCGCGGCTGCCGTGCTGCACCCCGTACGGCGCGTCCGTCACGATCAGGTCGAACGACCCGGGCCGGAAGAACCTCCCGGCCCCGAGCGCGTCGGCGTTCACGACGGTGATCTCCATCGTCTCGCCGCTCTTGTACCGCTCCTTGGACGCGCCCAGGGTGACGTGCAGCCGCCGCCCCAGCACCGCCTTCTCCCGCCGGACGGGCGCGATCTCGGCCTGGTGCTTCACCCGGTTGTTCTTCAGCCACGTCTTGATGAACGCCGCGTAGGCGTCGAAGTCCTTGCCGTCGACGTCCATACCGGCCGCGTCGAGCCCGTACATCATCGCCTGGTTCAGCGTCGTGCCCCGCCCGCACATCGGGTCGAACAGCCGGGGCCTGCCGGTCACCAGGTCCATGGGGGAGTCGGTCGCCATCGCGGTGACGTTCAGCAGCAGCTTGGTGAAGTACTCGTTGGTCTTCCCCGAGTACTTCTGGATCGTCAGCAGATCACTGCCGAACAGGTCCAGCGGCTTCAGCTCGACCGGCCTGAGCAGCTCGCCCTCGATCTCGAACAGCGCGTACAGCGACGACAGGTTCGACAGGAGCCGGACGTCGGTCTCCGAGAGCGGGTCGGACGAGAACGTCACGTACGGGACGCCGCCGATGGACGTCTCCTCGATGTCGCGGACGCGGCCGCCGAGCGCCCGCTCGCCGAACACCGCCAGCTCGGCCTTCACCAGGCCCGCGGCGGCCTGCGCGTAGACCCGGTTGTGCGAGGGGGAGACGAGGAGGCCGTACGAGGTCACCGCAGGACATTAGCAGCTCGGAAGGTGCGGAGAGGCCGCCGGGAAAGCGTCCCCGGCGGCCTCTCCACGGCCCATGTGCGGGCCGTTCCTCCCCGGTCAACCCGTCCGGACGCTCCTGCGTCTGGCCTTCCGGGACTTGCGCCTGTTCTGGTAGCGGACCGTCTCGCCACCGGTCCGCTCGGCCGGGCGCGCCTCGGGAAGGGCCGCTTCCACCTCGACGCGACGGCCGGCGTTCGCGGAATCCGCGGCGGCCTCGGGCTCGGCACGCTGGGTCTCGGCGGGCGCCGGGGCCGGAAGCGCGCGGGACGCGGCGGACGCGGCGGGTGCGGCCTCGATCTCGGCCGGACGGTCCGCCGCCTCGACGGCCGGGAGGTCCGGCAGGTGCCGCGCGGCGGCGGCCAGCAGCTCCTGGACGCGGCTCTTCAGGCTCGCCAGATCGGCGCGCGCGACGTCGGCCTGCGCCTTGGCCCGGCGGGCCTGGCGGCGGGCCTCGTCGCGCTCGGCGGCGAGCTGGTTCAGCTGCTCCCGGTAGGCGGCGCGCAGCTCGTCCAGCGCACTGGGCGCGCGGGTACCGGGCCCGTCGGTCTCGTACCGGTGCGGGGTGCTGGTCATGGCGGGTCTGGGCTCCTCCCCCGAGTAGGCCAGTGCAAAATCGACAACGCGTACATGGAGCGCATTCGTTCCCGGCGTGCTGAAGATCACTCGCCCGGTTCGGGACGGGGTGACAGGTCCGCCGACGGCAGGCCCGGGAACGCCTCGGACGGGGCGCCGACGCCCGCGCTCGACCGCCACTTCGCCGACCGCGCCATCGACCGCTCGGCGCTGTCGGCGGCGAAGACCCGCAGGTCGGCCGCGGAGGCCCCGGCGAGGCCCACGTAGGCGGGAACGAGGTCGTCCTCCAGCGCGGCGGCGAGCCGGGCCGCGCTGCGGGCGTTGGTGACCTTGACCGGCAGCCGGTACCCGGCCGCCGCCGCGACCGGCTGCACCGACAGGATCGACACCAGCTTGTCGCGCTGCGCGCGATGCGCGTCCCAGTACGTCTTCGCGACCTGCTCCAGCGTGCCCCGCAGCCGGGCGCCGAGGACCCCGTAGCCGTACACGGCGGCGTGCTCGGCGGCGAGGGCCGTCTGGATCGCCTGGGCCGACGACCTGGCCGGGTCGGCGGGCGGATGCGCGCGGACCGTCTCGGCGTGGCCCGCCTCGCACGCGCCGATGCTCGCCAGCAGCTGCGCCAGCCCGGGCGGAGCCTTGGCGGCGTCGGCCCGCCGGGCGGCTGCGGCGCGGTCCTCCGCGAGGCGCAGCGCCGTGAGGATCTCGGTGGGCCCCTCGGGCAGCTGGGCCGCGTGCGGCGGCGGGATCGTCCCGCCCTCGTGGGCCCGCCTTCCCGAGCCGGGCACGTAATGCCGTTTCAGCACGGCCAGATGCCGCCGGTGGTGCGCCAGGACGGGATCGAGGCGGCCGGCCAGCGACCCGGCCGCGGCCTTCGCCGCCTCGTAGGTGGCGATGAGGTCCTGCTCGGAGGTGATCGCGCCGACCAGCGTCGACACGTCCGGCCGGGGCCCCGCCGCCTCCGCCGCGCAGCCCGCCAGCCAGGGCGCCGCCAGCACGGCACCGCCGCCCAGCAGCAGCCCCCGGCGCGACACGGTTCCCGGCAGGCGCGGCACGGCCTCTGGCAAGGGAGTCTCCTCACCCGGTGGTGTGGTGGTGGCGGCCCGCGCCGCGCCGCCGGCTCCGTCCCGGTCGCCGGACGCGTCCATCAGGCCAGCTCAAGCATTCCATATCCGGCGCGCCGGTGAGCTGTTCGAAAGGCCGCTGAGGTGTCCGGCTCTCGATAGTCTTGAGGAGTCAGCGGACAAGCGGTGACTTCAGCGACAGGTCCCGCCGCCCTCACCGGCGGGCGGGAAGGCACAACAGGAGGAGGGTCCCATGAGCGTCGAGTCCCGCGGTGGCCGCGCTCAGGGGGGCCGCGCCAGGAGCGGGCGCGGCGACGCGTCGGCCCGGCCGGCCCGCGACGCCGCCATCGCGGACCTGACCGCGCTGCTCGCCCCCGCGGTCGCCGCGGCCGGGTTCGACCTGGAGGAGGTCGACGTGCGCCCCGCCGGGCGCCGCCGGCTCGTCAAGATCGTCGTGGACGGCGACGGCGGCGTGGGCCTGGACGACATCGCGCGGCTGAGCGAGAAGGCCTCCGCGCTGCTGGACGAGTCCGACGTGATGGGCACCTCGCCGTACGTGCTGGAGGTGACCTCGCCCGGCGTCGACCGTCCCCTCACCGAGCCGCGGCACTGGCGCCGCGCCGTCGGCAGGCTGGTCGTCGTCCCGCTGGCCGAGGGCGGCCAGGTCGAGGGCCGCGTGGTGGCGGCCGACGACGAGGCCGTCGAGATCGACGTCGCCACGGGCCGGGCCAAGGGGTCCGGCAAGGGCGGCGGAAAGTCCGCCGGACCGAGGGACACCGGGACGCAGCGCCGCCGGTTCCGCCTCGGTGAGCTGGGGCGCGGCCGCGTCCAGGTGGAGTTCAAACCCCTCGACGGGGGTGGCTCGCCCGTTCCACCCGGCGAGGCCGAGGAAACGCGTTCTCCGGCTGAGCCGGACTAGAGGGGGGAACCTCGTGGACATCGACATGACCGCCCTGCGGGGCCTGGAGAGCGAGAAGGACATCTCGCTCGACGTGGCCGTCAAGGCCATCGAAGACGCCCTGCTGATCGCCTACCACCGGACCGAGGGCGCCGCGCCGCGCGCGCGCGTCGAGCTGGACCGGCAGAGCGGGCACGTGACCGTGTGGGCGACGGAGACCGACGAGGAGGGCAACGCCCTCCGCGAGTACGACGACACCCCGACCGGTTTCGGCCGGATCGCGGCGACCACCGCCAAGCAGGTCATCCTGCAGCGGCTGCGCGACGCCGAGGACGAGCTGACCTTCGGCGAGTACGCCGGCCGCGAGGGCGACATCGTCAGCGGCATCATCCAGCAGGGCAAGGACCCGCGGAACGTGCTGGTCGACCTCGGCCGGCTGGAGGCGGTGCTCCCGCCGCAGGAGCAGGTGCCCGGCGAGCGCTACGACCACGGCGAGCGGCTGCGCGCCTACGTCGTGCAGGTCCGCAAGGGCCACCGCGGCCCGTCGGTGCAGCTGTCGCGCACGCACCCGAACCTCGTCCGCAAGCTGTTCGCGCTGGAGGTCCCGGAGATCGCCGACGGCACCGTGGAGATCGCCGCGATCGCCCGCGAGGCCGGCCACCGCACCAAGATCGCGGTGCGGTCGCGCAAGCCCGGCGTGAACGCCAAGGGCGCCTGCATCGGCCCGCTCGGCAGCCGGGTCCGCAACGTGATGGCCGAGCTGCACGGCGAGAAGATCGACATCGTGGACTGGTCGGACGACCCCGCCGAGTTCGTCGGGAATGCGCTGTCCCCGGCCCGCGTTTCAGCGGTCGAGGTGGTCGACCTCGACGGCCGCGTGGCACGGGTGATCGTCCCCGACTACCAGCTCTCGCTGGCGATCGGCAAGGAAGGGCAGAACGCCCGGCTCGCGGCGCGGCTCACCGGCTGGCGGATCGACATCCGGTCCGACACCGAGCCGGCGGGCGGCGGGCCGTCCGGGCGGACCCCCTCGAAGGCCCCCGAGGCCGGCGAATCCGGATCTTCCGAATCAGGAGAGCATGCGACAGGTCCCGCCGACGCCTCGGCGCGGTAGACTCATGGAACGTGGCCGGGCGGTTCCACAACGCACGTGTGTGGGCTGCCGGGTTCGCACGGCCAAGTCCGACCTGTTGCGCCTGGTGGTGGTCGAGGGCGAGATCGTCCCCGATCCCCGCGGGCGGCTCCCGGGCCGGGGCGCGCATCTGCACCCCGATCCGCGGTGCCTCGAACTCGCAGAGCGACGTCGGGCGTTCCCGCGGGCTTTCCGCCTGCAGGGCCCGCTCGACGGCAGCGCGCTGCGGGAGCGGCTTGCGGCGAACGCCGCGCAGCAGCAGGATGGCCGAATGGTAAGCGACGTCTAGTCGGAAGCAGGTCGAGATTGCTATGAGCGCTCGATGAGCACGCCGCGATGAGTACGGCAGGTTAACGACGGTCCGGTGGCCGCACCCCCGGACCGAGTAGGGAGTGCAGTGGCCAAGGTCCGGGTTTACGAACTCGCCAAGGAGTTCGGTGTCGAGAGCAAGGTCGTCATGGCCAAGCTCCAGGAAATGGGCGAGTTCGTACGGTCGGCGTCCTCCACGATCGAGGCGCCGGTCGTTCGCAGGCTTACCGAAGCCTTCTCAAACGGTTCGTCCTCCAAGCAGGGCGACAGGCGCGTAGGCGGCCAGAAGCGGCCCCAGGGGCCCCGCCCGTCCGCGCCGCGTCCCGGCCCGCCCAACGGCGGTCCGGAATCCCAGGGTGCC
>NZ_WBMR01000189.1 GCF_008923365.1 Actinomadura montaniterrae
CGCGTCGGGCGCGTCGGGCGCGCCGCCCGCGTCGGGCGCGCCCCCTGCCCCCGGCGCGGCGCCGCTCTCCCGCGCGTCCTCGCCGTCGCGCCGCCCGCTCACCGAACGGAACGCATGAAACACCGGCATGTCGGTTCTCCCCAGCCTGGCCCGTGACCGCCGTGCCCCTGCCGCCCCGGCATCGATCGCGCGGCGGGCACATCCGGTTGTACGGTTCGCGGCGTTCGCCGGTTCAGCCGGAAAGGCCGCGGCAGGGCGTCCGGCGCACGACGAAGGCCGCCGCGGGGACGGTGCGCGTCCCCGCGGCGGCCTCTCCCGTTCCGGGGCGCCGTGCGGCGTGCGGTCAGTACTTGATCAGGCCGCGGATGTTCTTGCCGTCCCGCATGTCCTGGTAGCCCTGGTTGACCTCGTCCAGGGTGTAGGTCTTGGTGACCAGCTCGTCCAGCTTGAGCTTGCCCTCCTCGTACAGGCGCAGGAGGCGGGTGACGTCGCGGCGCGGGTTGGCGTTGCCGAAGATGCAGCCGACCAGCTCCTTGCGCTGCATCGCCAGGTCGAACAGGTTGAGCTTGACGTCCTCCTGCATGACGGGCGCGACGGCCGTGACGACGCCGCGGCCGCCCTTGGTGACCATGCCCATCATCGGGCCGATGAGGTCGCCGGTGGCGGTGCCGACCGTCAGGATGACCTTGTCGGCGTTGGCGCCCCAGGTCATCTCGGCGACCATCGCCTGGGCCTCCTCGATGGAGGCGGCGCTGTGCGTGGCGCCGAAGACGCTGGTGGCCTTCTCCCGCTTCCACTCGACCGGGTCGACCGCGATGACGTGCCGGGCGCCGGCCATCGCCGCGCCCTGCACCGCGTTCATGCCGATGCCGCCGATCCCGATCACCACGACGGTGTCGCCCGCGCGCACACCGGCGGCGTTGACCGCCGAGCCCCAGCCGGTGGTGACGCCGCAGCCGACCAGCGCGGCCTTGTCGAGCGGGATCCAGTCGTCGATCTTGATGACGGACGACTCGTTGACCACCGTGTACGGCTCGAACGTGCCGGTGCAGCACATCGTGCCGAGGTCCTCGCCGTTCTTGGAGTGGTGCCGCGAGGTCATGTCGCTGATCTGCCGGCCCGACAGCAGGAACGCGCCGAGGTCGCAGATGTGCTGGCGGCCCTGCGCGCAGGACGGGCAGCGCCCGCAGGCCGGGATGAACGACAGGACGACGTGGTCGCCCTCCTTCACCGAGGTGACCCCGGGGCCGACCTCCACGATCTCGCCGGCGCCCTCGTGCCCGCCGATGACCGGGAACTGCTTCCAGCCCATCAGGTCGGCGATCTCCTTGTCGATCACCATGTCGCCGGTGACCATGTGCTCGTCGGAGTGGCACAGGCCGGACGCCGCGAGCTTGACCTTGACCTCACCCGCCTTGGGGTCGTCGAGTTCGATGTCCTCGACGCTCCATTCGGTGTTCTTGTCCCACAGGATCGCCGCTCGAGTCTGCACGGGGCCCCCTCGCTGGTTCCAGGCTGAAGATTCGTCAAAAATAGACGTTTCCGGGCCTACCTGTCGACATCCGAATCGGATTATGTTTACGCCCCCGTGCCCGCTTCCGACCAGGGCGTCCGGCGACCCGTCCGCACCCGTCCGCACGGCCGTGACCACGCGCGTTCCGTGTCCGCGGGGTGACGGAGCGGGGGCGCGTGGTCCTCCGTCCGGCACCCGTCCCGCCGCTTTCTCAGAACCTTCTGAGAACTCCGGCCTACCGTCTGCGGCGTTCGATCGGCGAGTCGACGGAGGCTGCACGGTGGACGGAATCCGGGACTACCTCGTTATCGGCGCGGGACCGGCGGGCCTGCAACTCGGGCATCTGCTGCGGCGCGCGGGCCGCGACCACGTCATCCTGGAGGCCGGGCCCGGCCCGGGGACCTTCTACCGCACGTTTCCCCGGCACCGCCGGATGATCTCCATCAACAAGCCGCACACCGGGTGGACCGACCCCGAACTGAACCTGCGCATGGACTGGAACTCGCTGCTCAGCGACGTTCCGGACCTGCTGCTGAGCAAGTACACCGACGCCTACTTCCCGCACGCGGACGACTACGTCCGCTACCTCGCCGACTACGCCTCAACGTTGAAGCTGGACGTGCGGTGCGGCACCCGGGTCGTCAACGTCGCCAAGGACGGGCATTTCAAGGTCACCGACCAGCACGGCGAGGTCCACGAGGCCAGGCGGGTCGTCGTCGCGACGGGGTTCGGGAAGCAGAACGTCCCGGCGATCCCGGGGATCGAGGGCGTCGAGCACTACTCCAGCGTCTCGGTCGACCCCGACGACTTCACCGACCAGCGCGTCCTCATCCTCGGCAAGGGCAACTCGGCGTTCGAGACCGCGGACGCGCTGACCGAGCGGGCCGCCGTCATCCACGTCATCGGCCCGAGCGACGTCAAGTTCGCGTGGCGGACGCACTTCATCGGCCATCTGCGCGCGGTGAACAACAACTTCCTGGACACCTACCAGCTGAAGACGCAGAACATGGTCCTGGACGGCCGCGTCGAGCGCATCGACCGCGCCGGCGGCGCCTACCGGGCCCGCATCGCCTACGCGCGGCGGGACAAGGTCGTCACGCTGGAGTACGACCGGGTCATCAACTGCACGGGCTTCCGGATGGACGCGTCCATCTTCGACGCGACGTGCCGCCCGCGCCTGGTCATCGACGACCGGTTTCCCGAGCTCACCACGCGCTGGGAGTCGGTGAACGTCCCGGACCTGTTCTTCGCTGGGACGATCACGCAGTCGCGCGACTTCAAGCGGTTCACCAGCGCGTTCCTGCACGGGTTCCGGTACGGCGTCCGCGCGCTGCACCGGATGCTGGAGCAGCGGTACGAGGGGGTGCCCTGGCCGGAACGCGAGCTTCCGGCCGAGCCCGGCGCCCTCGCCGGCGCCGTGCTGGAGCGGATCAACCGGACGTCGGCGCTGTGGCAGCAGTACGGCTTCCTCTGCGACGTGATCGCGGTCGGCGACGGCCGCGCCCGCTACCTGGAGGAGCTGCCGCTCGACCACGTCCCCGAGCACATGGCGGGCGAGGACGAGCGGGACTGGTTCACCGTCAGCCTGGAGTACGGCGCCGGGCACGCCGACATCGACCCGTTCGACATCGAGGCGGGGCGCGCGTGGGAGGCCGACCCGTCCAAGGAGGACCGCTACCTGCACCCGGTGGTCCGCTACTACCGGGACGGGGAGCTCGCCGGGCGGCTGCTGCTGCCGGAGGACATCTGCAACGACTGGTCCGGCGAGGAGGAGTTCCGCGAACCGCTCCGCGCCTTCGCCGCGTCCGCGCTCGCCCCGGTGACGGCCTGACATGGGCGCCCCGGTGAACGTCCGCGAGTTCGAGGACCTCGCGCGCGAGCGGCTCGACCCGGTCCACTACGACTACTTCGCGTCCGGCGCGCAGGACGAGGTGACCGTCCGCGCCAACGAGGCGGCGTTCGCGCGCCTCGCCCTGGTCCCGCGCGTGCTGCGCGGCGCGGGGGCGCCGCGGCTGGACGTCACGCTGCTGGGGGACGAGGCGTCGATGCCGGTGCTGCTCGCGCCGACCGCGTTCCACCGGCTCGCGCACCCGGACGGCGAGCGGGCGACGGCGCGGGCCGCCGCGAAGGCCGGCGTCATCATGATCGCGGCGATGCTGTCGACGGTCGCGATCGAGGAGGTCGCGGCGGAGGCGCGCAAGGCGGCGCCCGACCCGGCGCTGTGGTTCCAGCTGTACCCGCAGCCCGACATGGCGTTCACGGAGGCGATCGTGCGGCGGGCGGAGTCGGCGGGGTGCCGCGCGCTCGTCGTCACCGCCGACTCGCCCGCGCTCGGCCGCAACGAGCGCGGCGACCGCAACG
The DNA here is from genome assembly GCF_008923365.1 of Actinomadura montaniterrae. GTDB lineage: Bacteria > Actinomycetota > Actinomycetes > Streptosporangiales > Streptosporangiaceae > Spirillospora > Spirillospora montaniterrae. Next base: position 3,875 of record NZ_WBMR01000189.1, read on the forward strand.
GCTTCCACGACCTGCCGCCCGGCGTGCGCTGCGAGAACCTGCGCGAGCCGGGGGATCCGGCGCGGACCGGCCACGTCCGGCAGGTCGTGCTGTCGCCGGAGCTGTGCTGGGACGACCTCGACCGGCTGCGCGGCATCACCGACCTGCCGATCGTCGTCAAGGGCGTGCTGCATCCGGACGACGCCCGGCTCGCCGTCGAGCGGGGCGCCGACGCGGTCATCGTGTCCAACCACGGCGGCCGGCAGCTGGACACGGCGCCCGCGTCGATCGCCCGGCTGCCGCTGGTCGCGGACGCCGTCGCGGGGCGGGTGCCGGTGCTGCTCGACGGGGGCGTGCGGCGCGGCACCGACGCGGTCAAGGCGCTCGCGCTCGGCGCGGACGCGGTCGCGATCGGGCGTCCGGCGCTGTGGGGCCTCGCCGCCGCCGGCGAGGACGGGGTCGCGGACGTCCTCGGGCTGCTGCGGCGGGAGCTGGAGAACGCCCTCACCCTGTGCGGCTGCGCGACCCCCGCCGACGCGGGGCGCGGGCTCGTCCAGGAGGGGCCGTGCTGATCGCGGCCGTCGCGGCGGCGGTCCTGGCTGTGCTCGCGAGCCTGCCGTCCTGGCTGCCGCGGGCGGTGGTCGCGCTGCGCGTGCGGATCTTCGCGCGGGTCAACGGCGAGGAGGGCGTCCCGATCCCCGGCGACCTGGTCGGCGCCGACCGGTTCCGCGAGGTCTACGCCCATCCGGCGGCGGACGGGCGCAGCGCGGGCGCGCCGCTGTCCGACCTGTTCTGGTACTGGCTGGCGCCGGGGCCGCACGTCCACCAGGAGCACCTGGAGCCGGGGGAGCGTTACGAGGAGGTCGCCCGCGCGACCCGCCGGATCCTGGCGCGGCCGAAGGGCGAGGCCGCGGACCTCGCGCGACGCTGCGCCTCGCGCGTGCTGGACGAGCGCGGGCCGGGGCTCGTCCGCCTGCGCGACCTGATGATGCCGGTCTGGGCGGAGTTCTCCTACGAGCTGGTGTTCGGCGAGCCGTGCCCGCGCCACGCCCGCGACCTGATCGTCGCGAACGCCGACGACGTCATCACCGCGCTGAAGTGCTGCGGGCTGCGGCACATGGACCGGCGGGACCGGCTGACCGCCTACCTGCGGGACCGGCTCGGCGACGTCCGCCATCCCCTCCCCGAGTCGCTGTCGAAGGAGGAGCAGGCCTTCTACCTGCAGGGGACGTTCTTCAACACGGCCGTGGTGCAGATGTCGGAGGCGATGGCGCACCTGCTGATGGCGATCGCCCAGCACCCGGACGTGCAGCACCGCCTCGCCGCCGACCCCGCCGACGGCGCCTACCTCGACCGCGTCATCGAGGAGAGCATGCGCCGCTTCCCGCTGTTCGGCATCGCGCACCGGATCACCTCGGCGGACATCGCCGTGGACGAGCGGACCACCCTGCCCGCCGGGTCCGTGCTGTGCTTCAACTACCCCGAGTTCCACGCGACCGGCTTCGAGGACCCCGACCGCTTCGACCCCGGACGGTGGGAGCGCATCGCGGTGCGGGACGCCAACCACATCCCGTTCGGCGTCACCGCGAACCGGCCCTGCCCGGCGCGGGGCGTCGCGCCCGCCGCGATGCGGGCCGTGACGCGGGAGACGCTGCGCCGCTTCGCGCTGGCGTCGTCCGCCGCGCACACCCGCTCCCTCCCGAACCGGGGGCCGTGCCTGCTTGCACCGCGCGGCGCCCCGTCCGCCCGCCGCGACGGCGCCCGGCTCGTGCTGCTGCGGCTGCGCGACCGGTGGGAGGACGTGTGGCGCAGCCTCGTCCAGCTGGTCTGCGGCACGTACATGGTGCTGGACGCCCGGCGGCAGCGGCTCGCCGCCGCCTACTTCGAGAACCCGCGAGCCGCCGGAGAGGAAGGCTGACCGCGTTGGACGACGAACTGCTCGCCGAGGCGAGGCTGCGCCGCCCGGACGGCGCCCCGCACGACCGTTTCCTTTCGTCCTACCGGGCCCGGATGGGCTACCGAGGGCAGGCGCTCGTGCCGCCGGCGGTGTTCGGCGTCGAGGACGCGGTCGACATCCACTGCCACGCCCACGAGGGCCAGCAGGACGCGCTCGCCATCGCGAAGCTCGCGTCGGCGAGCGGGATGAAGGGACTGCTGTTCAAGAGCGTCGTCGGCATGAACCGGCCGGACGCGCCCGGCCCGGCGGCCGTCGTCCGCGAGGTCGAAGCCGACCTCGGGAAGTGGTGCGAGGAGCACGGCATCGAGCCGGTGCGGCTGTGGTCGGGGTGGATCGCCACCGACACCCGCGGCATGCCGCTGCCCGAGGCCGCCCGCTGTGCGGTCGAGGACGGCGCCGCCGCGATCTGGATGCCGGTCTTCCGCAGCGCCAACACGCTGCACAAGGTCGGCGGGCTGCCTGTCTGGTGGGGCGAGGACTCCCGCGAGTGGAGCGATCCGCTGCCCTGGCCGGACGCCCTGCGCGCCGGCGCGTACACGCTCGACGACCGCGGCGCGCTGAAACGCGATTACAAGGAGGTCTTCCGCATCGCCGCAGACCACGACGTGATGGTCTCGTTCGCGCACGCCACGCACGAGGAGATCTACGCGATGGCGGACGAGGTCCGCGATCTCGGCATCACGAAGGCCGTCATCGACCACCCGTTCAGCCCGTTCATCGACCTGTCGCTGGACCAGATGCGCGAGCTGGCGTCCGCCGGGATCACCATGAACTTCACCTACGACGAGATCTCGCCGCTGCTCGGCGTCGACCCGGCCCGGATGTGCGCGGCGATCCAGGCGCTCGGCACCCGGCACGTGACGCTGTCCAGCGACGCCGGCGAGCCGCTGTTCCCCAACACCGTCGAGGCGCTGCGCCTGCTCCGCGCCCACATGCGCGCGTTCGGGCTGAGCGACGAGCAGGTACACGAGACCAGTTCGGTCAACCCGTCCCGGCTGCTGAAGGCGGACGCGTGAACGAGATGCTCATCGGCGGCGCCCTCACCGCCTCGCCGCGCACGTTCGGCGTGGTCGACCCGGCGACGGGTGAGGAGTTCGACCGCGCCCCCGACTGCGACGGCACCGCCCTCGACGCGGCGGTCCGCGCGGCGAACGACGCCTGGCCGGACTGGCGGGCCGACGCCGGTGCACGCCGTGCGTGCCTGGCCGAGGCCGCCGCCGCGCTGCGCGAGGCGGCGGGCGCGCTGGCCCCGATCCTGACCGCCGAGCAGGGCAAGCCGCTGCGGGACGCCGAGACCGAGGTGGCGCGCGCCGCCGCCCGCTTCCAGCACCTCGCGGACCTGGAGATCGCCCCGGACGTCATGCCCGGGTCGGGCGGGGAGCGCGTCGAGGTGTACTGGCGCCCGGTCGGCCCCGTCGCCGCCATCGCCCCGTGGAACTTCCCGCTGCAGCTCGGCGCCGCGAAGGCCGCGCCCGCGCTGGCCGCCGGCTGCACGGTCGTGCTCAAGCCGTCGCCGCACACGCCGCTGGCGACGCTCGCGATGGGACGCGTGCTCGCCGGGATCTTCCCGCCCGGCGTGCTCAACGTGGTCGCGGGCACCGACCCGCTGGGGGAGCGGCTCGCCGCCCACCCCGGCATCCGGAAGATCAACTTCACCGGGTCGGCGGCGACCGGCAGGCACGTCGCCGCCACCGCCGCCCCCGACCTCAAGCGCCTCACCCTGGAGCTCGGCGGCAACGACGCCGCGATCGTCCTCGACGACGCCGACGTGGACACCGTCGCCGACGGCCTGTTCTGGAGCGCCTTCGCCAACTGCGGCCAGATCTGCATGGCGGTCAAGCGCGTCTACGCGCCCGCCGCACTCCACGACGACCTCGTCGGCGCGCTCGCCGAACGCGCCGCGAAGGCCGTCGTCGGCGACGGCAGGGACCCCGCCACGCAGATCGGGCCGATCGCCAACCGCCCGCAGTACGAGCGCGTGCGCGGCCTCGTCGCCGAGGCCCTGGCGGCCGGCGCCCGCGCCGCCGCCGGAGGCGCCCCGCTCGACCGGCCCGGGTTCTTCTTCGCCCCGACCGTCCTGGCCGGCGCCGAGGCGGGCATGCGGATCGTGGACGAGGAGCAGTTCGGGCCCGCGCTGCCCGTCGTCCGCTACCGCGACGTCGACGAGGCGATCGCCCTCGCCAACGCGACCCCGTACGGCCTCTGCGGGTCCGTCTGGGGCGCCGACGCAGGCCGCGCCGCCGCCGTCGCCGCGCGCCTCGACTGCGGCACCGCCTGGGTCAACGGGCACATGCGGATGTCGCTCGACGAGCCGTTCGGCGGCACCAAGCACAGCGGCCTCGGCGTCTCCGGCGGTCCGTGGGGCGTGCGGGCGCACTGCGAGCCGTTCGTCCTGCACGTCCCCGCGCCCTGAGCCGGAGGCGGCCTCCGCGCGGTCTCGCCATCAAGATCAAGCGCGTGGAATCCTGGGGGCGTGGACGCGCATCCGCCCCGGATCCTCCTCGTCGAGGACGACCCCGAGATCGCGGGGATGCTGGACGAGCTGCTCACCGGCGAGGGCTACCGCGTCGAGGTCGCCCCCGACGGCCACCGCGGCCTGCACCTGGCGCTCGCCCGCGCCTACGACGTGCTGGTCGTCGACCGGCTGCTGCCCGGCCTCGACGGCCTTGACGTGCTGCGCCGGATCCGCGGGAAGGGCGTCGCCACCCCGGTGCTCGTGCTCACCGCGCTCGGCACCGTCGCCGACCGGGTCGCCGGCCTCGACTCCGGCGCCGAGGACTACCTCGTCAAGCCGTTCGACGTGGACGAGCTGCTCGCGCGCGTCCGGGCGCTGCGCCGCCGGCACGCCGACCGGGCCGCGACGCTGCCGCTCGGCGCCGGTGAGCTCGACCTGGTGCGGCACCGCGCCCGGCTCGCCGACGGCACCGAGCACGAGCTGTCCGCCCGCGAGTTCGAGCTGCTGCGCGTCCTCGCCGGCCGGCCCGGCATGGTGTTCAGCCGCGCGGAGCTGCGCGAGCGGGTCTTCGCGGAGACCACCTCGGAGTCGATCGTCGACACCTATGTCCACTACCTGCGGCGCAAGCTCGGCCGCGGCACCGTCCGGACCGTCCGCGGCCTCGGCTACCGGGCGGGGGAGCTGTGAGGACGCGGAGGGGAGGCCCGATGGACGGGCCGGACGCGCGAGTCCTGTCCAGGGTCGGCTGGGTCCTCACCCTGCAGCTCGCGGCGGCGGTCACCGTCGTGATCGCGCTCGTCGGGGCCCTCGTCTACCTGGCGATGAGCGCCGGGCAGCGCAGCGACGCCGAGCGCGACCTGCGGCACGTGATCGCCGCGAACGCGGTCGAGAACGCGCCGCCCTGCGTGTGGATGTTCGCCGTGGAGGACGGCGGCACGCGCCGCACGCCGAACGCGCCCGCCGGGCTGCCCGTCCGCGCCGACCTCGACGCGCCCGGCACGGTCGTGCGGGAGCACCGCATCGACGGGGTCGCCTACCTGGTGCGCACCGAGCACCACGGACCGGTCGTCCTGCAGGCCGCGCTCGACCGCCGCTACCAGATCCAGGAACGGCACCGGCTCTACAAGGCGCTCGGCGTCGCCGAGATCGGCGGCCTGCTCGCCGCGCTCGTCACCGGCCTGCTGCTGGCGCGGCGGGCGATCTCGCCGCTGGCCGAGGCGCTGGACCGGCAGCGCCGGTTCGTCGCCGACGCCAGCCACGAGCTGCGCACCCCGCTGACGCGCCTGCACGTCCGGGCGCAGCTGCTGGCGCGGCGCACCGGGCCGGGCGCGCTCGGCGACGAGCTCGGCGCCATCGTCTCCGACACCCGGCAGTTCGGCGAGGTGATCGAGGACCTGCTGCTGTCGGCCCGGCTCCGCCCGCACGCCGTGGAGGGGCGGGCCGTCGACCTCGCCGAGATCGTCGCGTCGCTGGTCGCCGCCGAGTCGGTCCGGGCGCGGGCGCAGGACGTCGTGCTGGACGTCGCCGGCGCCGGGACGCCGCAGGTCGTCGACGGCGTCGCGTCCGCGCTGCGCCGCGTCGTGGGCGCGCTGCTCGACAACGCCATCGGGCACACCCCGCCCGGCGGGCGCGTCGCGGTGGTGCTCGCCCGTGACGGCGGCCGGATCGAGCTGACCGTCCGCGACGACGGCGTCGGCTTCGACCCCGCCGACGCCGAACGGATCTTCCAGCGCTTCACCCGCGGCGCGCAGGGCCGGGGCCGCCGCTTCGGGCTGGGCCTCGCGCTCGTCCGCGAGGTCGTGGAGAGCCACGGCGGGACGGTCGAGGCGTCCGGCCGCCCGGGCGCCGGCGCGTCGTTCACCGTCCGGCTGCCCGCCGCGTCCCCGGACGCCAAGCCCCGCCCGGCCGCGCGGCGCCGCCGCGCCGACACCGCCCCGGCCCGCTAGCGCGCCTCGTTCCAGGCACGGTCGAGGGCCTGCGCGAACGCCTCGGCCGGCTGCGCTCCGGACACCCCGTAGCGGCGGTCGAGGACGAAGAACGGCACGCCGGTGGCGCCGAGCCGCTGCGCCTCCTGCTGGTCGGCCTCGACCTCGGCGGTGAACTTCCCCGAGGCCAGCACGTCGCGGGCCGCCGCCGCGTCCAGCCCCGCCTCCGCCCCGACCTCGACCAGCGAGTCACGGTCGAACACCGAGCGCCGGTCGGTGAAATGCGCCTTGTAGAGCGCCTCCACCACGCCGTCCTGCACGCCCTGCTCGCCCGCGAGATGCACGAGCCGGTGCGCGTCGGCGGTGTTGCCCACCTGCCCGCCCTCCAGGTGGTACTCCAAGCCGACCCCGGCGGCGCGCTCCTCCATCTGCTGGTTCATCTGGACGGCCTGCTCGCGCGACATGCCGTACTTGGCCGACAGCATGTCCGCCACGTCCTCCGTCCGGCCCGCCGGGTAGGACGGGTCGAGCTGGAACGCCCGGTAGGCGATCTCGACCTGGTCGCGGTGCTCGAAACTGCCGAGCGCCCGCTCGAACTGGCGCTTCCCGATGTAGCACCAGGGACAGATCACGTCGGACCAGATCTCGACACGCATGGGACACCTTTCTCAAGGACGGTTGACCCACTGCAACGCCCGGCGGCCCGTATCGATTTCCGCTCACGCCCCCGGAGCGACCCCGACACGGATCGAGGTCGACCGCGCCGCCTCCGCCAGCGCCGCGTCGAGGCCGTCCAGCGGGTGGACGGCGCCGAGCAGCGCCTCGACCGGCAGGCGCGCGGCGGCGGACTCGGTCCAGGCGGCGGCCTCCGCGAGGTCGGCGGGCGCGTAGTTGTGGACGCCCCGCACCGTGATCAGCCCCCGCACCAGGTCCTGCGCCTCCCAGTCCAGCGGCGCGCCGGGCGAGACGGTCCCGGCGAGCACGATGGTCCCGCCCGTCGCGGTGCGGGCCACCGCGCCCCGTGCCGCGCCGGGCGCACCGGACAGCTCGATGTAGAGATCGGCGGGCGGCGGCTCCGCGCCGGGATCGACGGCGTTCGCGGCGCCCATCAGCCGCGCGGTCTCGCGGCGTCCAGGGTCGGGATCGACGGCCGTGACCGCCGCACCCCGCCCGGCGAGCATCGCCGTCGCCAGCAGGCCGAGCAGGCCCGCGCCGCAGACCGTGACGTTCCGGCCGCGCACCTCGCCGCCGCCCGCGGAGACGGCCGCGACCGCCGTCGCCGTCGCGCACCCGAGCGGCGCCGCCAGCGCGGCGGGCAGGTCCGGGGACACCACCGCGAGCGGGGTGCCCGCGCGGACGAGCACGTGGCTGGCGTAGCCGCCCGACAGCGGCCCGGCCTCCGCCAGCGCCACGTGACCGTACTTGAACAGCCGCTCGCACTTCTGCGGCAGGCCGCGGACGCAGCGCGGGCAGGCACCGCACGCCGCGTAGATCCCGACCGCGACCCGGTCCCCGACCGCGACGGCCCGCCCGCGAACATCGCGCGGAGCCGGGCCGTCGCCGAGGCCAACGACCCGCCCCACGGTCTCGTGGCCGAGCACCCCGGGCGCCGGACCGGGACGGCGGCCGGACACCGTGTGCAGGTCCGAGCCGCAGACCGTCGCGAGCTCCACCTCGACCAGCGCCTCGCCCGGCGCCGGGTCCGGCGGATCCACCGCGAGCGCCCGGTGCCGCCCGCCCACGCCCGGCCACACCATGGCGAGCGCGGTCACGGCGCGAGCCTGCGCCGGACGAACGAGCTGAGCAGGTCCACCGCCACGACCAGCACGAGCACCATCAGGATATAGGTCAGCATCTGGTCGAACCGGAACTCCTGGATCGACTGGTTGATGAGGAACCCGATGCCGCCGGCGCCGACCAGGCCGAGCACCAGCGACGCCCGCACGTTGACGTCCAGCCGATACAGCACCAGCCCCACCAGCTGCGGCACGCACGCCGGCAGCACCGCGTGCGCGACGAGCTGCGCGCGGCTCGCGCCGGCGATCCGCAGCGCCTGCGCCGGGCCGTCGTCGACCTCCTCCATCGCCTCCGACCACAGCTTGCCCATCACGCCGGTGTTGTTGCAGATCAGCGCGAGGACCCCGGCGAACGGGCCGAGCCCGACCGCGGTCACGAAGATCAGCGCGAACACCACGTCCGGCACGGCGCGCAGGAACGACATGACGCCCCGCGCCGCCTGGTAGACGGCGGCGTTGCCGTTGACGGCGCGCGACCCGAGCGCGCACAGCACGATCGTGAACGGGATGGACAGCGTCGTCCCGAGCAGCCCGATCCACAGCGTCACCAGGCAGGCGTGCAGGCCGTCCTTGACGACGGGATCCCAGGCGAGGTCCGGCGGGAACGCCTCGGAGACGAACCGGACCATGCCGTGCCAGCCGTCGGCCAGCATCCCGAGGTCCATGCCGGTGCCGATCCACGCGGCGACGTGCAGCGCCACGAGGACGGCGATGACGGCGCCGCCGATCGCCAGCGTGCGGGGGCTGCGCCGCCGCGGCGGCACCGGCAGCCGCTCCGGCGCGCGGTCGGTCACGAGGACGCTCATGCTGGGACCTCCTCGTCCACGGCATAGAGAGAGGACACCTGCTCCTGGGACACGTCCGCCGACGGGCCGGCGAACACGATCCGGCCGCCGCGCAGCCCGACGAGCCGGTCCGCGTGGCGGCGGGCCAGTTCCGGCTGGTGCAGCACCGCCGCGACGGCGATCGACTCCGTCCGGGCGAGGTCGGTCATCACGGTCATGACGTTCTCGGCGGCGGACGGGTCGAGCGCGGAGACCGGCTCGTCGGCCAGCAGCACCTCGGCGCGCTGGCACAGGGCCCGGGCGAGCGCGACCCGCTGCTGCTGCCCGCCGGACAGCGCGGCGACCCGCTCGTGCGCCCGGTCGGCCAGGCCGACGCGGTCCAGGCACGCCATCGCCTCCTCGCGCAGCTCGCGCGGGAAAGCGGCGGGCGCCCAGGACCGGCGCAGCGGCAGCCGGCCGAGCGCCCCCGCGCAGACGTTGTCCAGTGCCGTCCTGCGCCGCACCAGGTGGATCTGCTGGAACACCATGGCGACGCGGGTGCGGGCGCGGTCGGCCGCCCGGGACCCGTCGAGCAGGTCCGCGCCGAACACCCCGGCGCGTCCCGCGTCGGGACGCACCAGCCCGACCACGCACTTCAGCGCGGTCGACTTGCCCGACCCGTTGGCGCCGAGGACCGCGACCACCTCCCCGGGCGCCACGTCGAGGTCGAAACCGGACAGCACCGTGCGGCCGCCGAAGGACTTGCGCAGGCCGCGGACCGTGAGCGCGTTGGCGGTCATGGCCCTACAGGTTCTTCTCGGTGAGGCCGAGCGTCTTGGCCAGGTCGAACAGCGGCTGGTACGTCTGCTTCGTCACCGGGACGAGCGGCCCCGGCTCGACGTCGAGGAACGCGCCCGCCTTCGAAACGTCCTGCGGGGACAGCGAGGTCAGCGCGGCGACGAGCTTCTTCTTGAACGCCGGGTCGAGGTCCTTCGCGACGCTGATCGGGTCGTTCGGGATGGGGTCGGACGCCCAGATCTGCTTGTACTTCGCGGCGTCGAACTGGTGCTCCGACGTCGACGTCGCCTGCTGCTGCGTGTTGATCTCCGCCGCGTCGACCTTCCCGTACGTCAGCGCGAGCAGCGACTGCGGGTGGCCGCCGGCGTACTGGAGCTTCACGTCGGACTCCGACAGCCCCGCCTTCCGGATGGCGTAGCGGGGCAGCGCGTCGCCCGACGTCGACCCCGCGTCCGAGAGGGCGAGCGTGCGGCCCTTGAGGTCGGCGACGGTCGCGACCGGGCTGTCCTTCTTCACCCAGATGCCCGCCTTGTACGTCGACACGGAACCGTCCGGGTTGCCGAAGGACACCACGGGCTGCGCGCCGGTGCGCTGCGACGCGAACACGAACCCGAGCGGCCCGAACTGCGCCACGTCGAGCTTCTTGTTCTGCAGCGCGAGCACCTCGGCGGAGTAGCCCTGCACGATCTGCACCTCGACGGGGCAGCCCAGCTTGGCCTCAAGGGCCTTGCCCAGCGTCTTGTAGGCGGGCGTCAGCTTGGCGGCGTCCTCGAACGGCTCGACGCCGAAGCGGACCTTGCCGCCGGGGCAGGACCCCTTGGCGTCGTCGGACGAGCCGCCGCCGCAGCCCGTCAGGGCGAGGGCGAGCGACGCGGCCATCGCGATGGAGAGCCGGAAACGGCGCATGGAAAGGCCTTTCATCAGAACAGCGAATCCAGGACGGCGGAAGCCAGCCCATGGGAGATGGTCATGCCGATGCCGGAGGTGACCGAGACGGCGCGGACGCCGCCGGCCACCTCCGTGTCGAGGACGGCGGCGGGCGCCGAGGCGTACTGGCCGCGCCAGCGGCGCAGCACCCGCAGCGACGGGACGCCGAACAGCCGCGCGCCCTCGCGCAGCAGCAGCTCCGCCGTCTCCTCGTCGTCGAACGGCGCGTGGGTGGCGGAGTAGTGGTGGGTGTCGCCGAGCACGATCGCGCCGTCCGGACGCTGGGTGAACATCAGGTTGACGCCGGCGTCCAGCAGCTCGGGGGACTCCGCCGCGACGGCCTCCCGCAGCGCGGCGGCCGACGGCCGTCCGGCGAACCCGCCGTAGCGCAGCAGCGACAGCCCGGTCAGCACGCCCGGCGCCACCCGGACGCCCCCCGGCGGCGCGACCTCCAGCATCCGCAGCAGGCAGCGGGTCATCCCCGCCGCCTCGGCGACGTCCGGCAGCAGCCGGTCGAGGTCGTGTCCGACGGCGAGGACCGTCCGCTCAGCGCGCACGTCCCCCCGCGTCGTGCGGACCAGGCCCGGCTCCACCGCCAGCACGCTGGTCCGCCACGCGATCGGGACGCCCTGCCCTTCCAGCCAGCCGGCCAGCGCAGGGATCACCGTCGGCGAGTCCAGCCGCAGGTCAAGAGGCAGATGCGCACCGCCCAGCGCCCCGGCGCCCGGCAGGCGCCGCGCGACGCCCGCCGCGTCCAGCAACCGCACCTGCTCGCCGCCCCGCAGCGCGGCGAACTCCTCCAGGACGGCCATCTCCTCCGGCCGGCGCGCGACCACGAGCGTGCCGGACTCGGCGGCGTCGAAGCCGGCCTTGGCGGCCAGCCAGAGCCAGCGTTCGCGCCCGGCCAGCGCGTACCGGAGCGCGTCGCCGTCCTGGGGCGTCACGCAGACATGGCCGAAGTTGCGGACCGAGGCGCCGGCGGCGAAGGCGTCGCGGTCGACGACCGCGACCGCGAGCCCGCGCAGGTGCGCCTCGACGGCGTGCGCCAGCCCGACGACGCCGGCACCGACCACGAGCAGGTCCACGGGAGTGGAGGGAAGGGGGGACATGGCCCCGAGACTCGGACCGCGACGACCGCCCCGTCAACCGCCCAAAGAGACTTGTACAAACAAGTTAACCATCCGTTCACCTGCGAAAACAATGGCGTTTCCACACATTGACAGCCCAACCGTCCGCCCTTGTATGGTCAGCCCATGCCGTCGGGATCACTGCACGCCAAGCTCGCCGACGCGCTGCGGGAACGGATCGTCTCCGGCGCTCTCGCCGTGGGGGAGCCGCTGCCGTCGGAGGCCCGGCTCGTCGAGGAGTTCGGGACGTCCCGCGGCACCGTCCGGCAGGCGCTGTCCACGCTGCGCAACGAGGGCCTCATCGAGGGCGGCCAGGGCCGCCGCCCCATCGTCCGCCGGCGGCCGATGGGCCAGCCGTTCGAGACGTTCCTGTCCTTCTCCGCCTGGGTGGAGCGCTCCGGGCACCGGCCCGGCCAGCGCACCATCGAGCTGGCCCGCCGCGGCGCCGACCCGGTCGCCGCCGACGCGCTGCGCCTGGAGCCCGGCGAACCGGTCATCGACGTGCTGCGGCTCCGGCTCCTCGACGACGAGTCCGTCATGCTGGAACGCAGCACGTTCGTGCTGGACATCGGCCTGCTGCTGTTCGACTTCGATCCCGACGCCGGCTCCATCTACGCGGGCCTGCTGGCCCGCGGCGTGGAGATCGTCGCCGCCACCCACACCATCGACGCGATCGCCGCCCCCGCCGAGGACGCGCGCCTGCTCGGCGTCCCGAAGGGCGGCCCGCTGCTGCGCGAGCGCCGCACGGCGAGCCTGGCGGACGGCCGTCCTGTGGAGTACGGCGACGACCGCTACCGCCCCGACCGCGCCACCTTCACCATCGCGAACGAGCGGGCGCACCATCTCGCGCTCGTCCGCACCGTGCCCGAGACAGGAGAGGCCCTGTGACCTTCGAACTCGCCGCCCTCGACATGGCCGGCACCACCGTCCAGGAGGGCGGCGCCGTGTACGCCGCGCTCGACCAGGCCGTCGCGGCGCATCTCGGCCGCCCCGTCCCCGCGGACGTCCTGCACCGCTGGACCGGCACCAGCAAGCACGAGGCCGTCGCCGGCCTCCTCACCGAACTGACCGGCACGGCGCCCCCCGCCGACGTCGAGACCGTCTACGCCGACTTCACCGTCCGCCTCACCAAGGCCTACGCCGCCGACCCCCCGAGGCCCGTCCCCGGTGTCCCGGAGGCCATCGCCGAACTGCGCGCCGCGGGCGTCAAGGTCGTCCTGCAGACCGGCTACTCCCGCGACATCGCCGAGCCGATCCTGGACGCACTCGACTGGACCGTCGACGGCCTGGTGACCAGCGACGACGTCGCCGCGAGCCGCCCGGCCCCGTACATGATCTTCCACGCCATGGAACTGGCCGGCGTGACGAGCGTGGACCGCGTCCTCGTCGCGGGCGACACTCCCAACGACCTCGCCGCCGGCCGCAACGCGGGCGCCCGCTACGTCGTCGCCGTCACCACCGGCGCGAGCACCGCCACCGACCTGGGCCGCCACCCCCACACCCATCTCCTGGAGTCCGCCGCGGACCTGCCCTTCCTCAGGCGATGACCCGCAACCCGACGACCCCGGCGACGATCAGCAGCAGGCACACGATCCGCGCGAACGTCACGGGGTCGTGCAGGACGAGCATCCCGTAAACGGCGGCCCCGACCGCACCGATCCCCGTCCACACCGCATAGGCGGTCCCAAGCGGCAACGACTGCAACGCGTGCCCGAGCCCCACCATGCTCAACGCGAGCGCCACAAGGAACAGAACGGTAGGCCCAACCCGCGAGAACTGGTGGGACGCCTCCAGCGCCGCCGCCCACACCGTCTCCATCACCCCGGCCCCGATGAGGATCAGCCAGACCACGCCCCCGCCCCCTCCATCAAGATCACCCAGACTGCCTCCCCGACCTCCCCCCGTTTACACCGCCCCCGCTGACCCCAGCCCTAACGATGCCCACCAACAGCAACCACAAGGGGCCAAGGGGCGAAGCCCCAAGAACAGAAGTGCCACCAACCGCAAGGTGACCAAGGACCGCAACCACAAAGGGGAAAGGGGCGAAGCCCCAAGGGGGCGAGGGGCGAAGCCCCAAAAATCAGAAGCGTCGCAAGCCGCTAGATGACCAAGGGCCGCAACCACAAGGGGGGGCGTGGGGGG
>NZ_WBMR01000019.1 GCF_008923365.1 Actinomadura montaniterrae
CGGCCGACGGCATGCCGAAGGGGCTGCCGCCCGGCCTCGGCGGCCCCGGCGGCGCGGGCGGCGGCCTGCCCCCGGGCCTCGGCGGGCAGCTGCCCCCCGGTTTCCAGATGCCCGACCTCGGCAAACTCCAGAACCGCAAGAACAAGTGACCGCTCCCGGCGCACCGTCCTGACGGCGGTGCGCCGGCCCACGCGAGCCTCCCACGGGCCGTCCCGCGGGCCGTCCCGCGGCAGGGCGACACGGCGTCTTGCGGCAGGGCGACACGGCGTCCTGGGGCAGGGCGACACGGTGTCCCGTCGCAGCGCAATCCAGTGTTTCGCAGCAGGACAACACCGTGTCCCGCGGCGGGGCAACACGGCGTCCGCCGATTGCGCGTTCACGGTGTCGATCTGGCAGAATGACAGGCTGGAAACCCGGACCCGCGAGGCGCCCTCTCTCGTCCTGCGCGGCCGGAGTCCATCGGGCGGCGGTGAGCCGGTGTTCCCCACCTGGCACGGGCCGCCCACCCTGTAATGAAGTCTGGAGTACACCACACCCGTGGCAGTCAAGATCAAGCTCAAGCGTCTGGGGAAGATCCGGAACCCGCAGTACCGGGTCGTCGTCGCCGACGCCCGCACCAAGCGTGACGGGCGGGCCATCGAGGAGATCGGGCTCTACCAGCCCAAGCAGGAGCCGTCGCTCATCCAGATCGACTCCGAGCGCGCGCAGTACTGGCTCGGCGTCGGCGCGCAGCCGACCGAGCCCGTGCTCAACCTGCTGAAGATCACCGGCGACTGGCAGAAGTTCAAGGGCGAGCCCGGCGCCGAGGGCACCCTCAAGGTCGCCGAGCCCAAGGCCGACAAGAAGGCCGCCTTCGAGGCCGCCGTCAAGGAGTCCATGGGCGACGACGCGGCCGAGGCCCCCGCCGCCCGCGCCAAGAAGAAGGCCGAGCCGAAGAAGTCCGAGGCGAAGGCCACCGAGACCGACGAAGCCAAGAGCGAGGGCTGACGTGCTCGAAGAAGCGCTCGAGCACCTGGTCCGCGGGATCGTGGAGAACCCGGACGACGTCCGGGTCCGCGCCCGCCGGATCAGGGGCGGCCGGGTCCTGGAGGTGCGCGTGCACCCCGAGGACCTCGGCAAGGTCATCGGCCGCAGCGGTCGTACCGCCAAGGCCCTGCGCACCGTCATCAGCGCCCTGTCCGGGGGCCGGTACGTGCGCGTGGACCTGCTCGACGTCAACGAGGTCCGCTGAGTGAGCCCCTGGCATCGCGCATGCCGGGGCACGCTCGCCCCGGCGGCGGCCGTCGCGGCCGCCGCCGGGGGCGGCTCACCGGCGGGCCTGCGGCCCGCCGGTGCTCGTGCCCTCGCCCTCCACGGGCAGGGCCGATGAGCGACCCGCTGGCCGTCGGGCGCATCGGCCGCCCGCACGGCGTCCGCGGCGAGGTCACCGTCGACGTCCGCACCGACGACCCGGAAGGCCGGTTCGCCCCCGGCACCCGGATCGCGACCGATCCCGCGTCCGCCGGCCCCCTCACCGTGGAACGGGCCCGCTGGCACTCGGGACGCCTGCTCCTGCGCTTCGCCGGAATCGACGACCGCGACGCCGCGGAGACCCTCCGCGGCACCTGGCTGGTCGTCGACTCCGGTGACATCCCCCCGTCCGACGACCCCGACGACTACCACGACCAGGAGCTCATCGGGCTCGCCGTCGTCACCACCGGCGGCGCCGACGTCGGCGAGGTCGCCGACGTCCTGCACCACGGCCAGGACCTGCTGGTCGTGCGAGGCCCCGGCGGTGAGACCCTCGTCCCGTTCGTCGCCGCGCTCGTCCCCGAGGTCGACGTCCCCGGCGGCCGGCTCGTGATCGACCCGCCCCCCGGACTGCTCGACGGATCATGAAACTCGACATCGTCACGATCTTCCCGGAGTACTTCGCGCCCCTGGAGATCTCCCTGCTGGGCAAGGCCCGCCGCGCCGGGCTGCTCGACGTGCACGTGCACGACCTGCGCGACTGGACGCACGACCGCCACCGCACCGTGGACGACACCCCGTACGGCGGCGGCCCCGGCATGGTCATGAAGCCCGACCCCTGGGGCGAAGCCCTGGACACCCTCGCCCCACCCAACGCCGCATCAGCCGCCGGCAACGCCGCATCGGCCGCCAACGCCGCCGGCGCCGTTAACGCCGCGTCGGCCGACGCCGACGCCGCCAACTGCGACGCCGCCGTCAACGCCGCATCGGCCGCCACCAACGCCGCCTCGGCCGACGCCGACGCCGCCGCGGCATCGCCCGCCACCAACGCCGGCGGCGACGCGGCATCGGCCGGTGCCGCCGTACCGGCCGGTGTCGTCCCTCGCATGATCATCCCGACGCCCAGCGGCCGGCCGTTCACGCAGGCGCTCGCCGCCGAGTACGCCGCCGAGCCGTGGCTGCTGTTCGCCTGCGGCCGCTACGAGGGCATCGACTCCCGTGTCGCCGAGGAGGCCCGCACCCGCATGCCCGTGGACGAGGTCAGCCTCGGCGACTTCGTCCTCGCCGGCGGCGAGGTCGCCGTCCTGGTCATGGTCGAGGCCATCGGGCGCCTCCTGCCCGGCGTCCTCGGCAACGTCGACTCCGTCGCCGACGACTCCTTCGCCCCCGGCCCGATGGAGTCGCTGCTCGAAGGCCCCGTCTACACCAAGCCACCGGTCTGGCGGGACCGCGCCGTCCCGGACGTCCTGCTGTCCGGCCACCACGGCGCGATCGCCCGCTGGCGCCGCGACGAGGCGCTGCGCCGCACCGCCCGGCACCGCCCCGAGCTGCTGTCCCGCCTCGCCTCCGGCCCCTTCGACGAGCATGATCGCCGGGTGCTGCGGGAGGCCGGTTTTCCGGTTGACGCCGAAGATATGGCAGACTGAAGCGTCCGTGCGCTCGTACGCGCGGCACGAAGACCTACTCTCCGCGGCGCGACGCCCCCACCCATGTCCATGGGGCCTCTCGACGCCCGCGTTCGACCAAGAGGAACCGCTGCGATGCACACCCTGATCCAGGAGATCGAGAAGGCCGCCATGCGCGCCGACGTCCCGGACTTCCGTCCGGGCGACACGCTGAAGGTGCACGTGCGCGTCACCGAAGGCAACCGGAGCCGTATCCAGGTCTTCCAGGGCGTGGTGATCCGGCGGCAGGGCGGCGGCGCCCGCGAGACCTTCACCGTCCGGAAGGTCAGCTACAGCGTCGGCGTCGAGCGGACGTTCCCGCTCAACAGCCCCTCGATCGACAAGATCGAGGTCGTCACCCGCGGCGACGTCCGCCGCGCCAAGCTGTACTACCTGCGCAACCTGCGCGGCAAGGCGGCGCGCATCAAGGAGAAGCGCGACTTCTGAGCCCGCCGACCGCCGACGCCCCGGGAACCCGCTGTGGTGCCCGGGGCGTTGCCCGTTTCGGACGGATACGGCGGTCGCGGTGCATGGCGACACGCCCAGCCGACCGGTGGTCGGGGCGGCTCGCCGCTAGGCTTTGTCCCTGATGACTGACGAGGACGATCGGAGAGACGTGCGATCCGGAGCCGAGGGCGCGGTGCCCGATGAAGAGGAGACCGTGACCTCCGCCGAGGAGACGGCCGACGACGACTCCGCCGAGGACGGGAAGGACTCCTCCTCCGGCTCTTCCTCTTCCGATTCCGACGACGACGATGGCGAGAAGAAAAAGAAGAAGCCGGGCTCGTTCTGGAAGGAACTGCCCGTCCTGATCGTCGTCGCGGTCGTCCTCGCCCTCGTCATCAAGGCGTTCGCGGTCCAGGCGTTCTACATCCCGTCCGGTTCCATGGAGAACACCCTCCAGATCGGCGACCGGGTCCTCGTCAACAAGATCGTCTACCACACCCGCGACATCCACCGCGGCGACGTCGTCGTCTTCAACGGCCTCGACTCCTGGGACCCCGAGACCCACATCTCGAAGCCGACCAACCCCTTCTCCAAGGCGCTGCGCGCCGTCGGCACTGCCTTCGGCGTGGCGCCCAACGAGAAGGACTACATCAAGCGCGTCATCGGCGTCCCGGGCGACCACGTCCACTGCTGCGACGCCCAGGGCCGCGTCACCGTCAACGGCGTCCCCCTCAACGAGAAGTCCTACCTCTACACCGACCCGGTCACCCACGAGCAGAACAAGCCGTCGAACGAGCCGTTCGACGCCTACGTGAAGCCGGGCCAGCTCTGGGTCATGGGCGACCACCGCGAGCTCTCCTACGACTCCCGTTCCCACCGCGGCGACCCCGGCGGCGGCACCATCCCCACCGACCGCGTCATCGGCCGCGCCTTCGTGATCGTCTGGCCGCTGAACCGCATCGACAACCTGCCGATCCCGGACACCTTCAAGCAGACCGGCTTCAAGACCGCCTCCATGGCGGCCCCCGCCACCCCCATGGCCCTGGGCATTCTCGGCACGCTTCCCCTCGCGTACCTGCGCCGCAGACGCCACCGCCGTCCCTGATCCCCACCCGGTCCTGCCGACCAGCGCGCAGTCTGCCTGCCCGTGCGCGGGCCGGGTTTGAGAGATCGCCAGTCTCCGGTGGCATCGTGCAAGATGCCACCCTGCGGCTCCTGACATGCCGCTCCCCGCGTCCTGGGCATTTGATCTCTGCCACGGTGTCCGCGCACCCGCAGCTCCTTGTCGCTGGTCAGGGCGGCCGGGTGATCGCGGACATGCCCGGAACAGTGGCATTCGGTGAGCGGCGGGGGGTTCGGGCGACGTACCCTGCGGAGCATGAAGGGTCGTCCACTTCGTTTCACGCCACGCCGTGACGCGGGGCTGCACGCCTACGAGCGCGCCCTGGAGCACGCCGGGCTCAGTCCCGTGGCGGGCGTCGACGAGGCGGGCCGCGGGGCCTGCGCGGGCCCGCTGGTCGTCGCCGCCGTGATCCTTCAGGGCGGACGCGGCGGGCGGATCGAGGGCCTCACCGACTCCAAGATGCTGACGCCGGCGCGCCGCGAGGAGCTGTACGCCGAGATCACCAGGCGGGCGCGCGCGTGGAGCGCCGTCATCATCCCCTGCCACGACATCGACCGGATCGGCCTGCACCGCTGCAACGTCACCGGCATGCGGCGGGCGCTGGCGGCCCTGGAGACTCGTCCCGCCTACATCCTCAGCGACGGGTTCCCGGTACCGGGGCTGGAGGCCCCGGGACTCGCGGTGATCAAGGGCGACCAGGTCGCCGCGTGCGTGGCCGCCGCCTCCATCGTCGCGAAGGTCACCCGAGACCGCATCATGGTGGATCTTCATGAGCGTTACCCCGAGTACGGCTTCGACGTCCATAAGGGGTATGTGACGCGCGCGCACGGCGCGGCCCTGGCGGAGCACGGACCTTGTCCTGAGCATCGGTTCTCCTACGTCAATGTCGGGCGTGCCTTGCGTAACAATGGGGAGGTGGCCTTGGGGGAGGAGACCGAAGGGGAGGTCCCCGGCGAGGGCCGTACGGAAGGGGCACGGGCGTGAGCGCCGAGGATCTCGAGAAGTACGAGACCGAGATGGAGCTGCAGCTCTATCGCGAGTACCGCGACGTCGTCGGGCTTTTCACCTACGTCGTCGAGACCGAGCGGAGGTTCTACCTCACCAACTCGGTCGACCTGCAGGTGCGCGGCGCCGACAACGGCGAGACCTACTTCGAGGTCACGATGCAGGACGCCTGGGTCTGGGACATGTACCGCCCCGCACGCTTCGTCAAGAACGTGCGTGTCGTCACCTTCAAGGACGTCAACGTCGAGGAACTCGCGAAGAGCGACTTCGAACTCCCCTCCGACCAGTGACCCCACCCCAAGCCCCACCCGCCCCCTGAACCGCCCAGGGCAGGACCTACCTGCACGTTCGGGACGGATGTCCCACTTCAGGGGCGCGGCCCCTCTACGGGGAGAGCGCACAGGGCGTCGAGGCTCCCCATCTCCTTCGCCGTCTCTACGTGGCCGTGACGACCCCCGAGCGCGCTCATGGCCTGCCCCGGCGCGGCTGCCTCTCCTGGACGCGGCGGTGCTGCCCGGGACGCGGCGGTGCTGCCCGCGGCGCGGCGGTGCTGCCCGCGGCGCGGTGGTGCTGCCCGCGGCGCGGCGGTCCCTGGCCGGGGCGCGGTGGTGCGTGTCCGGGCGTGGTGGTGCCGGCCCGGGGCGTGGTGGTGCCGGCCCGGGGCGTGGTGGTGCCTGCCCCGGGCCCGGTGGTGCCTGGCCGGGGGCTTGGCAGGTCCTACTCGGGGCGTGTCGGGTCCTACCTCGGGCGCGGTGGTGACTGGCCGAACGCGCCAGGGCCTGGCCGGGGCGTGGTGATGCCTGCCCAGCGTGGTGGTGCCTGGCCGGGGCGTGGTGGTGCCTGTCCGGGCGCGCCGGGGCTTGGCTGGGGTGTGGTGGTGCTGGCCGGGGTGTGGCGGGTCCTACCCGGGGGCGTGTCGGGTCCTCCCCGGGGAGCGGCGGGGGACCTGGCCGGGCGCGCCGGGGCTTGGGTGGGGCGCTGTGGTGACTGGCCGAACGCGGCGGAATCTGGTGTGGGGGTTGTCTGGCTGCTCGGGATGTTCTTGGGGGGCATGGCTTCTCCTGGTGGGACGTGGGTGTTAGCGGGGGGACTTGGCGGATTTGGTGAGGCGCCAGCCGTTGGCGGCCCGTTCTATGAAGCCGGACGCGGCCAGCAGGCCGAGCTTGGCGTTGATGGCGGCCAAGTCCATGCCCGCCTTGGCGGCCAGGGCCGCAGGGCCGGTCGTGCCCCGGGCGGGGAAGGCCTCCAGGACGGCGCGGGTGACCGGTTCCAGCCGGTCGCGGGGGAGGACGGGCGTCTGCGGGGGCGGGGCCAGGTCGGCGCCCAGCCGCCCGACGGCCTCGATGATCTCCTCGGTGCGGCTCACCAGGACGGTGTCCTCCTGGCGGAGGAGCTGGTGGCAGCCGACCGATGAGCGCGAGGTGACAGGGCCCGGCATGGCCATCAGCACGCGGCCGAGCCTGCGGGCCCATGCGGCGGTGTTGAGGGCGCCGCTGCGGGCCTCCGCCTCGACGATCACCGACCCGCGGGAGAGGGCGGCGATCACCCGGTTGCGGACGAGGAAGCGCAGCCGGTGCGGATGCGTGCCGGGCGGCGACTCGCTCACCAGCAGGGATCGGCGTGCCATCTCCGCGAACAGGCCCTCGTTCGAGGCGGGGTAGGGGACGTCCACGCCGTTGGCGAGGACCGCGACCGTGCGGCCGTCGGCGGCGAGGGAGCCGCGATGGGCGGCGGCGTCGATGCCGAGCGCCCCGCCGGAGACCACCGTCCAGCCGTCGTCGGCGAGTTCGGAGGCGAAGTCGGAGGCCATCCGCTGCCCGTACGGGGACGAGGCGCGCGAGCCGACCATGGCGACCGATCTCAGGCAGGCGTGGCGCAGGTCCTCGGGGCCGCGGAGCCAGAGCGCGTAGGGGCGCTCGCCACCGAGGTCGTCGAGGGTGGTGGGCCACTCAGGTTCCCCAGGGCAGACGAGGCGGCCGCCGAACTGCGCGCAGACGGCCAGGTCGCGGTCGGGTTCGGCGGCGGCCAGGCGGATGCGCCAGTGCTCCAGCCGCTGGATCTCCTTGGGCGCGGCGGGAAGGTCGGCGGGGAGGGTGCCGGAGCGGATCACGTCGAGCGCCCCCTCGGCGCCGCAGTGGCCGACGACGCGGTTGAGGAACGCGTCGCCGGGCTCGGCCACGGCGGTGAGCGTGGCGCGGGCCTCCCGCTCCGGCGTCATGGGGATCGTGGTCATGACCGCCCCGCGTGCCAGAGCGCCAGGGCGCCGCCGATGTCGTCCGCGTCGGGCTCGTCGTGGCCGCCGAGGTCGGCGATCGTCCATGCGACGCGCAGGACGCGGTCGAGGCCGCGTGCGCTGAGCGTACCGCGCTGCAGCGACTCGTCCACCATCCGCATTGCCTCGGGGCCGGGCGTGAAGCGGCGTCGTAGCTCCGGGCCCGGGATCTCGGAGTTGGTGCGCCACGGGGTGCCGGTCAGGCGTTTCAGTGTGCGCTCCCTGGCGAGCATGACCCGGTCGGCCACCACCTTGCTGGCCTCGGCGAACTCCAGGTCGTAGCGGAGCTCGGCCCTGGTGGCGGGCGCCAGCTCCAGCTTGAGGTCGATGCGATCGAGGAGCGGCCCGGTGACGCGGGTGCTGTACTTGCGGCGCACTCCGGGGGCGCAGGAGCAGTCGACCTGCTTCGCGGCCGCGCACGGGCACGGGTTGGCCGCGAGGACGAGCGTGAAGCGGGCCGGGAACCGTGACGTGCCCTCGGCCCGGCTGATGCGCACTTCTCCCTCTTCGAGCGGCTGGCGGAGGGCGTCGAGAGTCCCCGCCATGAACTCGGGAGCTTCGTCCAGGAACAAGATCCCTCTGTGGGCGAGGGAGACGGCGCCCGGTTGCAGGACCCGGCCCGAGCCGCCGCCGACCATGGACGCCCGGCTGGCGGTGTGGTGCGGTGCGTGGAAGGGCGGCTGGGTGATCAGCGGCTGGCCGGGCGGGAGTGTCCCGGCGACCGAGTGGATGGCGGTGACCTCGAGCGCGGAGTCGGGCTCCAGCGGCGGCATCAGTGTCGGCAGCCGTTCGGCCAGCATGGTCTTCCCGCAGCCCGGCGGCCCGGTGAAGTACAGATGGTGCCCGCCCGCGGCGCTGATCTCCAGGGCGCGCCGCGCCTCCGCCTGGCCCCGGACGTCGGCCAGGTCGAGATCGGCCGGGACGTCGGGCCGCCGGATCGCCGCCCCGTCGGCGGCCACCGACTTGTCGTCGGGCTCCGCCTCCTCGATGGGCGGCGGCTCGTCTCGCAGGATGCACAGCAGCCCGCGCAGCGTCGCGGCGGAGACCACCTCCACTCCGGGCACGAGTTCGGCCTCGGCGGCGTTCGCCCGCGGGACGACGACGGTGCGGCAGCCGTAGTTGGCGGCGGCCAGGACCGCGGGCAGCACGCCCTGGATGGGCCGGAGCCGGCCGTCCAGGCCGAGCTCGCCGATCAGCACCAGCCCCGCGCACGACCGCGCAGGGACGACCTCGGCCGCCGCGAGCAACGCCACGGCTATGGCCACTGCGATAGTCAAGTTATGGCATGCTTAACCCATGCTTCAGCCACGCGAGTATGTCCTCTACCTGCGTAAAAGCAAGGGGCGGGCGGGCATCGCCCGGCAGCGGCGCGAGACCACCAAGCACATCGAGGACATCGGCGGCCGGATCGTCACCGAGTTCATCGACGAGGACACCACCGCCTACGCCAAGCCGGGCCAGCACGCCCAGCGCGACGACTACGCCCGCATGCTCGCGTTCCTGCGCGCCGACCAGCGGCGCGCGCCCTTGGGCGTCGCCGCCTGGCATACCGACAGACTGAACAGGTCAACGGCGGACGCCGATGAACTGATCGCGCTCGCCGCCGCCGGCGGGCACATCGTCGAGACCAAGGGCGCAGGGACGTATGACCTGTCGACGGCCACCGGGCGCAAGCGGTTCCGCCAGGACGCGGTCGACGCGGCATACGAAGTCGACCACATGACCGAGCGGATCGAGTCGGCGAAGCTGGAGGCCGTCGCCGAAGGCGCGTGGCTCGGCGGCCGGCGCCCGTTCGGCTTCAAGAAGGACGGGGAACGACACAAGCGGACCGAGGCCGCGGCGGTCGACGCCGGCACGAACGCCGTGCTCGCCGGGGTGTCGGTGAACCAGGTGGCGCGTGAATGGCGGGCGGCCGGGCTGACCGGCACCTCGGGCGGGGAGCTGTCGGAGGTGGTGGTCCGGCGGATCCTGCTGCGTCCCCGCAACGCCGGGTTGATGGTGCATCGCGGGAAGGTCGTCGGCCGGGCCCGGTGGCTGCCCGTGCTGTGCGCCGCGGAGTACCGGCCGCCGAAGGGCACACCGCTGGACGCCGAGACGGAAGAGGCGTGGCGGACGGCGGCGGAGGAGAAGCATCGTGCGCTGGTGGCGCTGCTGACCGACCCGGCCCGGACCACGACGCCCGGCCCGGAGCGCAGGTGGTTCGGCAGCGGACAGTACCGATGCGGGTACCCCCTGGACGGCGGCGAGTGTCAGCGGCCGGTCCGGATCGGGACCGGCTCGGGCGCGACGACCGGGACGCGGCCGGTGTACCGCTGCTCGGGAGAGGACCGGCATGTCGTGCGGGACGCGGTGCTCCTGGACGCGCACGTCCAGGAGCGGATTGTGGCGCGCCTTCAGCGGCCCGACGCGGCGGACCTGCTGCACGGCGATCGGAGCGACGAGGCGCCCAAGCTGCGAATCGAGCTGGCGGCGCTGAATGGACGACTCAACGAGCTGGAGGAGGCGTTCACCGACGGCGACCTCAGCCGCGAGGCCCTCAAGCGCGGCAAGGAGAAGCTGCGGACGCAGGTGGAGGAGCTGGAGGAGCGCCTCGCCGCGTGTGTGTCGGTGAGCGCGCTGGAGGGGCTCGCGGGCGAGCCGGACGCGGCCGGACGCTGGGAGGAGTTGGATCTGCATCGGCAGCGCGCCGTCCTGGCGGCCCTGCTGAAGGTCACGATCCTCCCGGCCCCGAAGGGGCGCCCGAAGGGGCACCGCCCCGGGGGCCGGTACTTCCATCCCGAGGCGGTGCGGCTGGAGTGGCTGGGATAGCCAGCTCACACGCAGGCCGACCTGACGCGCAGGACGGGCGGCAGGGCGACGTTGACCCGGCACAGCGACACCTCGACCAGAGCGGGCCCTGCGTCGCCCGGGCCTGCGGGTGCCTCGCTGGGGATGCGTGCCGGCGGCTGGTCGGCGGGAGGCGGCGCGGCATCGTCCGGCGGCTGCTCCTGGACCGGCACGGACGAGCTGGACGGCGCAGGCGTGGTCGCCGACGGGGTTGACGCCGAGACCTCCGGTGTCGGCATCGTCCCCGACGGGCTCGGGCTCGCCGACGGCGACATTGACGGCGAGGCGGTGCCGGACGGGGTGGTGCTCGGCGTCGGGCTCGGGGAGGGCGAGGGGGATCGCGAGGCCTTCGGCCGCGTACTGGTGGGTGCGGGCGTCGCCCGGCTCGGCGACGGTGGTGCGGGGCTGGTCGCGTGCGGCCGGTGGTGATCGGGACTCGCGTCCATCATCGGCAGCGTGACCGGCAGCGTCACCAGCGCGACGCCTCCGGTCACCGTCGCCGCGGTCAGCAGCAGGTGGTTCCGGGCGTGGTGGGCGACGGACGCGAGGGCGCTGCCCACGGCGCCGACGACCGCCAGGACGGCAGCGGGTGGTGGGAACCAGCGCTTGAGCGCACGCTGTACGGCGCTCTCTTGGGAGCGTTCCACGGCTTCGATGGCGGCGGTGATGGCGTGCAGGTCGGCGTCGGCTTCGGCCAGCGCGCGGGCGGCGCGCTCCTGGTTTCGGCGGGCCCTTTCCCTCAACTCCCGTAGTTCATCAAGGTCGGCGTGGTCTCCGTCCGGTTGAGTCATGCGCGCCCCCCGTGGGCTACGACGTCGTTGTCTGCGCGAGTGCCCCGGTATCTTGCGTCGGGCGAGGTTACGGGGAGATCACGTTAAGGTCACATGACCACAAGCGGTCACTGTCCGATTGCAGTGGGTTAGTGAGTTTCGCGAAGCATCCGATTCGCTGAAACTTTCAACCGGCCCGGCTCGCTCCGGGGTCCGTGCGGCCGAGCAGGCGCGCCAGCTCGGCGGCGATCTGCCGCTGCTCCTCGGCGTTGTCGTCCAAGCGCTTGGACAGTTCGGCGATCCGCTGATCGTGATCCTCCGGAAGGCCGGCGAGCGCGGCAGGCGTGACGGTCGCCTGCGCGCTGTCGGAGAGGGTCAGCGAATCGTGGGCGGTCCGGCCGAGCGGCTCGCCCAGCAATAAGCGGAGTTCGTCGGCGACGTCCGAACGGCCGGCCTCGACCATCTGCTCAGGTCGGACGCCCGCGACCTCGGCCATCCGCGCGACCGTCTGTACACCCCGGTCGGAGTCCATTGCGCCCGCGCGTCCGTCAACGATCTGCCGCCAGCGGGTGCCGGAGATCCCGGCCCGCTTGGCGGCCTCGTTCTGCGAGATCGCCGGGCGCTGGCGATCTCGCTCCTCGTCGATGAGCCGCCCCCATAGGGGCGTGTCCGTGGGAGCGTCCATGCGCGCCATTGTTCTTCGCGAAGCTTCGCGAAGTCCAGCGAAGTGGCGCGATCCACATCAGTTCCTTGCTTCCAGGTAAGAAGCTTCGCAAGGGTGTTCGAGAAGGTTGGCGAGAACCTTCGCGCAGGGGCTTGACCTTCGCGAAGGTTCTCGCGTACCTTCGCAGTCATGCGAATCACCCTCAACCAGGACCCCGAGGCGGTCACCAAGGCCCGCGAGGACGCGGGGCTGAGCAAGACCGCCCTCGCCAAGGCCGTGGGGCGGTCGCTGTCGCTCATCAGCGAGATCGAGGGCGGCACCCGCAACGCCAAGCCGGACCTGCTGGAGCGGATCGCCGACGAGACCCACGTGCCGGTCGAGCGGCTGATGGCGCGGGACGTGGCCTGATGGCCGGCGAGTGGCTCTGCCCGATCTGCGGGCACGCGAACCCGGCCGAGCTGGTCGTCTGCGAGAACACGGCGGACCACGACTGATGGAGATCTCCGAGGAGGCGCGCCGGTTCGCCGAGACCGCCCCGCCGCTGACCGACCAGCAGAAGGCGGCCATCCGCCAGGCATTCACCCCGCCGCCGAAGGCGCTGCGCCCCAAGACCGCCGCGAAGAAGGCCGCCTGACCCACGAACGCAGTTCGGGCCCGCCGGATGCGACCCGACGAGCCCGTACGGCCCCACCCGAGAACCCAGAGACAGGAGAGCGGGACCGATGAGCACCATCATTCCCGAAGAGGCGCCCGACACGCCACGCCGCCACCTGCTGACGCTGGCGCACCGCGCCCTCGGCTTCCCGAACATGTCCGTCGAGGACGAGGTCGCGCTCGCCTCCACGATCGGCGACCGCAAGGAGCGGGGGATCGTCTTCGACGCCCTGTGCAGCGCGCTGGCCCGGGGCGACCAGGAGAAGGCGGACGGCCAGCTCGCGAAGCTGACGGCGGTGGCCCGATGACCCCGGCCGAGGAGCTGCGCGCCGCCGAGGCAAAGGTACGCGAGACCGCGAGCAAGGCCACGCCCGGCCCCTGGGTCGCGGACGGCCTCGAGATCAGCGGGGAGGTCACCGATCCGGACGCGGACATGTACGCCAGATGGGTTGCCGAGTCTCTGGATGACAATGATCCGGACCATGGCTGCGACAACGCCGCGTGGATCGCACTGGCCTCCCCGGCGCTCGCCGAGCCCCTCGCGGGCCTGCTGAAGAGCGCAGGCAACGACCTGTCCGGCGCGGAAGCCGCCGCCGCCAAGCTGACCCATCTCGGCGAGGGCTTCGACCCCGTCGAGTTCTGCGACGAGCCCGCTTCGGTCCGCCGCGCCCTTGACGTCGCCCGAGCGATCAACGGGAGCACCCGTTGATCGCCCCGACGCTGGCCCGCCCCACCGGCCACGCGCTCGCCGACCGGCTGGAGCAGCTCGGCCACCTCTACAACACCGGCCTCACGCCCGAGGAGGAGATCTACGCCGAGGTGGACGCCCTGGCGTCCGGGCTCGACGAGCGCCAGCGCGCCGACTGGTTCGAGGAGCTGTGCGCGCAGCTCCAGGTGCGCGACGGCGAGGTGGAGCTGTCCGCGCTGCCGCCCGAAGAGCGCGACCCGGACCGGGTGGAGGCGGACGCCCGCGCCCGCGTGGACGAGGCGATCGCGCACCTGGCGGGGTGGGCGTGATGTTCCGCCCGCGCTCCTACCTTACTCCGGCGCACCGGGCCGCCCTGCGCCAGGGCGACGACCGGCTCATCGCCGATCTGAAAGCCGCCGCCCCGGGGTTGAGGCCCGGGGCGGCGGGGGCCGAACCGACTCGGAAGGACCCGGCCATGACCATTATCCGCCGCAAGGCGTTCGAAGTGCGCGCCGGTGACGTGATCCTCACCGACCCCGACCACCCCGACCGGGACGTCCGCTGGCGCGCCAAGGCGCCCGCCAAGCGCACCGCGTCCGACCGCACGCTCATCGACTGCACGGACCTCGCCGACGGGCGCGACGTCCTGGCCGTGTTCGTCAGCCTGGACGAGGTCTCCGTCGAGCCGGCGGGGGTGCGGTGATGGCGACGCCCTACTACGAAGGCCATGGCGTCCAGCTCTATCTCGGCGACTGCCGCGAGGTGCTGCCGACCCTGCCCCGCGAGTCCGTCGACCTGATCGTCACCGACCCCCCGTACGGGAAGAACTGGCAGTCCGGGCGCCGCAAGAACACCCTCGGCCCGATCGCCCACGACGATGGAACCCTCGACGTCGCCGCATGCATCACGACCGCATGCAAGGTGCTGCGCGACAAGCGGCACCTGTACGTGTTCGGCCCGGCGGACCTGTCGCCCTGCCCGTTCGGGGCGACCGCCGAACTGATCTGGGACAAGGAGATCCTCGGCGCCGGGGATCTGACGATTCCCTGGGGCCCGCAGCACGAGCCGATCACCTTCGCCGTGCACATCTCCCGCCCCTCCAACCGAGCCGCCGGGTATGGGCGCCTCGCCGCCCGCCTGCGCAAGGGCTCCGTCCTGCGGGTGCCCCGCGCGAACTCCGGCGCACTAGAAGACCGGCACAACCCACACCAGTCCGGCAAGCCCGTGCATCTGCTGCGGCAGCTCATCGAGTCGTCGTCGTGCCTGGGCGAGACCGTCCTCGACCCGTTCGCCGGGCACGGCCCGACACTGATCGCCGCCGCCTTGGAGGGCCGCAACGCGATCGGCGTGGAACTGGACGAGGCGTGCGCCGAGCAGGCCGCCAAGCGCCTGGAGGGGCTGGTATGACCCCCATCACCGACCGCCTGTCCGCGCTCGCCGCGCAGATGCGCGAGGACGCCCGCCAGGCCGGGATCAACGCCACGCAGGCCCGGCCTGCCGTCGAGAAGACGGCCGCCGACGTCGCCGCCGCCCGCAAGCTGCTCGCCGAGGCGGAGAAGGCGCACCGCGAGGCGCTCGCCGTCGTCGCCCGGCACGAGCTGGACGGCCAGGAGGCCGCCGACATGGCGGCGAAGCTGGACCGGCTCGCCGCCGAGCACCGCACCGCGCCGGAGCTGCCGACGCCGGACGAAGCGGCCGCGGCGGCGGGATGGGGCGAGTGCCCCGTCTGCGATCGGCCCGTGGCGCACAAGGGCGACGCCGAATGGACGCACAACGACGACGGCACGCCGATGTGCGAGATGCCATTCAACGTCACCCCAGCGTCCCCGCAGGCCGTCGCCGCCGTCGAGCAGGCCACCGGCGAACTCGTCGCCGTCCACGGCCCCGGCGTCACCGCGCCCATGACCGACCGGCTCGCCGCCGAGCGCTTCCCCGGCCCGCGCCACGAGAAGCCCAAGGAGCGGCCGAGCCTGCGCGAGCGGATCACCCGCCTCACCGGGCCGAACCCCACCGTCGACCCCGACGCCACCCGGCCCGACACCGTGCCGGACGCACTGCTCGCCGAAGGGCAGCGGCAGGCGCGCCCCGACGACCCAAAGGAGAACGACCGATGAGCGAGCCGCTGACCTACGGCGAGCTGCTCGGCAAGCTGACCGACGCGGCGGAGGAGATCCACCGCCTCAGGGGCCACGCCGCGACGCAGAACGACCAGATCGACGCGCTGACCCTGAAACTGAACCGGGCGGAGCGTGAGCGGCAGCACTCGGACGAACTGCTCGTCGGCGCCCACAACGACCTGTGCGAGGCGCTGGACGTCCGCCACCGCCCCCTCCTCGACGTTATCCAACACGCCGCCGTGGTCCGCGCCGATCGGGACCGGTTCGCCGGGTTCATCGGCCGCCTGCGCGAGCTGGCGTACATGGGCGGCCAGGACGGCGAGAGCGTCCGCCACTACGTGCAGCAGGCATTCGCCGAGTTCGACAGGGAGGCGAACCGGTGACCGCCCTGACCTGGTTCCTGGCGAGCCTCGCCGTGATCACCGTGACGGTGCTGGCCGCCCTCGGGCTCGCCGCGATCCTCACCTGCGTCGGCGGGACCCGCCTGCGCCGCGAGAAGCCCCGGCCCGCCTGCGACGAGCGCGACGGGACCTCCTACGCCCCGCTCGACCACGACGACGCCACCGGCCACGACCCGCGATGGGACGAGGAGCCCGCCCCGGGCGGCGGCTGGCCCACCGCGAAGGAGTCGCTGTGATGCGCTATACCGCCGCCTGCACGGCCGCCGGCGCCTACGTCGCCTCGGTCGTCGCCGCGAACGTCCTCACCAGCCACCTCGGCATGGTGCCGGTCGGGTTCGGCCTGACCGTGACCGCCGGGACCTACGCCGCCGGCGCCGCGCTCCTCGCCCGCGACGTCGTCCAGGACACCGCCGGCC
Source organism: Actinomadura montaniterrae (assembly GCF_008923365.1). Lineage (GTDB taxonomy): Bacteria > Actinomycetota > Actinomycetes > Streptosporangiales > Streptosporangiaceae > Spirillospora > Spirillospora montaniterrae. The sequence continues at coordinate 16,278 of NZ_WBMR01000019.1, forward strand.
GCCGGACGGTCCTCGCCGCGATCGCGGCCGGCGCGGTCCTGTCGGCGTGGCTGGCCACCCCGCAGCTCGCCCTGGCGTCCGGGGTGGCGTTCGCCGCCTCCGAGGTCGCGGACATGGCGATCTACACGCCGCTGCGCCGCAAGGGCTGGGCGCGCGCCGTGCTCGCCTCCAATGTCGTCGGCGCCGTCGTCGACACCGTCCTGTTCCTCGCGCTCGCCGGGTTCCCCGTCATGGCGTCCCTGCCGGGCCAGCTCATCGGCAAGGCGCTGTGGGCGACCGCGTTGCCTGTCCTGATCGTCACCGCCGCAAGGAGGGTGCGCCGTGCTGTATCTGGCGACGCCGTCGGGGCCTGAGGTGCGGGCCGCGATGCAGGAGGGGCTCCTCGGCTGCATGACGACGCCGGCGCAGGGCAACCGCGTCCCGGACGGCTGCCTGATCGGCGCCGACAACGGCAAGTTCGGCAAGGCGTGGAAGGGCGCCGATCTCTGGTGGTCCTGGCTGAACCGGACCGTCGAGCGGTACGGAGCCGGCCGGTTCGCCTTCGCCGTCGCACCCGATGTCCCGTTCGACGCCGTGGGCACCCTCGCCGAGTCGCTGCCGTGGCTGGAGCGCATCCGCAGGCTCGGCGTTCGGCCGGCGTTCGCCGCGCAGAACGGCAGCGAGAACGGGCTCATCCCGTGGGACGCACTGGAGGGCGGATGCCTGTTCATCGGCGGCGACGACGAGTGGAAGGACGGCCCCGAGTCGGCCGGGCTGATCCGCCAGGCGCGCGCCCGCGGGCTGTGGGTCCACGAGGGCCGCGTGAACACCTGGTGGCGACTGGAGGGCGCGCAGCGCCGCGGCTGCGACTCCATCGACGGGACGACTCTGGCGTTCGGTGCGGCACGCAACCTGCCGCAGCTCCTGCGCTGGCTGGAGACTCTGCGGCCCCGCGGCGTACAGGAGGCGCTCCTGTGATGGACACGATCCCGCTGTTCGGCGAGCCGGAGCCGGCCGAACCGCCGAAGCCGAAGAAGACGCCCGGCACCTCGAACGCCAAGCCGGTGTGGAGCAGGTACCGGCCCGCGACGCCCCGCAAATGCGACGACTGCATGGCGGTCCTCGCCGAGACCAAGGGCGCCGGCCCGCACAGCCGCACCGCGGTGTGGAAGCGCAAGACCGGCCGGGCGTTCCTGCTGCTCTGCTACCCGCACGCGCAGCAGCGGCGCGAGGCCGACGGCCTGCCGAAACTCAAGAAGGAGATCAGCGCGTGAACCCCCGAGTGATCGGCCTGGACCTGTCGCTGACCGCGACCGGCGTCGCCTGCTGGGACGGGCGCCCCCTGTCCACGATCCGCACCGTCGCCAGCGAGGGCGACGAGCGGCTCCGCCGGATCGCCGTGACCGTCCGCGCGGACGCGTTCGACTACCTCACCAACACCGGATGCGACCTCGCCGTCATCGAGGACTTGCCGACCCACGCGCACAGCGCCGGGATCACCGGCATGGTGCACGGCGCCGTCCGCTGCGTCCTAATGGAGCTGGGCGTGCCGTACGCGCTCGTCCCGCCCGCGACGCTCAAGAAGTACGCCACGGGCAAGGGGAACGCCACCAAACCCGACATGCGCATGGCGCTGTACCGGCGCGCGGGGATCGACGTCCGCGACGACAACCAGTGCGACGCCTGGTGGCTCCAGGCGGCCGGCCTGGACTACCTCGGTCATCCACCGGTGGAGCTGCCCAAGGACCAGCGCAAGGCGCTGACCAAGGCGAAGTGGCCCGCGATCCTGCCGTTCGCAGGCGTCGGCGGTGCGGCGTGAGCGACCTCCAGGCCGAGATGCTCGGCGTCATCGAGCACGCCATCGCCAACGCGCCCCGCTCGCTCCAGAAGGCCATCGGCCCCAGCGAGATCGGGCACCCGTGCGCCCGCCGCATCGCCTACAAGCTCGCCGGCGCGCCCGAGGTCAACACCGGACGCGTCCCGTGGAAGCCCGCGATCGGGACGGCGGTCCACGCGTGGCTGGACGAGACGTTCACCGCGGCGAACGCCCGCCAGCCGGACTTCGACACCACCGGCGGCCGGTACCTGTGCGAGGTCCGCGTGGACGTCGGCGAGATCGCCGGCCAGACGATCACCGGCTCCTGCGACCTGCGCACCCCCGAGGAGTCCCTGGACTTCAAGATCGTCGGGGACCCGACGCTGCGCCGCGTGAAGAAGGAGCAGCACCCCGGCCAGCAGTACCGCATCCAGGGCCACCTGTACGGCCGCGGCTGGCAGCGCATGGGCCGCCCCGTCAAGACGATCGGGGTCTGGTTCCTGCCGCGCAACCAGGAGTTGCGCCAGGCGTACCTGTGGACCGAGCCCTACGACGAGCAGGTGGCGATCGAGGCGCTGGCGCGCGCCGAGAGCATCGCGAGCCTCGTCCAGCGGTTCGGCGTCGCCGCGGCGGGCGCCCTGCCCATGACCGAGGCGTACTGCTCGGGCTGCCCGTTCTTCCGGGCCAATTCCACCGACCTCACGCAGGGATGTCCCGGCGTGATCAAGGCCAAGGACCCGGCGGCCGAGTTCGCCGGCCTCCTGGCCTCGTAACACCCACCCATCCGCATCGCAGCACGCGAGCACAGCAGCAAGGGAGCAAGGCAGCACATGAACGCCGACGAATTCCTCATGCAGGGCGGAGTCGCATCCGCGAAGTTCCCCGTCATCGGCACCACCGTGACGGGCACCATCGCCCGCGAGCCGGAGGTCCGCGACCAGACCGACTTCGACACCGGCAAGGTCAAGACCTGGGATGACGGCACGCCGCGCCGGCAGCTGATGGTCGTCCTCCAGACGGCCGAGCGGGACCCGGCCAACCCCGACGACGACGGCGAGCGCGCCGTCTACGTCAAGGGCCAGATGAAGACCGCCGTCCGCGACGCCGTCCGGAAGGCGGGTGCGCCCGGCCTGAAGGTCGGCGGCACGCTCACCGTGCAGTACATCGCCGACGGGCAGGCCACGCGGGGCAACCCGCCCAAGCAGTACGCGGCCAGCTACGTCCCGCCGGCGAACGCCGCGGCGAACGACTTCCTGAACGGCGGCGAGCCGCAGGCGGTCCCGGCGCAGCCGGTTCCGCAGGCGGTGCCCGCGTTCGTCCCGCAGGCGCCCGCGCCGCAGCCGATGCCCGCCCCGGCCCCGGCGCCCCAGCCGGTCCCGCAGGCCGCCCCGACGGCCCCGCCGGTCCAGCAGGCGGCGCCCGCGCTCTCCCCGGAGATGCTCGCGGCCATCGCCAACCTGCCGGCGGAGGAGAAGGCCCGGCTCGGCCTGGCCTGACCCGTCCACGCCCCGCCGCCGCGGTCTTCCCTCCGCGGCGGCGGGGCCTGTCCCATCGATCGACACGACGAACGTGAGAGGTGCCAGTGAACGACGAGGCGGCCCGCCTGTACGAAGCAGCGCAGGCGTTCGCGGCCAACGGCTTCTCCGTCGTCCCCGCCCGCGCCGACGGCACCAAGGCCCCCATCAGCGCGTGGAAGATTTACCAGACCGAGCGCCCGACCGCCGAGCAGGTGAACGCCTGGTTCGCAACCGAGGCGCCGCAGGGCATCGGCGTCGTCACCGGCGCCGTCTCCGGCGGCCTGGAGATGCTGGAGTTCGAGGGCCGCGCCGTGCGCGAGGGGTTCGTGCAGCGGCTCGCCGACGCCTTCGAGGACCACGGGCTCGGCGAGCTGTGGCGGCGGCTGGTCAACGGCTACCTGGAGTCCACGCCCTCCAACGGCCTGCACATCCTCTACCGGGTGGACGGCGAACTGCGCGGCAACACCAAGCTCGCCCGGCGCCCGGCGCGCGACGACGAGCTCACCGAGTCCGAGCGCGCCATCCGCGAGCGCCAGCCCGGCAAGCAGTTCGTCCGCGTGCTCATCGAGACCCGCGGCGAGGGCGGATACGTCGTCACCGCCCCGTCCGCCGGGCGCACGCACCCCTCCGGCGGCGCCTGGACGCTGCTGGCCGGCGGGCCCGAGACCGTCGCGGCGATCAGCGAGGAGGAGCGCGACGCCGTCCACGCCATCGCCTCGCTCCTGGACGCCATGCCCGCCCCCGCGGCGCCGCCCGCGCCCGCCCCGTCCTCCTCGGCTCTCAGCGGGCCGAGGAGGGCCGACGGGAAGCGGCCCGGGGACGACTTCAACGAGCGCGCGGACTGGCGGGAGATCCTCGCTCCGCACGGCTGGACGGCCATTACGTCCTACGGGCGCGGGCTCGCCTGGCGGCGGCCCGGCAAGGACCGCGGCATCTCCGCCACCACCGGCACCCGCGAAGGAGACAACCTGTTCGTCTTCTCCTCCTCGACCGAGTTCGAGCCGGAGACGCCGTACAGCAAGTTCGGGGCGTACGCGCTGCTGGAGCACGGCGGCGACCACGCCGCCGCGGCGCGCGAGCTGGCCAGGCAGGGCTACGGCGACCCGATGCCGCGCGAGGACGACGACATCGTGACCCTCATCGCCGACTACCGGCCGGCCGTGCACGGGCCCTTCACGGCCGACAACCCGCGGCCCGGTGCGGCCGGCGGCACCGAGGGCAACCTCGCCACCGTCCACGAGCTTCGCCCGGTGCCCGTGCATCCCGACTACGGGCACGAGCAGCACCGCGGGCAGCTCCGGTTCGCCCACCGGTTCACCGCCCGCTGGGGCGGCGAGTACCTGCACGTGCACGGCGTCGGCTGGCACCACTACGACGGGACGCGGTGGGCGCAGTGCCTCGACGGCGGCGAGCACCGCGCCGTGCTCGCGCTGGTCTCCGAGGCGTTCACCGAACTGCCGGAGATGACCGGGGACGCCCGGACCAACCTGTTCAAGGACATCGGCAAGGTGGAGTCCGCCAGCGGCGTGCGGGGCGTGCTCGACCTGGCCTCCAACATGCACCCGTGCACGCTGGCCGGCCGGGAGCTGGACGCCGACCCGCGGCTGCTGAACACCGCGACCGGCACCGTCCACCTGGAGGCCGGGACGCTCGCGCCGCCCGACCCGGCCGACCACCTGTCCAAGGTGACGCGGGCCGGCTTCGACCCCGACGCCCGCTCGGAGGTGTTCGAGGAGTTCCTGGAGCGCATCCAGCCGGACGGCGAGATGCGGGCGTTCCTGGCGCGCCAGCTCGGCTACGCGCTGCTCGGCCTGGTTCGCGAGCACGTGCTGTTCATCTGGCACGGGCTCGGCGCCAACGGCAAGGGCACGCTGCGCGACGCGATCCTGCACGCCCTCGGGGACTACGCCATCGAGGTCCCCGCGGACCTGCTGCTGGTGACCCGGAACGCCAACCTCGCGCCCGAGCGGATGCGGCTCAAGGGCGCCCGGATCGCGTTCTGCTCGGAGATCGGCGAGGGCGCCAAGCTCGACGAGCCGACCATGAAGAAGCTGACCGGCGGCGACCCCGTCAACGCCAAGATGCTCTACCGCAACCCGATCCAATTCGATCCGACGCACACCCTTTTCATGCTCACCAACCACCTGCCGCAGGTGCGCGGTGACGACCCGGCGACGTGGCGGCGCATCCTCGCCGTCCCCTTCGACGTCATCATTCCCGCCGAAGAACGCGACGGGGAATTGCCGGAAAAGCTCAAGGGCATTCCGGATGCCATTCTCGCGTGGCTGTGGAGAGGGTGGCAGGACTACCGCCGGCAGGGCCTCAACCCGCCCGCCTCGGTGCTGGCCGCGACACGCAAATACCAGCTCGACTCCGACGTTCTCGCGCGCTTTCTCGCCGACGAGGAGGCCGTGGTGCTCGGGCACGGATCGGTCAACTCGGCGGTGCTCTACAAGGCGTTCACGCAGTGGTGCAAGGAGCAAGGGGAGGACGTCCAGATGACCAACAAGGCGTTCACCGAGGCGCTGGAGGGGCGGGGGCACCGGAAGAAGCGCACCAACACCGGCGCGGTGTGGGAACACATCATGATCACGGGCAAAGACGCAGGTGAGAGCAGGAGTGACGGGTGGTGACGGGTTATCTAGGAATTCCTACACGAAGGAATCGTCTAGCAAAAGTCACATCAGACCCGTCACAACCCGTCACTCTTGCAGGTCGGCCTAGTTATCCACAGGCGGCCCGATGAGCATCCCCGCATGGCTCGTCCGCCGGCACGGAGGCGTCTTCCGCACCGCCTCGCTCGGCCGGTGCCCCCGCTGCGGCGCGCCCGTCCTGTCCGGGCTGGACGACGACATCGCCGCCCGCACCGCCCGCGCCGACCCGACCCCGATCGACCGGATGGGCGAGGCGCTCGCCGTTCTCACCGGGCGCGGCACATTCGACCTGGCCACCTTTGATGGAAAGCGCCAGCTTTGGCGCCGCGACCAATGGCATATCGCCGGGAAGCGCAAATGGCCGGTCCTGGCGGAGCACCGGTGCGGGGCGTCGCTCGCCGAGCACGCCGAGCCGCTGCCCGCCCGCGCCCGCCACGTCATTCCAGCCGAACCGCCTTTCTGAAAGGGAAACCCATGCAGAAGCTCGAAAGCCTCATAGCCGAAGCGGTCGCCGAATGGCAGATGAAGCACACCACCCTCTGTGAGCACACCCAACTCATCGAGTACGGGCGCCTCGGGGAGATCCTCGCGCCGAAGGTGTGCGAGCAGGTGCTCAACGCCGCCGCCGACCAACTCGACGCTCTCCCCAAGGACGGCACGGCACTCAAGGGGCCGTACTGGTATCGCGAGGGCTTCAAGCAGGCCGGCGACATGCTGCGCGACTGGGCGGACTACCCCGCCGCCCTCCACGCCCTCAAGGAGACCCGATGAGCGAAAAGCCCAACTGCAAGGTGATCCGCCTCGGCGCCGTCGGCGCGCTCCTGGAGTGCATCGCGGGCCGCGACGACCAGGCCGCCGAACTCCTCGCCATGCTGAACGGCGCCGAGCTCCAGGCGGTGGAGAACGGGGCGGTCGCGCTGTCCCTGCACGCGTCGCGGGCGCGCAAGGCGATCGAGGAGCGGGCGGAGGCGAGCGGCACGCACTTCCTCGTCGTTCACGAGGAACCGGACGACGGCATGGACATCGACCATCCGGCGTCGTGCCCCGTCGAAACGCTCTATGACGGTCGGGTCGAAGTTCGGACTTGCCTGGTCGCCGAGATGGAGATGCAGTTCGGCTTGGAGGACTACTTCCATCGCGACGGGGCGCCGGGCGAGGGCGAGGCCGTCGCCGTTGCCGTGGGCCGCCATCCGATCGAGTACTGGACGAACGGCGCCATCGACGACCGCTTCGAGTGCGGGCTTCGCCTTGCCACGATCAACGAGCCGAAGGAGTCCCGTTGAGCCGTCCGTGCCCCATCGACACCTGCGAGCGCCCCGCGCCCGGCGGCCAGCCCGTGTGCGGCGCCTGCCGGGCCGACCTGGAGCGCGCCCTGCGCGCCGTGCCCGACCTCACCCGCGAACTGGACCTCACCCTGTCCAAGCAGACGTCCAAGACGCCCGGCGGGCGCTCGGCCGAGATCCCCCTCGCGTTCGGCGAAGGCGCCAGCAACGCCAGCGCCCTGCTTCACAACACCCTCTGCAAGTGGGTATGCGAGCTGAACCGCGCCGAAACCGCCATCTGGCCCGCCAATGCCCCCGCGGCCATGGCCGGATGGCTCTCAGGGAGCCTCTCGCGGCTCTTGGGGCATCCCGGGGTCATCGAGGCGCACGAGGAGATAACCGGCGCCGTGCGGGACGCTCAGCGGATCATCGACCGGCCGCCCGGCTACGTCTACGCCGGCCCCTGCACCGCGTGCAGCACCGCCATGTACGTCAAGCCCGGCGCCGCCTACGCCCGCTGCCCGATCCTCACCTGCCGCGAATACCACGACGTCGCCGACCGCCGCGAATGGATGATCGCCCAGTGCGAGAACCTCCTCGGCTCCTCCGCCTACGTCGCCATGGTCTGCCGCGGCCTCGGCGTCCAGATCAGCGAATCCACCGTCCGCATGTGGGTCAAGCGCCGCAAACTCCAGCCCCGCACCTGGACCGACCCGCGCGGCAACGAAGCCATCCGCGAGCAGCGCAAACGCCCCCTCTACCGCGTCGGAGACGTCATCGACGTCGCGCTCGGCAACGTGCAGAAGTTCACAGCCTGAGCACTTCCGGTTGCGCAGGTCGCAAGGTGTGACGCATCATTGGAGTAACCGGCTTGAACTGTCGACAAGGCCCAGCCCAGCGCTGGGCCTTTCGCATGCTCGGAGGAGGTTCGATGTGCCTTCGAAGTGTGGGAATCGTTCAGACGGCCGCCCGACGCGCGCGCGACGACCGGTCACGCAGGCCGAGCGCACCGCCGTCGCCGAACTGCACGCGCAGGGGCTGAGCCGCGGCGCGATCGCGCGGAAGCTGAAGCGGTCGGCGGACACGGTCGGCCGCATCGCCGCCGACCAGGGGCTCACCTGGGATCGCAGCCGGACGGCGAAGGCGGTCGCGGCCAAGCAGGAGGACAACCGCGCGAGGCGCGCCCGCATCTCGGCGGGCCTGCTGGACGACGCCGAGTGGTTGCGGGAGCGGATGCGCGCCGAGTCGATCCAGGTCGTGTCCACGCCGAAGGGCCCGTCGCAGGTGCTGCTGGCGTTGCCGCCGGCGCGCGATACCCGCGACTTCATGGTGGCCGCCACCTCGGCGCTGAAGGCGCACGCGGACCTGGAGCGCATCGACTCCGGCAGCGGCGCCGACCAGGCCAAGAGCATGCTCGGCCAGCTCGGCGAGGCGCTCCAGCTCGCCGCCGACCAGATCAACACCACGCCCGGGGAGGGCTGACCATGGCCGACATCGTGTTCAACATCGCCCTCGGGAAGGTCGCCTACTACGCGGGGCTGCCGGCCGCCAATGACGGCCTGGTGGTGGTGCCGATCGAGGCGACCGGCCTGGAGACCGACGCCGTCCTGCGCGACTACGACAACCTGTCGGTGCTGCTCGCCGCGTCGAACAACGAGCAGACCACGATGGGCCGCAAGGCCCTCGCCAGCGTGACGGCGACCGTGGACGACATCAACGACCGCGTCAACATGGACGCCGCTGACGTCACCTGGACGGCCGCGGGCGGCAACCCGGTCGGCGCGCTGATCATCTGCTACGACCCCGACGTCTCGACGGGCACCGACGCGGACCTGATCCCGCTGTCCAAGCACGGCTGGTCGATCACCCCGGACGGGTCGGACGTGACCGCGACCATCGCCGACTTCATCCGGGCCAGCTCCGCCGCCTGATGGCCGCGCCCGCGTTCGTCGCGGCCGGGCTCGGCCCAACCACCTCCACCACCAGCGTCGCGATCCCGAAGCCGACCGGTACGGCGGCCGGGCACGTCCTGTACGCCCTGGTCGTCAACGGCGGCGCCGGTACCGCGCCGACGACGGTTCCGTCCGGGTGGGCGCTCACCAGCGGCACGGCGACCGGTGGCGGCGGCTGGGTCGGCGTGTTCGAGCACGTCGCCGGCGCGTCCGAGCCGAGTTCGTACACGTGGGACGGGTTCACCGACTCGTGCGCCGGGTCGATGATCGCCGTGTCCGGCGCCGACGGCACCACCCCGACGCATAAGGCCCATGCGACTGCGACGCTCAACAGCTCCACCCCGTCCGACAGCGGCGTCACCACCACCGTGGCGGACTGCCTGATCGTCGGCGGCTGCGGTGTCGGCGACAACGTCGGCGTGTCCGGCTGGGCGGCGACCGATCCCGCGGTCCTGACCGAGCGCGCCGAGGTCCAGTCCACGGGTGGCGCGGACACCACCAGCGCCCTGGCGACCGCACCGCAGACCGCCGTCGGCCCGACCGGCGCCCTGTCGGTCGTCCTGGCCGGGTCCCGCAACAGCGTGGTCGTCACGATCGCCGTGCAGCCCCCGCAGACCGGCGGCGGGACGACGCTCCCGGCCGGGACCGCGGCCGAGACCGACACGGCACAGCCGCTCGGTCGGGCCAAGGCGCGCGCGGCGTCGCCCGCGGCGGAGACGGCGACCGCACAGCCCGTCGCGCGCAGCAAGGCCCGCCTCATCGCCACGGCCGCCGCGGTGGAGTCCGCCCAGCCGATCGGCGCGCGGAAGGCCCGACCCATCGGGACCGCCACGGCGATCAGCGCGGCGCAGCCGACCGGACGCGCCAAGACCCGACCCGTCGCCCCGGCCGTCGAGACGAACGCGGCGCAGACGATCACGGCGTCGTCCGCGACCGAGCAGCCCGTCACGGCGGCCGTCGAGCACGACCAGGCGCAGCCGCTCACCGCGACCAAGCGCCGCGCGCTCGCCGCCGCGGCGGTCGTCGAGACGGCGCAGCCCATCGGCGCACGCAAGACCCGGCCGCTCGCCACGGCCACCGAGACCGGCGCAGCCCAACCGGTGGGCCGCGCCAAGCAGCGCGCGGCAGGGACCGCCTCTGAAGTCGACGCGGCGACCCCCGTGACCGCGCCCGGCTCCACGCTCGTCCCTGCCGCGCCCGCCATCGAGACCGACACCGCCCGCCCCCTCGGCACGGCCAAACGCCTGCTGATCGGTGCGGCCGGGCTGGTCGAGACGGCGCAACCCATCGGCCGGCGGAAGGCGTACCCCATCGGAACCGCACTGGAGACGGTGGAGGCGCGGACGCTCGCGCACGTGAAGGCTCGCCATCTGGGGGTGGCGGAGGAGACGGACGCGGCGAGGCTGCTCGGCGGCGGGCAGACGGTAGTGCAGGAGCTGCCGGAGCTGGTCGCCGCCACCGCTCACACTGGGCGCCTCGCCGCGGCCGTCACCGTGCCGGGCCACCTGACCGCGACCGCCGCGCCGTCCGGCCGGTTCGCCGCCCTCGTCGAGTAGGAGGTGCCCGTGCAGCGCACCAAGAGCCTCGACCTGTTCCAGGGCGACGACGAGCAGGTGACCGTCACCGTCTCCGACGAGGCGACCGGCGCCGCCTACGACCTCACCGGCGCCCTGGTGCACGTCTACCTGAAGCCGTCCGCCGAGACCCCGGACGGCGACGCGTCCGTGGTGGTCCTCGCGATCGGCGACGGCATCGAGGTCCTCGACGCCGCCGCCGGCCAGATCCGCGTCACCATCCCCTCGTCGTGGCTCGCCACGGCCGGGACGCGGTGGTGGCATCTGACGGTGGTGATGGCGGGTGCGACGCGCACGGCCGCGCGCGGACCCGTCCACGTCCTGGACACGTGAACCTCGACGCCGTCAAGGCGGTCCTGTCGCCCAAGCAGATCACGAGCATCGCCGAGTCCCGCCAGGTCCGCATCTCGATCTGGGCGGGCGCCGTCCGCTCCGGCAAGACCATCGCTTCGCTGCTGGCCTTCATGATCGCCGTCGCGCAGGCACCCGACCACGGGCTCATCGTCATCGCCGGCCGGACGCGCGAGACCATCGAGCGCAACATCATCGAGCCTCTCCAGGACGCGAGCCTGTTCGGGCCGCTGGCCGCGCACGTCCACCACACGCGCGGTTCCAACACCGCCGTCATCTTGGGCCGGACGGTGCACCTGATCGGCGCGTACAACCAGCTGTCCGAGGGGCGCCTGCGCGGCATGACGGCGTGCCTGGCCCTGGTCGACGAAGCGACCCTCGTCCCCGAGGCGTTCTGGACGCAGCTCCTCGCTCGCCTGTCCGTGCCCGGCGCGCGGCTGCTCGCCACCACGAACCCCGACGGCCCGAACCACTGGCTCCGCCAGCAGTTCCTCCTCCGCGCCCCGCAGCTGAACCTCGCCAGCTGGCACTTCACGCTCGACGACAACCCGAGCCTGGACCCGCAGTACGTCGCGGACCTGAAGGCCGAGAACGTCGGCCTGTTCTACCGCCGGAACATCCTCGGGGAGTGGGCGCTAGCCGAGGGCGCCGTGTTCGACATGTGGGACCCGGACCGGCACGTGGTCTCGGATCTGTCGGCCATCCGGCGGTGGATCGCGGTCGGCGTCGACTACGGCACGACGAACCCGTTCGCGGCGCTGACGCTCGGTCTCGGCGCGGACCAGTGCCTGTACCTCGGCCACGAGTGGCGTTGGGACTCGAAGACCATGCATCAGCAGCTCACGGACGCGCAGTACTCCGAGCGGGTGCGGGGCTGGCTGAAGGCGATCGGCGTGCATCCGCAGTGGACGATCGTCGACCCGTCCGCCGCGTCGTTCGTGACGCAGCTCCACCAGGACGGCCTGGTCCCCGCGCAGGCCGACAACTCGGTGTTGGACGGGATCCGCGTGGTGTCCTCGCTGCTCGGCCGGGGCCAGCTCAAGGTGCACCGGAGCTGCACGGGCTTCATCAACGAGATCCCCGGCTACTCGTGGGACCCGGACAAGGCGGCGAAGGGCGAAGACGCCCCGATTAAGGCCGACGACCACAGCTTGGACGCCGCGCGGTACGCGGTGTTCACCACCTCCGCCGCTTGGCGGTCCGACCTGAGGGAGGCCGCGTAACCCATGCCTACGCCAGGCCCGCTCGGCATCGCGCTCGACCTCGACGAGGGCGATCTCATCAGCGATGCCGTGCTCATCGCCAAGATCCACAAGGCGGACGGCGCTGTCATCGTCGCAAGCAAGGCCAGCGATGGGACCGACTGGGTCACCCGCCGCGGTCTCATCGCCGCGGCGGGTGACGTCGAGAGCGGCGGCTACCAGGAACGCGAGATCGACTGATGCCGCTCCCCAACGGCGGAGGCCCCTGGCCGCCCCGCGAACTCGACATGGTCACCGCCCGCCTCGACGTCTGGTCCGCGTGGTACTCCGGCGACCCCGACCGCCTCGCCCTCCTCTACGGCGGATCCCTCGCAGGCGACCCCGGACGCCCCCTCGGGTCCCTCGACACCGACCTGCGCGGCTGGCGCGGCTGGCTCGGCCGCCTCGCCGCACGCTGGTTCTGGGGCACCCAGACCCCGCCGAACGAGAAGCGGACCAAGCTGCACCTCCCGCTCGCCGGCGACATCGCCGCCACGTCCGCCGACCTGCTGTTCAGCGAGCCGCCGACGTTCAGCGTGGAGGACGACGACAAGACGCAGGCGCGCCTCGACGAGCTGGTGGAGGACGGCCTGCACGCCGACCTCCTCGAAGCCGCCGAGGTGTGCGCCGCGCTCGGCGGCGTGTACCTGCGGATCTGCTGGGACGACAAGGTGCGGGACCGGCCGTGGATCTCCGCCATGCACGCGGACTGCGCCATCCCGGACTGGCGGTACGGCCGCCTGAAGGCCGTGACGTTCTGGCGGGTGGTGAAGCGGCAGGGCAACGACGTGTGGCGGCACCTGGAGCGCCACGAGCCCGGCGTCATCTACAACGGCCTCTACCAGGGCGCGGACGCCGACCTCGGCACGCCGAAGCCGCTCGACTCCCTGGACGAGACCATGGGCATCCCGGACAGTATGCCGACCGGCGTGCAGGACGGCCTGACCGCCTGCTACGTGCCGAACATGCGCCCGTCGCGGGTCTGGCGGGAGATCCCCGAGGCGGCGCACCTCGGCCGCTCCGACTACGCGGGCACCGAGGGCCTGATGGACGCCCTGGACGAGGTGTACTCCAGCCTGATGCGGGACATCCGGCTCGCGAAGGCGAAGCTGATCATCCCGGAGACCTACCTGCAGTCCCTCGGCCAGGGGAAAGGGGCGACCTGGGACAGCGAGCAGGAGCTGATCTACCCCGTCGCCGCGCTCCAGTCCCCGAACTCGGCCGCCGGCGGCCTGATGGTGACGCCGACGCAGTTCCAGATCCGCGTCACCGAGCACCTCCAGTCCGCGCAGTCTCTCCAGGACCAGATCGTCCGGGCGTGCGGCTACTCGGCGCAGACGTTCGGCAGCGCGGCGGACGGGGAGCAGCAGGTCGCGCAGACCGCGACCGAGGTCGACTCCCGGACGCGCCGCTCCGACATCACCCGCGACCGGAAGATCACGTACTGGTCGCCGGCGCTCGCCGAGATCCTCCGCGTGCTCCTCGCGGTCGACGCCGCGAAGTTCCGCTCCGGCGTGAACGCCGTCCGGCCGACCGTGGAGTTCGGCGACCGGGTATCGGAGGACCCGCAGGCGCTCGCGCAGACGGCGCAGCTGCTCCGCGCCGCCGAGGCCGCATCGACGGAGACGCTCGTGCAGATGGTGCATCCGGACTGGGACGGCGAGCAGGTGGACGCCGAGGTGCAGCGGATCCAGGACGAGGCGGCCCCGCCCGCGCCGCCGGAGATCGTGCCCGGCCCGGACTCGGCTGGCATGGGGCCGGACTCCGGGCCGGGCGCCCCGGACGGTGGGGGAGCCCCGTCCGAGGACCAGGCCGCGCTGGACGCGCTCGGCTGACCTACAGGAGGAAGCATGCAACCGACCATCGGCCGGATCGTCCGCTACACCCTCACCGAGGCCGACGCGGACGCGATCAACCGGCGCCGCGCCGACTTCGAGGCGTTCCAGCGCACCATCCTCCCGCCGCGCGTGTCCGGCACGGGCGGCGCGACCGGCCACCAGGCGCACGTCGGGAACCGCGCGCAGGCCGGTCAGACCTACCCGGCCATGGTCGTGCGCGTCTTCGACCCGTCCGCCACCACGGCCAACCTCCAGGTCTCCCTGGACGGCAACGACACCTACTGGGCCACGTCGCGCACCGAGGGCGACGGTGAGGGCCACTGGGTCTGGCCGCCGCGCGTCTGACCATGTCCGGCCCCCACCACGCGTTCAAGAGCAAGGCGCAGTGCGGCTGTTCTTCGCCAACCCGCGCCTGCGCCGCTTCGCGCACGACAAGGCGCACGCCACACCGGGCGGCAAGGGCATCAGGTACCGGCGGCTGCCGCGCCGCAAGGGCGGGAGGTGACCCCATGGCCATCCCCGCCCCGGTGTCCCCGGCGCTCGCCGAAGGCCTGCCGCGCGTCGTCGTCGCCCTGCACGCGGGCTGGGAGGAGACGACGATCCGGTTCATGGCGGAGCAACTCGGCCCGCGGATCGGCTCGCCAGAGTGGGCCGCGGGGCAGCAGCGGAAGCTCGCCGCCATCCAGCGGGACCTGGACGCCACCGTCCGGCGCCTCGCGGCCACGGCGGGCCCGCAGATCGAGCAGATGATCGCCGACGCCTACCGGCGCGGCCACGGCGCCCCGCCGACCCCCGCGCGCCGCCGGGGGCTCGTGCAGCGCGTCATGGACGCTATGCGGCGCCTGTGGGGCCGCCTGCCGCGCCGCGTCTCGCGCGCGTACGCCCGCGCGGTCACGCTCGGCACCCGCGCGCCCGACGACCGCCGCCGCACCGTCGTCCAGGCCGAGCTGGACCGCATCGCCTCGCGCGGCCTCGTGGGCGGCGTCGACGACCACGGCCGTACCCTCTCGCTCGTCCCGCAGGTCGAGACCGCGCTTCAGACGGCCGCCGGGAACGCCGCGATGGACGGCTACCTCGACTCGGTCACCGCCGCCGGCGACGACCTGGTGATGGTGCTCCAGTCCGCGCACCCCTGCCCGCTGTGCCTGCCGTGGGAGCACCGCGTCCTATCGGTCTCCGGCCACACCCCCGGCCGCCCCTCGATGGCGACCGCGCGGGCCGCCGGGCTGTGGCATCCGCGCTGCCACCACCAGGTCGTGCGGTACGAGCCCGGCGTGTCCGAGCACCTGCCGCACGCCGCCCGCCACAAGCGCGGCTCGTACGCGGCGACGCAGCGGCAGCGCGCGATCGAGCGGCACATCCGCGAGTGGAAGCGCCGCGAAGCCGCCGCGATGGACGACACGGCGCGGCTCCTGGCCCGCCGCAAGGTGAGGCACTGGCAGGCCGCGCTGCGGCAGCACATCGCCACGCACGGCCTCCAGCGGTCCCGGCAGCGCGAGCGCGTGGACTTCGGGCACACACCGTCGATCCGGCACGGACTGGGGGACTGATGGCCGAGTGGAAGCACGGGTGGATCCCGCTCACCCCCGGCGCGATGGCGAGCAAGCAGCACCGCGGCAAGGGCGGCGGGAAGGGCTCGGCGAAGCCGAAGGTGTCCGCGAAGCCCGCAGCGAAGAAGACCGGCGGGAAGTCGAAGAAGAGCAGCCTCGCCGCCGTGCCGCTGCACGAGCTGGACCTGTCGACGTCCGCCGGGCGGGCCGAGGTCATGCGGCGCCAGCGGCTCCTGGAGGACAAGCGGTCCGTCATCCCGCGCGCGCAGGCGGGCGCTGCGGGGTTCCGGGGCGGGAAGCCGCACCGCAAGTCCGCGCTGAAGCGGAAGGGCCGCTGAGATGCCGTTCGACGAGGCAGCGCATCCGCGCGCGGCGGCCGGTGCGGCGGGCGGCGGGCAGTTCGTCGCCGAGACCGGGCCCGGTCGCACTGGGCAGAGCGTCCTCGGTCTGAAGGCCAAGGGTGCCAGCCTGCCCAAGGACGCCAAGGGCAAGGGCGGCGGCAAGGGCAAGAAGGGCGGCAAGGGGAAGGGCAAGGCGACCCCGGAGCAGAAAGCCAAGGCCGTCAAGGGCATCCAGACCCTGCTGAACCGGCTCGGCTTCAAGGACGCCGACGGCAAGAAGCTCGCGGTGGACGGCATCGTCGGCCCGAAGACCACGGCGGCGATCAAGCGGGCACAGCGCCGCTTCGGCCTCCCTGCCACGGGGAAGCTCACGCCCGAGCTGCTGAAGAAGCTCAAGGCGCCCCGCATGGCCAAGGACCACCTGAAGCCGAAGAAGCCGAAGGCGTTCACCCCGGTCCCGGCCCGTTCGGACTCCGGCAAGCCCGCGCCCGCGCGCAGGCGCCGCCGGACGCGCCGGTCCCTGCGCCGCCGCTCGACGCTGGAGCGCATGCCCTCGTTCCGCACCGGCCCGAGAGGGGGTGACCAGTGAGCAGCGCGAAGTTCGACGCCCTGGCCTCCAAGGTCGGGTCACGTCGGCTCGCCGGATGGATCACCCAGCACAACCCCAAGGTGAAGGCACGCGCCGACGCCACCCGCAAGAAGCACCGCAAGAGCGCCCTGATGAAGGGCGCCCGAAAGTAGGAGCCAGCCATGACGATGCCGGTCGAGCCCGACACGGGCACCCCGGCGCCCGACACGGGCGACCCGTCACAGCAGCCCACCCCGACCGACGACGCCGCGCAGCAGCCCGCCGGCCAGCCCGACACGGGCGGCTGGGACGAGCTGATCGAGCAGTGGAAGTCGGACGGCCTCGCACCCGGCCAGATCGCCGAGCGCCTCGCCGCGTCCCGCAAGCACGAGGGCCGCGCCAAGCGCTACAAGCAGCAGCTCGACAAGCTCAACGGCGGCGGGCAGTCGCCCGCCGAGCCCGAGGGCAGCGAGGACTGGCAGGCCAAGTACGAGGCCGAGCAGGAGCGCGCGAGCACGTTCGAGAGCGAGCTGCTCGAAACGCGCTACGAGAACGCCGTCAACCGCGCCGCCACCAACGTCGGCGCGGACGCCGAAGCACTCCTCGACTCGCAGGCGTTCCGCGACGCGGTCGCCGCCGAGCTCGACGAGGACTTCGACACCGACGACCTCCGCGAAGCCGTCAACAAGGTCGCCAAGGACTTCGCCAAGAAGCCGCGGTTCGCCGCGCAGCAGCCCGCCGCCGGCCGGTCCGGCGGGGACTTCACCGGCGGCCCGGGCGCCCGCGCATCCATCGACCAGCAGATCGCCGACGCGGAGAAGAACCGCGACTTCGCCACAGCGATCGCCCTGAAGCGGCAGCGCGCCGCACTGAAGTAGAGGAGAACGCCACATGGCCGGCATCACCGGTATGGGCACGACCTACAACCTGCCCAACTACGTGGGCGAGCTGTTCGCGCTCACCCCCGACGACACGCCGCTGCTGTCGGCCATCGGCGGCCTGACCGGCGGCGGCGAGACCAGCGCCACGGAGTTCGAGTGGCAGACCTACGACCTGCGCGACCCGTCGCAGCGGGTCCGGCTGGAGGGCGCGACCGCGCCGACCGCCGAGGAGCGCGTCCGGGCGAACGCCCGGAACGTCTGCCAGATCCACCAGGAGAAGGTGTCCGTCTCCTACACCAAGCAGTCCGCGACCGGGCAGATCGCGGGCCCGCAGGCCGCGCCCTACAACGCGCTGCCCGGCTCCAACCCGGTCGGGAACGAGCTGAACTGGCAGGTCCAGCAGGCACTGAAGTCCATTGCGCTCGACGTGAACTGGAGCTTCATCAACGGCACCTACCAGCTGCCGACCGACTCCTCGACCGCGCGGAAGACCCGCGGACTGCTCCAGGCGATCACCACCAACCGGATCGCCAAGGGCACCTCTGTGACGGGCGCGACGTCGGCGACCGACACGATCACCGCCACCGGGCACGGGCTGACGGCGGGCAACAAGATCGTGTTCACCGCGACCGGCGCCGCGACCGGCATCGTCGCCGGCCGCGTCTACTACGTCGTCACCGTGGTCGACGCCAACAACTTCAAGGTGTCGGCCAGCAGCGGCGGCGCGGCGATCACGCTGGGCACCGCGACCGGCCTGGCGTTCACCAAGCCGTGGGCGACCGCGCTGACCGGCGACGTCATCAACGACCTGCTCCAGCTCGCCTACGACAACGGCGGTATCAGCGAGCAGGCCACCGCGACGCTGCTGTGCAACAGCGTCCAGAAGCGGGCGATCACCAAGGCGTACGCGTCGGCGTACGGCCAGTACCGGGAGACGTCCCGCACCATGGGCGGCGTCAACGTCAACACCGTCGTCACCGACTTCGGCACGCTGAACCTGATGATGGACCGGCACATGCCGCAGGACACCATCGCGGTCGTGTCGATGGAGGACCTGATGCCGGTCTTCCTCAACGTGCCCGGCAAGGGGCACTTCTTCGAGGAGCCGCTGGCCAAGACCGGCGCGTCCGACGAGGTCCAGCTGTACGGCGAGATCGGCCTGAAGTACGGGGCCGAGAAGCACCACGCCGTCATGACGGGGCTGGTCATCTGATGGCCATCTACGCCCGCGGGACCGGCGCGCACGACGCCGAGCGCGTGCAGCCCGAGCCCGGCAGCGACGAGGAGAAGCGCCTCCAGGCGCTCGCCGACGACCCGGTCTCCGGGTGGCGGCGCGTGGACGAGCCCGAGCCCGAGCCGGTGGCGCCGTCCCGGCCGGCCAAGTCCGCCCCCAAGGGCGACTGGGTCGCCTGGGCGGTCGCCAACGGCGCCGAGCAGGCCGAGGCGGAGAAGGCGACCAAGGACGACCTGATCGCCGCCTACGGCCAGGACGAGCCCGACCCGGACGGCGGCGAGGGGAGCTGACGTGGCGTACGCGACGGTCGCGGAGCTGACGGCGTTCCTCGACGACCACGAGCCAGCGGGTGCATCCCGGCTCCTCGACCGCGCGTCCCGCGACATCGACCGGCTGCTGCTGTGCGCGGTCTACGACCCGGACGACGCCGACGTCCAGGCCGCGCTGAAGGCCGCGACGCTGGAGCAGGTCGCCTACCAGCTGGAGCAGGGCAACGCGAACGGCATCCGGCACGGGATGCAGGCCGGCGTCCCGACCGGCTCCAGCGCGGGCGCGGTGGACCTGTCGCGCGGCCAGTCCGTCGGCGGCAACACGTCGGGGCTGCCGTTGATCGGGGACCAGGCGTTCGCAGTGCTCCAAGCGGCGCGGTTCTCCTTCCAGGGGCCGATGCCGCGATGACCTCCCGCAGAGAGATCCGCGCCGGGATCGCGGCGTTCTTCGGCGGGCCCCTCGACCCGAAGAGCCAGATCTACCGGCCGACGCCGCTCGCCGACGCCGGGCTGGCCGGAGTGCGGCCGTACTGGACGACGCGCTTCGAGGATCCCGACTACTTCGCCACCCTGGCGGCCGGCCGGAACATGGGCGCCGTCATGTCCATCCACCTCGCCGGGGACAGCGAGCGGCGGATCGCGTTCGGCGGGCCAACGGCGGGCTTCAAGAGCCGCCCCCTGGCCGTCGAGCTGTGGATCTGGCACCTGGCCCGCACGGCGGTCATCGAGGACGCACAGCGCGACCTGGACGACCTGCTGGACGCGATCACCGACCGGATCCACGGGGACCGGACGCTCGGCGGCGCGGTGATGGAGGCCGGGGAGTCCCAGCGCGGCATCAACCGCGACACGGCCAGCGTCCCGGCGTACGAGCCGGGCGCCCTGCCGACCGTCCGCCAGGAGGCGGTCGTCAGGTTCGACGCGACCGTCTACCCGCAGGCATAGGAGCACGAGTGAAGTACACCTTCGGCGGCGACGTGGCCACCACGTACGCCGAGTACATCGACGTGGCCAAGGGGTCGACGCTGGTCGCCGAGCCCGGCCAGACCTACGAGATCCGGCAGGCCGCCGGCGTCACCCGCCCCGGCGCGAAGCGCGGCGAGGACGGCGAGCTGATCGAGACCGGCGAGCACGAGCCCGTCGAGCTGCCGCTGCCCCCGGACAGCCGCTGGACGGCCGCCCGGGTCCGCACGAGCAAGGACAAGGAGACCGACTGATGCCCGTGATGCCGGGCGCACGGAGCGCCTTCGGGATCGGCAGAGAAACCACCGCCGGCACGCAGGTCGCCGCGAGGTTCTTCCCGCCGTTCAGCAAGTTCGACCCGACCGACAAGCCCGACTTCCTGGTGGACGACGGGTACCGCGGCTCGATGGCCAGCGAGTTCGGCGGCGTCATGGGGCCGGAGTCGTGCGACATCGACTTCTCCGGGCCGGGGTTCATGGATGCGCTGGGGTCGCTGCTGCACAACATCCTCGGGGACTACGCCGTCGGCGCCGCGGTGTCCGGGGTCTACCCGCACACGTTCGGGCTGCTGAACAGCGGCAACGGCCAGCCGCCGACGCACACCCTGATCGACTCCCAGCAGCTCACTGCTACCGTCGGCGCCCGCGCGTACCCGGGCGCATGCCTGTCCGAGCTCACCCTGTCCGGGAACACCGAGGGCCTGTTCCAGATCGACGGGAAGGCCACCTCGTACCCGTCGGCGGCGGCGTCGGCGGCGATGACGAACACCCCGACCAGCGAGCAGGTCATCCCCGCGTGGCGGTCCACCGTGTCGATCGCGGGCAGCAGCGCCCCGAACATCAGCGAGTGGTCGGTCACCATCGCCCGCGAGCTGGCCCCGATGTGGACCGCGAACGGCACCCAGGCGCCGTACGTCATCGGCCGCGGCGCGATCAAGGTGTCCGGGAAGCTCACGTTCGTCGCGATCGACGAGTCCCCGCTGACCACGGGTCTGCTGACCAACCAGCAGCCCGCCCTGGTCATCACCGTCAACAACGGCGGCAGCACGGGCGCGCTGCGGGAGCTGGCGCTGACGATGACCAAGGCGGCGTACACCGACGCCGGCCAGAAGCGCGACACGCTGCTCGGCTGGGACGTCTCGTTCTCGGCCATGGCCAACTCGACGGACGCCGCGGCGTCCGGCGGGCTGTCCCCGATCAAGGCGGTACTGAAGAACGCCGTCACCGACTACTCCAGCTAGAAAGGAATCGACGAACCATGCGCGTCGACCTCGGCAAGGACAAGGACGGAAACGAGCGCTGGGCGGAGGTCACCGACCTCGACGACATGCCCCGCCGCGTCGAGACCGCCATCAACCGGATGCTGCCCCCCTACAAGAAGGGCGGCGACACCAGCGCGTTCACGCCCGCGCTGATGGACCGGATGCGGGATGCCCTGATCGCCCACCTGATCGAGGCGTGGTCGTTCGACAAGGCGCCGCCCAAGGGCAACGCCGACAAGATCGACTTCCTGCCCCGCAGCGCCTACCTGGAGCTGCTGGACGCCACCGCGCCGCACTGGGAGGCGGTGGGGTTTACCGACCCGGGCAAGAGCAAGCCCAGCCCGGCCCCGGATGGCAAGACCTCCTCCGGCTGAAGAACCACCTCAAGGGCCGGGACACCGGCCCTGAGCACACGCCGTCCCGCCGGATCCTCGACGCGCTGACGTACGTGCAGTTCGCCGACCTGTTCGGCTGGACGCCCCGCCAGGTGGAGGACGACGTCCCCGCGTGGCTCATCCCCTACATCGTTCCTGTGCTCAACCAGATCCGGGAGGTGCAGGCGGATGAGTCCCAGCGGCGACAGGCTCCGCCGGATGGCGGAGCTGGCAGCCCATGACGGCGGCCGGGCCGCGGCCGGCGCGATGGCCCGGGAGGGGCGGAACGCGATCCGGGAGGCGCTGAACAGGCGCAGCCACCGGCGCGGGACGCCCACCCCGGCCGCGCCCGGGCAGCCGCCCGCGCGGATCTCCGGCGCGCTGATGACCCACATCGTCGTCGTCCCGGCGGTCAACGAGGGCTCGTACCGCTGGGTCGCCACCGCAGGCAGCGACGGGATCCTGCCGTACGACCGGATTCAGAACCTGGGCGGCGTCGCCGGCCGCGGGCACCGCACGACCCTGCCGCCGCGGCCGTACATCGTCCCGCCGGTTCGGGACCTGCGTGCGTCCGGGCGGCTGTCCGAGGTCGGCGCGGAGGCGTTCCGGGCGGTCGTGCATGGCCGATAACACGACCGTCGAGCGGTTCGTCGCCGACGTCGAGAACTTCGTCCAGAACACCGAGCGGGCCGCCAGGTCCGCGGACCGTCTCGGTGAGCAGTCGCGCGAGGCGCGCGAGCGCGTAGAGGAGATGGGCCGCAAGGCCGCCGAAGCGGCCGAGCGCGCCGCCCGCGCGCAGGCCGCTGCCGCCGAGGAGGCCGAGAAGCTCGCCCGCGGCGAGGGCAACGCCGAGCGCGCGGCGCAGGCGGCTGCGCGCGCACAACGGGAGCTGGAGCGCGCCCAGGTCGCGCAGGCCCGGGCCGCCCGCGCGGCGGCACGCGCGACCGACGAGGAGGCCGACCAGTACCGGCAGCTCGCCCGCGAGGCCGCTGCCGCCGGCATCGCGGAACGGCTCGCGGCGCTTCGGGCGTCCGGGCAGCTCAAGGAGCACAACGAGCTGGTCCGCCGGCTCCGTGACGAGTACGGCAACCTCGGCAGGGACTCCGACCACGCGTTCCGTGAGATGGAGTCGCGCGGGCGCCGCGCCTTCGATGGCCTGTCCGGCATGGTCGGCGGCGTCGACATGAAGATCCAGGCCGCGATCGCCATCCTCCCGTTCGTCGCCGCGGCGGCGGCCGGCGCGATCACCCTGGCCTTCGGCGGCGCCCTGTCCGCCGTGGCGATCATGGCAGCGGCCAAGTCCAAGCAGGTCCAGTCCTCCTTCTCCGGTCTGAAGGACCACGTCGTCCACGACCTGGAGGAATGGGCGAAACCGTGGGAGCCGACGCTCCAGCGGATCGCGCGGGCGGTCCAGTCGACCTTCGACGCGTTCGGCCCCACGCTGAAGACGGTGTTCGCCGACCTAGCGCCGGTCGTCGAGCAGTTCGTCGGGCAGCTCCTCAACGGGCTCCGCGAGTTCGAGCCGACGATCAAGAAGTTCGCGGACGCCTTCCAGGCCGTGCTCGGCGAACTCGGCCCGAAGATGGACACGATCCTCCGGAACATCTCCGACGGGCTGAACGCCGTCGCGGACGCGGCAAAGGACAACCCGCAGGCCTTCGCTGACCTGATCGAGGATTTCTCGACGCTGATCAACATCAGCGGCCAGCTCATCGGGCTGCTGACCCGCTTGGAGAAGCTGAACGAGTACTTCCCGTCCGGCCTGCACATGATCTCGATGGCGACCGACCTGTGGCATCAGGCCAACGACGGCGCCGCCGGCTCGCTGAACGACGTGCACAACGCGGTCCAGGCGGCATCGAACGCCTACGAGCGGGCGGCCGCCGCGACGCAGGTCGCCAACGACGCGCAGACGTCCAGCTCGCGGTTCATGGACCTGGCGTCCAAGTCGGCGAAGGATCTCAAAGCGGCGCTGGACAACCTCACCGGCAAGGAGCTGTCCTCGCGGGAGGCCGCCGCCCAGTACGGCTCGGCCGTCCTGGCGCTGAACAAGTCACTGAAGGAGAACGGCTCGGCGCACGGCTTTGCGACCGCCAAGGGGATCGCCAACGAGCAGGCGTTGGACAGCCTGGCGCAGGCGGCCCAGCAGAACGCCGTTGCGATGCGAGACAACGGCGCGAGCGCGGCCGACGTCGCCAAGTTCATGGCGAGCGCGCGGGCCCGGATCATCAAGGCCGCCGAGTCCATGCACTACAGCCACGACGAGGCGGTCAAGCTCGCCGACAAGCTGCTCGGCGTGAAGGGCGCCGTCAACGCGATCCCCAAGCAGCACAACACCAAGGTCACGGCCAACACGAGCCAGGCCCGCGCGGACGTCCAGTACCTCATCGAGTGGATCCGCGCCCAGACCGCCAGCATCATCGTCCACACGATCGGCGGCCGGGCCATGGGCGGCCCCGTCCAGGGGCTCGCAGCCGGCGGGGCGCCGCGCCAGCAGCCCGGCAAGGTGCGAGGGCGCGGCACCGACACCTCGGACTCCAACCTGGTCCGCCTGTCCAACAACGAGTTCGTCATGAACGCCGCGGCGACCCGCAAGTGGGAGCCGGTCCTGGCGTGGATGAACCGGGCGGCTGGCGCCGGGTCGACGACGCTGAGCGCCCCGGCCCAGTACGCGACCATCAACAACGGCGGGACGAAGGCGGTGACGAACGTGACCGTCAACGTGACCGTCCAGGGCTCGGTCACCAGCGAGCGGAACCTCGCCAAGGCCGTCCAGTCGCAACTGCTGTCCGGCCGCCTGGCCGTGGCGCTCCCGGCGGGCCGCTGATGGCGATCACCGTCCCGCGGCAGTGGAAGCTGTCCGAGGGCGACGCCGACTGCGAGGTCATCACCAACCCCACCGCGGGGAACTGGCTGGTCGCCGTCGTCGCCGTCCGGGTCGTGAACCTCGCGACGACCGAGGAGATCCCCGAGATCACCGTCGGGGACTTCGCACGCGGCCCGTGGGAGCTGATCCACACCGACACCCAGTGGGCCGCCTCCACGCACGCGGGCGCGTTCATGCGCATGGAGGTGTGGGTCTGCCCG
Organism: Actinomadura montaniterrae; assembly: GCF_008923365.1. GTDB lineage: Bacteria > Actinomycetota > Actinomycetes > Streptosporangiales > Streptosporangiaceae > Spirillospora > Spirillospora montaniterrae. The sequence goes on from NZ_WBMR01000019.1 coordinate 40,990, forward strand.
TCCGTGCGATACGAGGGCTGGCCGTGGCTCGCGGTCTACTCCGCGGCCCGGCAGATCCTCGCGTTCGACGCCGGCTCGCACGAGATCGTCGTCGCCGAGGTCGCCGGGATGACCGGCCGCCCGACCGTCGACTCGGTCACGCCCGTTACCGCGACCGCCGCGACGTCGCTGTCCATCCCGATCCCGGCGCCGTCCGGCGGGGCCGAGTGCTTCATGCTCGCCGGCGCCGCCATCGACGTGAACTCCGCGACCCTCACGGCGACCGGCAGTGGCTTCACCGCGCTCCAGCAGCTCGGCGTCGGCGCGCCGGACCTGAAGCTCGGCCCGCAGTGGAAAATCACCACCACCGCGCAGACGGCGACGTGGACGTCCTCGGCCGCCGCGGACTGGGTCGGCGTCGCGGTCGCGCTGCGCACCACCGGCACGGCCGTCGCCCAGCCCAACCCGAACTGGCCGGCGACGAGCCTCCAGATCGGGCTGGGTTACGACCTGTCCACGCCGCTCGGGAAGGTCGCCTGGACCGACCAGACGGCCCGGTTCCTCGGCATGGACGCCGACCGAGGTGTCCAGGCGGAGCTGGGGACGACCGAGCAGGGGTCCGGCGTCGTCGTCATCGACAACCGGGACGGCGCGTACACCACCCGGCCGGTCGCGACCGCGTCGGCAACGGCGGCCGGGACGACCACCACGATCAAGGTTCCGAGCACCACGGCGCCGCTGAACGTCGGCGACTTCTTCCGCATCGAGCTGGCCAACACCGACGGCGACCTGAAGGAGCTGAACGTCTTCCAGGTCACCGGCCTGTCCACCGCGGGCGGGACAACGACCGTCACGTTCAAGCGCGCGGACGGCACGCCCGGCGGCGCGAAGGTGGCCACCGCGACCGGGGACGTCTACGCCGGCGTGAAGGTCGACCTGTACACGCCGTGGCGGCTCGTCATGACGTGGCAGGGCACCGCTTACGTGGTGGCGTCCGGGTGGCTGCGGGACCTCGCCGTCTCCTACCGGGACGCCGCGTGGGCGCAGACCGAGAGCACCTCGGGGGACGCGGTCGAGTCCCTCACCGCGATCAACCCGAGTGCGCTGCGCGGGGAGATCCTCCGCCGGTTCCCGATGGCGTACTGGCCGCTGGATGACGCCAGCGGCTCCGGCTACGCCGCGAACGCGTCCGGCACCACCTCCGACGTGCTGATGGAGCGCACTTCGAAGTGGGGCGCGGGGCAGGCGCAAGCCGACTTCGGGCAGTCCACGCAGGACGTCGCGTCCATCGAACTCCAGCCGAACTTCAAGACCAGCGTGCGCGGCGACGACGGCACCGGCTGGGGGCAGACCGGCGGCGTCGCTGCCGACCTCGCCACCAAGGGCTACGCCCTCGTCGGCAGCAGCCGCTGGTTCCCCTCGCTCGCCAACGGGGTGACGATCACCGGCCTCGCCCTGGTCGTCGACCCCAACGCCGACGCCATCCTCAACGCCACCGCCGACCCGGCCGTGGTCACGATCCGCAACGCCAACGCGGGCGGCGGCGCGCGCGGCGGCGTGTTCCGCCTCCAGGTGTCCCGAACGACGCTGAAGGCGTCCATCACCAAGTGGGACAAGACGACGCACGCGCAGACCACCACCGCCGACCTCGGCGTTCTGCAGATCGCCGGTGCGGACTGGCGGTCCTGGGCGCTCGTCCTGACCCAGACCACGTGGGCGGTGTACGTGGACGGCCTGCTGCAGGGGTCGGGGTCCTGCAACCTGCCCGCGACCTGGACCGGCATCAACATCGGCGGCGAGGCCGACAGCTTCGGCGCCGGCCGGACGTGGGGCGCCACCCATGCGCACATCGCGGTCTTCGCCCGCGCGCTGACCAGTAGCGAGATCAACAACCTCCATAACGCCGGGACGGAGGGCTTCGTCTCCGGCGAGGAGGTCGGCTCCCGCATCCAGAAGAAGCTGTCCACGACGGGCTGGTCCGGCACCCGGATAATCGGGAACGCCTACTCGCCGTTCGTCGGGCCGGAAGGCTCGGCCGGCGGGACGGTCACCGACCTGGCGAACGAGGCCGTCGGCTACGAGGACGCGCTGTTCTTCGCCGACGCCGCCGGGCAACTGCAGTATCGGTCGCGGTCCATGGCGGATCAGCAGCGCACCCGTGTGGTGTTCGGCGACAACACCGCCGGTGGGGAGATCCCGTACCGGCCGGGATGGAAGCCCAGCTTCAATCCGAGCTTCGTCTACAACAAGATCACCGTCAGCCAGTTCGGCCCGTATGGATTGTCGTCGAACAACGTCATCGAGGACGTCCTGTCCAGCAGCAAGTACGGCACGCGCGGACCTCTCTCCCGGGAGACGCGCCTGGGGAACGGCGAACGGGCCTGGCATCTGGCGAACTGGCTGCTCGGCCGGTACGCCTGGCCGCAGCAGCGCGTCGAGACCATCACCATCTCCGCGCACGCCTACCCGGCCGCGTGGCCGACCGTCCTCGGCATCGAGGTGGGGGACCTGGTCACCGTGATGCGCCGCCAGATCGGCGCGCCCGCCCTCGCCGTCCCCTGCCGGGTGCTGAAGGTCGCCCCGAGCATCGAGTACGGCGCGAGCGTGGACGCCTCGGTGACGCTCACGCTCGGGTCCGCGCCCCCGCAGGTGCCGATCTGCTCCGACTCCGTCTACGGGACCGTGGGAGGGAAGGTGCTCGCGCTGTGACCCGCACCGACACGACCATGTACCTGCCGGACGGGCAACCGGTCTTCCAGCCTGTGCAGCCGCGAACGTGGGTTGACGCGGCGGCCACCGTGCCCGGCGACCCGGTCAAGGCGTGGTACCTGATGCACGACGTTGCTGGCGCCGTCGCGTGGCAGCGCAAGCCCGCGATGTTCCAGGGCGTCACGTCCGTCGCGCAGGGCATCAACTCCAGCACCTGGTCCCCGATCGGCGGCTATGACGAGCTGGTCGACACGCACGGCGGCCACAACGACGGGACGAACACTTCCCGCTACTACGCCCCGCAGTCCTCGGCGGTGTCCGCGGGCAGCGGCGGGGACTGGTATTTGGCGAGCGGGTACATCCCGTTCGACTCCTCCAGCGCGACGAACGTGTTCATCGCGGGCCTGCGCGTCAACGGCGGCACCGTCTTCGAGGGGCAGAAGCAACCCAGCGCGGCCGGGCACGCCGTCGACTGCATGGTGATGGACCTCGTCCAGCTCAACGGCCGGAACGACAACTACGTGGAGCTGTGCGCCTGGCAGAACACTGGCGTGCTGGTGAACACGCTGGTGTCCGGGAAGTCGCCCAGCTTCACCGTCCGGTGGGTCGGCGCGGACCCGGCCTGGGCCGGCATCGCCACGCCAGCGCTCCCGGCGCTCCCGCACACCTGGACCGACACCGACATCGTCACCGGGTCGGCGACCGGCGCCGGGAAAGTCCCGCTGAACACCGAGATCCGGGACCTGGTGAACTTCCTGCACAACCCGCCCCTGGCGCGCCTCACCTCGCAAGGCACCACCCAGACCATCCCGCCCGGCGCGTCGACCTGGACGTCCATCAACTTCACCGCCGCGGGCGAGACCCTCGACAACTACGGCGGCTGGGCGGCCGCCACGCCGTCCCGGTACGTGTGCAAGCGCGCCGGGCTGTACCTGCTGTACGGGCTCGCGGCCGTCGCCGAACCCGCCAGCCCCGCCGGATACCGGGCCGCGCGGCTGCTGATCAACGGCACCACCGCATACGCCGGCGGGAGCTGTTTCCCCGCGACGGGCACCACCGCCGGGACCGCGCTCCCCGCCGTCGCGCAGGTCCGCCTCGCCGTGAACGACTACGTAGAGGTCCAGATGCTCCAGACGCAGGGCGCCGCGCTGAGCGTGAAGGACGGCGTCGGGGACGCGTCCCGGCTCGTCGCGGTCTGGAAGTCGCGATGACCCTGCCCCCGGTGCCGTGGATCCCCGAGTTCAACGCGGGCGGCCCCGCCGTCGATCAGCTCAACACCATGGCCATGGCCCTTCAGTTCGTGCTCGACCGGCCGCGGTTCCGGGCGCGCCGCGCCGTCACGGCCTGGACGCTGACCGAGGGCGTCAACAACATCCCGTCCTGGGACACGGTCGACGAGGACAACTACGGCGGATGGAGCGCCGGCACTCCGGGCCGGTACGTGTGCCAGGCCGCGGGCTGGTATCAGGTCACCGCCGCCGTCTCCCTGTCTGGGACGGGCGCCGGCGGGCTCGTCCTCATTCCGGGGATCTTCGTCAACGGCGCCAGCCCGACGGGCGTGGGGACGGTCTGGGAGGGCCCGGAGATGCCGGTGCCGATCGGCGGCCCGAAGACGGTTCCGGCGGCGTGGAGCGTGTGGCTCGACGTCGGTGACTACGTGCAGCTCAACGTCTGGTACTCGTCCGAGTCGAGCATCACCGCGACCGACATCACGCCGGGGTTCGAGACGCGTATCGAGCTGGTCTGGGACGGGGCCTGAGATGAAACGAGAGGTGATCGGGTGTGGCGTGGCAGCGGCTGGCGACGGCGAGACTGGCTGAAGGTCGTCAGGGACCTCGCATGCCTGGGTATCGGCATGTGGGGTGTGATCCACGAGGAGCTGAGCGGGAAGGCCGACCTCGGCCGCCTGGGCTTCTTCGCGGTCCTGATGATTGCGCCGGGGGCGCTGGCGGGGCTGGCCCTCTTGCAGCAGTCCGGTACCGGTGGCTCGTCCTCTCCGCCACCGGAACCGCCGTCGCCATCGCTACCGCCGTCGGCGTCGCACACGGGGGGTGGGGCGTATGAGTAGCCTCACCCGGCGCCGCTACTACGTGACCATGGTCGTCATGACGGGCCTCGCCGTCGTCGCAGCCGTGATCATCAACATCTTCTACACCCAGCACGTCCAGGCCGAGTCCAGCCACCACCAGGCCGAACTGCGCCACCAACAGGACCAGCGGTGGTGCCCCCTGCTCGTCGCCCTGGACCAGCCGGACGTCCCGGCGACCACCGCGCGCGGCCGGATCATCCAGCAGCGCGTCCATGACCTTCGCATCGAAACGGGGTGCTGATGGACAGCAACATCGTCCTGCCCGACGTCCTGGCCGGCCCGACCGAACCGGACGAGGAGCAGGTGCTCCGCGCGCTGTACGGCCCGCCCTCGCCGGACGGCGCCTACCGGGCGTCCGCGCGCGCGGCGGCCGTCGGCACCAGCGGCGCGATGCTGGAGCAGGCCCGCCGGTCGCTCGGCATCGCCGGACGGCCCAACGTCATCACCCGCGAGTACGCCAACCGGCACGGCGCCGACTACCTGCGCACCTCCTGGTGCGACATGTCCATCACCTACTGGGCGCGCCACGGCGGATGCACGGCGGCCGTCCTGCCGGGCGGGGACCGGGCGTACACCGTCTGGCACGCGCAGGACTTCCAGAAGATCGGCCGCTGGCACGCCGGGACCACGGCGAACGTCAACGACTGCAAGCCGGGCGACATCGTCTTCTTCGACTGGAACGGCACCGACTCGGTCGGCGCGATCGACCACGTCGGCGTGGTGGAGAAGGTGCTCGGCGGCGGCCGGGTCCAGACGATCGAGGGCAATACCTCGGACTCGTGCGCGCGGCGCGTCCGTTCGGCGGGTGTGATCGCGGGCTACGGACGGCCGGCCTATGCGGGCGCGGCCTCGGACTGGCAGGAGGTCATGGTGCAGAAGCTCCCCGAGCTGAAGAAGGGTTCAACCGGCGAGCACGTGCAGAGCGTGCAGGGGCTCCTCCTCGCGCGCTCGCACCCGAAGATCAAGGTGGACGGCAAGTTCGGCGACTCCACCGACAAGGCGGTCCGCGCGGTCCAGAAGTGGGGCGGCGTGGACGTGGACGGCGTCGTCGGGCCGGTCACCTGGAGCGTGCTCCTGCGCGTGCACTGAAGTGCCTGCACGCTGCGAGCGGGGGCACCGCAAGACCTGGAACTCCGGCAAGGGCTGGTACTGCTGGCGTTGCGAAGAAGACGCCCGGCGGGCGGCCTGTGACCACGTCTTCGACGAGCCGCGCTTCGCCGGAATCCTCGGCTACCGCATCTACTGCGCGTGCGGGGAGATGTGCGTCGGCTCGCTCGGTGAGGACGGGCGCCCGCCGCAAGCCGCTCCCGCCTCAACCTGACCCCCCTCTCGACGCCCCGGCCAGCGGTCGGGGCTTTCCCATGCCTGGAGGCACGTTGTACCGACGCATCCCCGAACTGCCCGAGCCGGGGCGCCGGCTCGGCCGGCACGTCAACCACGACCCGCGCTCGCTGGCGTACCAGGTCGTCGCGGGCCCGCGCGGCGCCCTGGTGTCCGTGCGCCACGAGCGCTTCATCCCCGTGCTCAACCAGGGGTCCCTCGGAAGCTGCACGGGCAACGCCGCCGAGGGCGCCGTCGGCTCCGGGGACCTCTACCCGGCGCTCCCGGCGGACCTGCCCGCGCGCCCGACCGGCGACGCCGAGAAGGACGAAGACCAGGCCGTCGCGCTCTACAGCGCCGCGACCAGCCTGGACGGCTACGCCGGGGAGTACCCGCCGGAGGACACCGGCTCGGACGGGCTCAGCGTCGCCAAGGCGGCGCTGGCGGCCGGGCTGATCTGCGGCTACACGCACGCGACCAGCCTGGACGCCGCGCTGACGGCGCTCGCCCAGCGGCCCGTCATCGCCGGGATCAACTGGTACTCGTCCTTCGACGAGCCGGACCGCACCGGCCGGATCTCCATCAAGCGCGGCGCGTACGTGCGCGGCGGGCACGAGATCTGCCTCGACGAACTGGACGTGGAGCGGCGCCTGATCGGCTTCACGAATTCGTGGGGCGAGTCCTGGGGGCAGAACGGGCGCGCCTTCATCTCGTGGGACGACTTCGAGCGGCTGCTGTCGGAGGACGGCGACGTCACGGTGCTCGTGCCGCTGTCCGAGCCCGCCCCGCAGCCCACGCCGACCCCCGACCAGCCGACCGGCTGCGCCGGGCAGATCATCGCGATCGCCGAGAAGGCCATCGCGGACATCAAGGCCGTGCTCGGCCTGAAGTGAGGAGCCCCATGCTGCCCAGCATCCTGCGCACCATCGTCCCGATGGTCGTCGCGCTGATCCTCGGCCAGGCCGCCCGGATCGGCCTCGGGCTCGACGAGGGCGCCGTCACGACGATCGTGACCGCCGTCATCGGGTTCGCCTACTACGGCGTGATCCGCCTGCTGGAGGAGTCCTTCCCGAGCATCGGGAAGTGGCTGCTCGCGCTCGGGTTCACCAGCAAGAAGCCGGTGTACGTCCCGCACCGGTAGACTGAAGCCCTCTCGCCAAAGAGGCACCCCGGCCCAGTGCCGGACGGCCAGCGCGCTGGCCTGACTCCCTTCGGGGACAAGGTGCTCCGCACCAGCGCGACACGAACGCCCCGTCTCCTTCGGGAGGCGGGGCGTTCTTCGCGTTCGGGGTCAGCGCTTGCCGAGCCAGCCGCGCACGGCCATCCGGTCCACGTTCGCGCGCCGGGCAAAGCCGGACTCTGACTCGGCGGTAGGGATGAGCATGGTGGCGGCCTGCCGGAGCCCGGCCAGCGCCTTCGCCTCGGCGATGCGCGCGGCGAGCCGCTCGCGCCCCAGCTCCTCGACGATCTCCTCGACCTCGCCCGTCATGAGCCGGTAGGCGGTGGTCAGCGCGGCGTCGCGCTCCTCCTGGTCGCCCTCGTCGGGGTAGCGCTCGGCTATCTCGTCGGCCTCGCGCATCAGGTCGTCGATCTGCTCGTCGGTCAGGCCGTGGTCGTCGCCGAGCCAAGCCTCGATCTCGTGGCGCTGGGTGCTCATCTCGTCCTCCGTGGTCCGCCGTGCTGATGTAGAGGACTCTACAGGAAGATGTGTAGAGCAGTCTACAGAGTGGCACGATGCGGCCAGAGAGAAGGACCGCGGGCCGGGTGCACTCGCGCCCATGGCACGTCCCGGCCCGCGGTCGTCTATGGGCGGCGCCAGGCCCGTCCGGCTGCGGAGATGTACCTACCTCTCCCAACCTGTATAGCGTCAGGCTGGGAGAGGTAGCAATGCCCCCGCCTGTCTACGGTCGGGCTGTGGGCATCGACTTCGAGGGCGCTGACCCGATCTACGTCCAGGTCGCGGCGATCATCCGCCAGCGCGTCGCCGATGGCGTCTACAAGTCGAACCGCGCGATCCCGGCGGAGCACGACCTCGTCGAGGAGTTCGGGGTGGCGCGCAACACCGTCCGGGCCGCCATCCGCCTGCTGAACGAAGAGGGCGTCCTACGCACGGTGCGCGGGCGCGGCACGTTCGTCACCTGACATCTCAGCCTCTCCGTTCGCAGGTCCGGCGCGGCCCCGGTGCCGCCGCGCCGGACACCGAGGCCGCAGCTCTATCGGCGGTTCTGCGCCCGCATCAGCGCCTCGTACAGCTCTGCCGGGGACGTCCCGTGCAGGGCACCGGCCATGTTCTCGCTGAGCAGGGTGCGCGTGGCCCACCACAGGCCGTTTGCCTGCACGATCTGCCAGGTGGGGAACGCCAAGCGCAGCGAGTTGAGGTCGAACGCGTCGTCACCGGTGAATGGCGGCGGCTCGCTCGTCGGCCCGCTCATCGCCCCGCCCGGGCGTTCGTCAGGCGGCTGCCGATCCACATCGCGGCGTCTGTGACATGGCTGGCCTCGATCAGCGGTTCGCCGTCCACGTAGAACCACAGCTTGTCGCCGTCGCCGCCGCGGGGCTCGGCGGTGACGATCACCGTCCGGCGGCCCTCGCCCTGATACCAGATGAGCCCATATGCATCCGGGCGGGAGGTGGGCGCGAGGACGTCGATCAGGCGTGAGCCCTCGCGCTCCGCGGTCGGCGGCGCGATGACGAACAGCTTGCCGCCGATGATCCCGGCCTCGAAACCTTGCCCGTCCAGGCGGGCCCTGAGCTGCTGGAGCTGCGCATTGGCATGGGGGTGCGCGGAAGTCATGCCGTGACCGTAAGTACCGGCGCGATCGCCGGTCGAGGATGTAGCAGAATGTTGCAGCAGCTACTCCAGCGAACCGATCGCCCGCGTGATCAACGCGCGCGCGGCCGCCCCCGAGACCGCAACCGCCGACAGATCCGCGAACACCTCCAAGTAGTCCGCGACCTCCCGCGGCTGCGTGATCGTCAGGAACCCCGAGACCAGCTCGACGTTCACCTGGACCTCGTCGAACACGTAGAAGCCCTCCACCGGCCACAACGTCATGGGGCGGGGCGCGTCCAGCGGAATGATCGACAGCGCGACCGAGGGCAGCGACATCACCGTCAGCAGGTGCCCGAGCTGCCCGGCGACCACGGCCGGGTCACCGAGCCGGTACCGCAGCGCCGCCTCCTCCAGCACGAACGCGAACCGGTGGTCGCCCTCGTGCAGGATGTGCTGCCGCGCCATCCGCTCGGCGACCGCCGCGTCGATGTCGTCAACGGTGATCCCGCGGCGCGCCCGGACAGCCTCCAGGATCGCGGTGACGTAGGCGCGGGTCTGGAGCAGGCCGGGGATGACGTCCGGGCTGTACGACCGGTACAGCCGCGTCGTCTCGTAGATGTCCCGCACGGCCTCCTGCGCCTGGCGGAGCCCGGCACGCTCCATCCGCCGCCAGTCCATCCACGCCGAATCCGCGGCGAGCCGGTCGGCGAGCAGCTCCTCGACGAGGTGGTCAGCGCGGCAGATCCGGCACCACGCGCGGATGTCGTCGGCTGACGGCGCGGTCGTCGCCGTCTCCAGCTTCGACACCTTCGTGAAGTGCCAGCCGGCCTCGGCCGCCAGGCCCCGGCCGGTCACGCTCGCCGCGAGGCGAATCTCGCGGAGGCGGCCGGCGAGGGCCTGGCGGGCGCGCTGGGCGCTGGACGACGGCGACGACATGGCGCGGGGCGGGGCGAGGTCAGGCGGGGTGGTAGTCCTCGTGCGGGATGCCGCGCGCCCACACCGCCTCGAACGCCGACACGCATAGCTTCACCACCGACGCGTCCGAGGTGACCTCCTCGTCGCCGTCCGGCGGAACGCTACCGTCGCCGGCGAAGTGGTTGAACAGCACCACCTCGTCGTCGAACACCCAGAAGTCGTTCCCCGGGAGGGCGAGGTCGGACGCGCGGCGGCGCGGCAGCCACCGGACGTCCTCCCCAGCGGCGAGGTTCAGGCCGCGGGTCAGGTCGTACTCGTAGCGGATGAAGTCGGTGATCGGCTCGGACACGATCCGGGCGCGCCGCACCTGTACGCCGCGGGTGACGGTCTCGCGGACCTGCTCGTACCACTCCTGCCACGTCTCGGCCGGATCGACGGCCTTGCCGGCCTTCCAGTCCAGGAAGACGGGATCGTCGGGGGTGTAGGCGTCCCGCATCTCCAGGTGCACCGCGGTGCGGCGGCACCCGGCGAACAGGTCAGCGAACCCGGGCACTGGCCTGCACGGCGTCGGCGATGATCTGGGCCATGCGGGCGGGCAGCCGCACGATGGACTCGTCGTCGGCGATGGGGCTGTGCTCGGCGATCTTCGCCAGGACGTCGGGGTCGGTGACGGTCCAGCCCTGGAACAGGAAGTCGCCGGTGTCCTCGTCGATGGACACGGACGGGCACTTGTTGCCGGGGGTCGCGGGGTCGATTCCGATGAAGCGTGGCTGCATGGTGACACCCTTCCGGTTGCAATTCTCTGCTACACGACCATCACTCACCGGAGCGGGCGCGTCAACCGGGTCAGCCGATGTGGTTGTCGCTGCACCACGTCGCGATCGCCGCGGCGGCGTCGCGCAGGGTCAGGAGGTCCGGGCGCGTCCCGCCGGGGGCATACCGGATGTGGATCTCCCGCAGGGCGACCTGGTCGCTGTCGTCCGTCGCCTCCAGCGACCGGCGCATGACCGTCTCGGCCCGGCGCCCGACCGTCGTCCGAAGCTTCCGCACCTGGCACGCCTGGAGCGCCGCAGGATCGTAGGTGACGGGCCGGGTCGTGGTCGGGGCCGCGCCGGCGCGCGCCTTCCCGCCGCCGCGGGCGTACGCGACGCCTGCCACCGCGGCGCCGACGAGGAGGGCGGCGACGGCCGCCGTCACGAACGCCCAGACGACCGGGCGCCCGGGTCCGCGCTGCTGCTGATGCATGGCGGGTAGACGCGGCGGTCGGCCAGATGGAGTGCGCGGCGGCCGGGACCGGTCACCAGCACCAGTCGCTGACGCATACGGCCGCCGCCATCACGATGCACGGCCACGCCGTCCAGGCCGCGTCCCGAATGAGCTGACGCCAGAACCCTGGGCCGGTCGGCCGCTCGTCCTCCTGCTCGTAGTAGAAGAGGTAGCCGGCTGACTGTTTTCCCTGGCCATAGGGCGTTCTGGCGCGCATTTGTGGCGATCCTCCAAAGGTCGCTAGTAGCGCCTCATAGTGAGGTTCGCGACATCGAAGATCGAACCTTTCTTGGGCATGCTCGCCGGGAACAGCGAGACGGTGACATGCCGGTTGGGCCAGTCCTCGCCGGAGTTGAAGATCGCCGCGCGGACGCGGTCGCGGGCCTCGCTGAGGGCCGTGTCGGGCAGCCCGACCAGGTGCAGGCCGGGCACCCCGCTGGTGAGGGCGGCCTCGACGTCCACGACGAAGCCGTCCACCCCCACCAGGGACACCGAGCGGGTCTTGGCGAGCGTCATTCAGCACACCTCCTTCAGATGATCGATCGAGAAGCCGTCGCCCTTGACGACCAGGCCGAGCACGTCCACCCGGACCTGCGCGCCGCCGACGCCGTGCGCGGCGGCCCACCGCCAGGCCAGCCGCCGTAACCGGGACGACTTGGCGGCCGTGATGGCCTCGAGCGGGTCGCCGTACCGGGCGGAGCGGCGGGTCTTCACCTCGCAGACGACGTGGCCGCGGCCGTCGTGCGCGACGATGTCGAGCTCGCCTTCGGGACAGCGCCAGTTGCGGTCGAGCACCGTCCAGCCGAGCCCGGTCAGGTAGGCGGCCGCCGCGTCCTCTCCGCGCCGGCCCAGTTCGATGCGGGCGTTCATGTGCCTCACCTCCGGGCTCCGACGCTGCCGGACGCCGGATCCGCGGAGAACTGGAACGGCGTTCTGTGGAAAACTCCGCGACATTCGCGGCGATCCGGCGAAAACGGTGGTGGGTGCTTGCTCGGGGCGGGCGGGTGCCGCAGCGTGGCCTTGTGGATCTGAACGAGGCCGTGGACGAGTTCGGCCGGCACCTGCACGCCGAGCGCGGCGTGTCACCGCACACGCTGCGCGCCTACCTCGGTGACCTGGCGGACCTGTGCGCATACGCGTCAACCGTCGGCGTGACGGAACCGGCAGAAGTGGACGTGTCGCTCCTGCGAGCGTGGCTCGCCCGCCAGCACGCCCTCGGGCGGGCGCGCGCCACGCTCGCTCGCAGGACGGCCGCCGCCCGGGCCTTTACCCACCACCTGCACCGGCGCGGGCTACTGGAGAACGACCCCGGCCTGCTGCTGGGCACGCCGAAGAAGCGCCGCGACCTCCCCGGTGTGCTCACGCAGGACGATGCGGCGCGCCTTCTCGAAACCCTGGACGCCGAAGGGCCGATGGGATTGCGCGACCTGGCCGTGCTGGAGGTCCTCTACGGGACTGGCGTGCGCGTCAGCGAACTCTGCGGCCTCGACATCGACGACCTGGACACCGGCCGCCGGACCGTACGCGTCCTGGGCAAGGGGAACCGTGAGCGCACCGTCCCGATCGGCGAGCCGGCCGTCCGGGCCGTCGAGGACTGGCTCAGAGCCGGACGCCCTGCGGTGGCGACGGAGACCAGCGGCCCGGCCCTGTTCCTCGGCGCTCGCGGAGGGCGCCTCCACCCGACCAGCGCCCGCCGCATCGTCCATTCACGGATCGCCGACGCGGGGACGATGCCCAACCTCAGCCCCCACGGGCTGCGCCACACGGCCGCCACGCACCTGCTGGAGGGCGGCGCGGACCTCCGCAGTGTCCAGGAGATCCTCGGCCACGCGTCCCTGCAGACCACCCAGCTCTACACGCACGTCTCGGCCGAACGGCTCAAGCAGGTCCACCGCCAGGCCCACCCCCGCGCCGCCAGAGACGACTAGGAGCGTTCCTGGCGGCTTTGGGGGACGCGGCGCAGGCGGCGCTCATGGGCGAGGTCGATCACGCCGGGCGGCGGACGGCGGGAGCGGCCGCGTGCGCGAGTTCGGCGCCAGGCGAAGGACAGCGAGTAGGCGACGACGAGCCCCGTGACGGCCCCGCCCGTGGCCGTCGTCGCGTCACGGAGCGTCATGTTGGGAGCGGACGGCTCCTCGGACGGGGGATGTCGTTCGTGGGCCTTCCCTGATGCCTTCTGCGGCGGTGCGGCACGCGGCCACTGGGGAAGCAGCCGTACTTCCCGCCTGACCAGGCTCAGAGGGTCCAGATAGACACGTCCCTTGCGCAGACCCCAGTGCAGGCATGGCGTCGGGCAGTGAAGATGGCCGTCCTCCAAGACGCCGATGCGGGCGCCCAAGGCCACCTGGCGCCCGGCCTTGACGCTGGGCTGGACGGGCAGGTACGTCGTGCGCAGCGGCCCGTGATCGACCGCCACGACGCCCCGGCCGGCCAGGCTTCCGGCGTAGGAGACCCGTCCGGCACCGGCGGCGTACACCGGCTCGCCGGGCCGTGCCGCGAGGTCGACACCGCGGTGGCCAGGACCCCACGGGACGGCGGGCGGCGAGAAGGCGCGCAGAATCTGCGGTGTGGGTGGGCCTAAGGGCCATCTCCAGGCGTTCGCTCCAGGGGAGACGGCGGCGTGCGCTCCCGGGAGGTCGACCGCGTTCGCGCCCAGTGAGCCAGCCGCGTTCGCTCCGGGGGAGACGGCGGTGATCACGCAGGTGAGGAGCAGTGTGAGCAACGTCATGCCCAGGAGCCTGCCGCCCGGCGGACCGGCCGTCGAGGAGGTGCGCCAACTGTGGATAACCGCTCGCTCCGTTGATTCACGGGCGCGTCCGCGCCCTGATAATCTGTATGCGTGCCCGGAAGGACACCGGCCAGGGCCAGGCCGTCGCCGATCCGCCGTCAGGCGGGGAGGCGGGAAGCCGCTCCCGGTGAGCGGAGAGGTCACGGATCCGGGGAACGTTCCGGATCACAGCCGCCAAGGGGCGTCCCGGCGGCTGATTTCACGCGTCCGCATGCCACCGAAGACATGGTGGGGCGCCGCCCCTCGGTCCGTCGCCGCGGCGACGGTGGGGCGATGCCCGGGCGCAGGGCGACAACCAAATGCGGCCCGGCAGGGCCAGAGAAGGAGAACACGGGCAATGGCACCCGTCGTCACCATGCGGCAGCTCCTTGAGAGCGGCGTCCACTTCGGCCACCAGACCCGCCGGTGGAACCCGAAGATGAAGCGCTTCATCCTCACCGAGCGCAACGGCATCTACATCATCGACCTGCAGCAGTCGCTGTCCTACATCGACCGCGCCTTCGAGTTCGTCAAGGCCACGGTCGCGCACGGCGGCACGATCCTGTTCGTCGGCACCAAGAAGCAGGCGCAGGAGTCCATCGCCGAGCAGGCGACCCGCGTCGGCATGCCCTACGTCAACCAGCGCTGGCTGGGCGGCATGCTGACCAACTTCTCCACCGTCCACAAGCGGCTCACCCGGCTCAAGGAGCTGGAGGAGATCAACTACGACGACGTGGCCGGCTCCGGCATGACCAAGAAGGAGCTCCTCGGCCTGCGCCGTGAGAAGGACAAGCTGGAGCGCACCCTCGGCGGTATCCGCGACATGGCGAAGGTCCCGAGCGCCATCTGGATCGTGGACACCAAGAAGGAGCACATCGCGGTCAACGAGGCCAAGAAGCTCGGCATCCCGGTCGTGGCCATCCTCGACACCAACTGCGACCCCGACGAGGTCGACTACCCGGTCCCGGGCAACGACGACGCCATCCGCAGCGTCAGCCTGCTGACCCGCGTCGTCGCCGACTCGGTCGCCGACGGTCTCCTCGCGCGCGCGGGCGCCGCGTCCGGCGGCGACGAGAAGCCGGCCGAGGGCGCCGCCTCCGGTGCCGCCGAGCCGCTGGCCGAGTGGGAGCGCGACCTGCTGGAGAACAAGCAGGCCGAGGGTGAGGCCGCCGCCGCTCCGGCCGAGGCGCCCGCCGAGGCCGCGCCGGCCGCCGAGGCCGAGGCCGAGGCCGAGGCTCCTGCCGAGGCGCCCGCCGAGGCTCCGGCCGACACCCCCGCCGAGGGCCAGCAGGCTTGATCCCGCGGTCCCGGCGGCGTCCTCGCGACGCCGCCGGGACCGTCGCGGGTCCACGACCAACGACGAGAGAAGCGAAGAGAGCGATGGCCAACTTCACCGCCGCTGACGTCAAGCGGCTTCGCGACCTGACCGGCTCCGGCATGATGGCCGTCAAGAACGCCCTGACCGAGGCGGACGGCGACTTCGAGAAGGCCACGGAGCTGCTGCGCCTCAAGGGCGCCAAGGACGTCGGCAAGCGCGCCGAGCGCACCGCCGCCAACGGCCTGGTCGCCGAGCACTTCAACGGCTCGGGCGACGGCGCGCTGCTGGAGCTCAACTGCGAGACCGACTTCGTCGCCAAGAACGCGCAGTTCATCGAGCTGGCGAACCGGCTGGTCGAGTTCGCGGCGGGCAGCGGCGCGGCGGACGCGGCGACCCTGCTCGGCGCCGAGATCGAGGCCGGCAAGACCGTCCAGGCCCTGATCGAGGAGAACAGCGCGAAGATCGGCGAGAAGCTGGAGCTGCGCCGCTTCGCCCACTTCCAGGGCGCGTACGTGGCCAGCTACCTGCACAAGTCCGACCCGTCCCTGCCGCCGACCACCGGCGTCCTGGTCGAGCTGGACAAGGAGAACACCGAGGTCGCCAAGGACGTCGCGCAGCAGATCGCGGCGATGGCGCCCAAGTACCTCACCCGCGAGGAGATCCCCGCCGAGGTGATCGAGAAGGAGCGGGCGCTCGCCGAGCAGCTCACCCGCGACGAGGGCAAGCCGGAGCAGGCCATCCCGAAGATCGTCGAGGGCCGGGTGAACGCCTACTTCCGCGACTTCGTGCTGGTCGAGCAGGCGTTCGTGAAGGACGGCAAGAAGACCATCGCGAAGGTCCTGGACGAGGCCGGCGTGAAGGTCGTGCGCTTCGCCCGGTTCAAGGTCGGGCAGGCGTAAGGGCACTCTGGAGACAGGGACCCGAGATTCAGCGACGCAACGAGGAGGCCGCCGACGTGCCGGAGAAGACGACCACCAGTGCGACGGCGGCCCCGTCGTCCGGGCAGCACGCGCCGCGCGCGGGCTGGAAGCGGGTGCTGCTGAAGCTTTCGGGCGAGGCGTTCGCCGGGCGCGATCCCCTGGGCATCGACCCCGAGGTCGTGCAGCACGTGGCGGAGGCAATCTCCGAGGCCGTGAAGGACGGCGTGCAGGTCGCGGTCGTGTGCGGCGGCGGGAACATGTTCCGCGGCGCCGTCATGGCCGAGCGCGGCATGGACCGCGGCCGCGCCGACTACATGGGGATGATCGGCACGGTCATCAACTGCCTGGCGCTGCAGGACTTCCTCGAGAAGCTCGGGCTCGACACCCGGGTGCAGACCGCCATCACCATGAGCCAGGTGGCCGAGCCGTACATTCCGCGGCGCGCCATCCGGCACCTGGAGAAGGGCCGGGTCGTCATCTTCGGCGCGGGGCTGGGGCAGCCGTTCTTCTCCACCGACACGACCGCCGCGCAGCGCGCGCTGGAGATCGGTGCCGAGGCCGTCCTGAAGGCCACTCAGGTCGACGGCGTCTACGACGCCGATCCCCGTAAGAGTCCAGAGGCGGTCAAGTTCGACCGTTTGGATTACGGTGAGGTTCTACAGCGGGGTCTGAAGGTCATGGACGCCACGGCCATCAGTCTCTGCATGGACAACGCGCTCCCCATCGTGGTCTTCGACCTCATGGGGCAGGGCAACATCGTCCGGGCCGTCCGGGGTGAGAAGATCGGCACGCTGGTCAGCCCGGCACAGGGCTGACCGCTGCCCGGAACGCGGTGCCAGGGCCGACCAGATGACATGGGAGTCACAGTGATCGACGAGACCCTCCTCGAAGCCGAGGAGAAGATGGAGAAGGCGGTCGCGGTCGCCAAGGAGGACTTCCAGGCCATCCGCACCGGCCGGGTCACCCCCGCCATGTTCAACAAGATCACCGCGGAGTACTACGGCACGCCGACGCCGGTCAACCAGCTGGCGTCGTTCACGCTGCCGGAGCCGCGGATGGTCATCGTGCAGGTGTTCGACAAGTCGTCCATGCAGGCGGTGGAGAAGGCGATCCGCGACAGCGACCTCGGCGTGAACCCCACCAACGACGGCAACGTCATCCGGGTGGTCTTCCCCGAGCTGTCGGAGGAGCGCCGCAAGGACTTCGTCAAGGTCGCCGGCACCAAGGCCGAGGACAGCAAGATCTCCATCCGCAACATCCGGCGGCGCGCCAAGGACACCCTCGACAAGCTCGCCAAGGACGGCGAGGTCGGCGAGGACGAGGTGCGGCGTGCGGAGAAGGAGCTCGACGACACCACGCACAAGTACGTGGCGCAGATCGACGAGCTGCTCGAGCACAAGAAGGCCGAACTGCTCGAAGTTTGATGGGACTCGACGACGCCGGGGAGCCCGCGGGCTCCCCGGATGAGCCGGAGGTCGACATGCCCGGCCCACCCCCGGGAGAAGCTCTGGACTCGCCCTCCGGCGAGGCGCCGGACACCCCCGCAGGCACCGCCGCAGAGGACACGGCGCCCTCCGGCGCGACGTCCGCGACGTCCGCGACGGGCGCGCGCGCTGAACCCGAAGGGGAGCCGCCCCAGGACCCGTCCGATGGCGGACGCCAGAGCAGGACCGGCAGGAACCTGCCGATGGCCATCGGAGTGGGTGTCGCCCTCGGGGCGCTGGTACTGCTGTCGCTCTACACGGTCAAGCCGATCTTCCTTGCCGTGATGGTGGTCTTCCTCTTCCTCGGTATGCGGGAGCTGACGGACGCGTTCAAGTCCCGCGGCATCCGGGTCCCGTTCATCCCGCTGGCGACGGGCATGGTGGCCACCCCGGTCGTGTCCTATGTATGGGGGCCCACCGCTGTGGTCGCGGCGGTGTCGCTCACCGTGCTCAGCATGATGCTGATCCGGATGACGGAGGGCGCGGACGGCTACGTCCGGGACGTCAGCGCGGGTGCGTTCGTCGCCGGATACCTGGTGCTGATGGGCGGGATCGTCGCGCTGCTCATGCGGCCGGGCGACGGGGACGACCGCACCGTCATCTTCATCGCGACCACGGTGGCCAGCGACATCGGCGGCTACTTCGCCGGCACGTTCCTCGGCAAGCACAAGCTCGCCCCCACGATCAGCCCGAAGAAGACGTGGGAGGGCGTCACCGGCTCCGCGATCACCTGCATGATCGTCGGTGGCGCGCTGGTGTGGTGGCTGCTGGACGGCGGGCACGCCTGGCAGGGCGCGCTGGTCGGCCTAGCCGCCGTGGTGACCGCGACCGGCGGCGACCTCATCGAGTCGATGATCAAGCGGGATCTCGGCATCAAGGACATGGGAACACTCCTGCCGGGCCACGGCGGCGTCATGGACCGCCTCGACTCGCTCGTCGCGACGGCCCCCGTGGTGTGGCTGCTGCTGGAGCTGTTCGTCCCCAGCTAGACCCCGGGCCTGGCCGCTGCTTGAGGTCAGGAGGGGGCCGGGTCGTCTCGCGGCTAGGAGACGACCCAGGAGCGTCCCTGCTGCGCCAGGCGCCGGATGAGCGCGTCCGAGCCCTCGCTCTTGGCGTACCGGTGCTCCTCACCGCTGATGGGGACGAGCCACAGCCACCGGACGGGATCGCCTTGCACAGTCAGCCCGGTGAGGGCGGGCGCCTCCGGCCCTGCGAGCCGGGTGGGGTCGTCCAGGAGGAGCACGCCTTCCCACGCGCTGTCGCCACTCCCCAGAGGGAACGTGCGGGCCTCGTGGTACCACTTGACCACGTCGCCAGGGGCGAACCAGGTCACCGATCGCCACGGGTACTGCGCGAGCCACGGGAAGATGCTCCCCGCGCGCTGGCTGGGCAGTGTGCTCGCCACAGCGAGCTCTATGCGGGCGTACGGGGCGACGTCGTCTTCG
Source organism: Actinomadura montaniterrae (assembly GCF_008923365.1). GTDB lineage: Bacteria > Actinomycetota > Actinomycetes > Streptosporangiales > Streptosporangiaceae > Spirillospora > Spirillospora montaniterrae. The sequence continues at coordinate 59,975 of NZ_WBMR01000019.1, forward strand.
TACAGTTCGACGGTGGGCATCCGCTGGCGGCTCATCCCGACCGAGCTGAGCACGGTGAAATCGCGATTGCCGCGCGCGGGCCGCTCCGTCACGCCCACTGTCGGGGACGTGCTGGCCTTGCCTCCCGCGAGCTGACGCCCCACGTCGTGCCAGTAGTGGCCGCCGGGACCGAGCCGCTGCAGCAGGTGGCCCAGAACCGACTGCTGGAACTCCGCCCAGGAGCCGTCGGCGCGGCACATCTTCCAGTGCTCGCGGGCACGCTCGATACGGGGGCCGAACTCCGCGATCTCCTCTTCCATGGGGAAGGCGAACGGGCTCTGCCGCGTCGCGTCGCGCGCGTAGCCGGGGATGCCGCGGCCCATGTCGGACCATCCCGGGATCACGAACAGGGGGTCGCCGGCCTCCAGCACGGCGGCTCCGTCGCCCTCCTCGAACCACACCACCTCGAGGGCGGAGGCGTCCACGGCCTCCCGTCCCTGCGGATGGGCGACATGGGACTCCGGCAGCAGCGGTGCGCCGCCCGCGTCCAGCCGCTGCCGGTCCAGCGAGGACGGGGCCTTGCGGTGGTTGGCGACCCAGACGGCGCCGATCACCGAGTCCCGCGCGTCCCGCAGGTAGGCCGAGGTCACGTCACCGTCGGACTCGACGACGAGCCTCCGGCTGCCGTACGGGCTTGCCTCGGCGTGGACGATCGTGGCGGCGGGGCTCCTCGGCGAAGCGGCACCCCTGCGCAAAACCGACATGATCGAGACCTTAGTCGCAGACAAGGTCATGTGCAGCGATGTCGTAGCGCCCGCCGAAGGGGCGCGCCCACGGCCGGAAGAGAGCGCGCCTGCGGGTGGGCGAAGCGCGCCTGCGGGCGGACGAGGCATCGTCAGGTGTTTGCGACACTGGAAGGACCATGTCTGCCACCACCGAGCCCGCCACCGCGGGCGCCGCGCCCAAGAAGACCCCGGCGAAGCTCGTCTTCGCCGCGCCGCGGCGCGGCAAGCCGCCCCGGCACCTGGCCGACCTCACGCAGGCCGAACGCCGCGAGGCGGTCGCGGAGCTGGGCGAGAAGCCGTTCCGGGCCGACCAGCTGTCGCGGCACTACTTCGCCCGGCTCGTCGACGACCCGGCGAAGATGACCGACCTGCCGGCCGCCGTGCGCGACCGGCTGGTGTCCGAGCTGATGCCCTCGCTGCTCACGCCGGTGCGCGAGCTGGACTGCGACGGCGGCAGGACGCTGAAGACGGTCTGGAAGGCGTTCGACGGGGTCCTGTTCGAGTCGGTGCTGATGCGGTACCCGGACCGGGCCACGATGTGCGTCTCGTCCCAGGCGGGCTGCGGCATGAACTGCCCGTTCTGCGCTACAGGCCAGGCCGGGCTCACCCGTAACCTCTCCACGGCCGAGATCGTGGAACAGGTCGCCGCTGGCGCGCGCGCGATGGCGCGCGGGCGCATCCCCGGCGGCCCCGGGCGCGTCTCCAACATCGTCTTCATGGGCATGGGGGAGCCGCTCGCGAACTACAAGGCCGTGATCGGCGCGGTCCACCGCATCACCGACCCGGCACCGGCCGGCCTGGGGATCTCCCAGCGGTCCGTCACCGTGTCCACGGTCGGCCTCGTCCCGGCGATCGAGAAGCTGGCCGCCGAGGACATGTCGGTGCGGCTCGCGGTGTCGCTGCACGCGCCCGACGACGAGCTGCGCGACGACCTCGTCCCGATCAACAACCGGTGGAAGGTCGCCGAGGTCCTGGACGCCGCGTGGGCCTACGCCGAGCGCAGCGGACGGCGCGTCTCGATCGAGTACGCGCTCATCAAGGACGTCAACGACCAGGCCTGGCGGGCCGATCTTCTCGGCAGGCTCTTGCGCGGCCACCTCGTACACGTCAATCTGATCCCGTTGAATCCGACGCCGGGCTCCAAGTGGACCGCCTCGCGGCCGGAGGACGAGCGCGAGTTCGTCCGCCGCCTGGAGGCCCACGGGGTCCCGGTCACGGTGCGCGACACTCGGGGCAGGGAGATCGACGGGGCCTGCGGACAGCTGGCCGCGGCGACGAAGGACTGAGCGCGCCGGCGGCGCCCCCCGGGCCACGCTGGCGCGGGGACGAGGGCTGAGGAGCACGGTGGCGCTCATGAGCACGCGGCTGCCGGTGGCGTTGCGGGGCTACGACCGGACACAGGTGGACGGCCTCCTCGAACGGATCTCGGGCGCGCTGAACGGCGGGCCGCCGATGTCCGCGGACGAGGTGCGCACGGCGCGCTTCGACGTCGTGCTGCGCGGCTACGACCGCCGCGCGGTGGACGACCTGGTGCGCGAGTGCATCAGGGAGCTGGAGACGAAGGCGCCGATCGCCGAGCGTCCCGGCCGGCCCCGGGCGAACCCCGCATGGCTGATCAACTGGATCCAGAACGCCCGGTTCGCCGGCTCGGGCATCCGCCCGGGCTACGACGTCCGGGACGTCGACGCGTTCCTGGACCGCGTCATCTCCGGGCTGCGCGGCGCGGCCCCGCCGGTGTCGGCGCGGGACGTCCGGGAGAGCGCGTTCCGTGTCGTCCGCCTGGGGCCGGGCTACGACGAGCAGGAGGTCGACCGCTTCCTCACCCAGCTCGCCGGAGCCCTCGAAGGCCGCTGAGGACGATCACCGCCGCGGAGTTATCCACATTTTCGCCGCGGGGTGGTGACCGCCGCTGGCGCCCAGCAGGCTGCTGGGCATGGACGACTTCGACGCGCAGCGCCGGCGGCTGACCGCCTTCCTCGGCCTCCTGTTCACCTCCGAGATCATCTCGATCCTGCTGTCCCTGGCCCGGCCCGCGGTGCGGCTCGGCGCCGCCGGCGACGGCGTACCGGTCCGGCTCGGCGGCGCGCCGCTGCTGCCGGCCGCCGCGGCCTGGCCCGTCTGGAGGGGCCGTCCGCTCGACTTCCTGGGCGCCGTCGACTTCGCCGAACTCGCCGTCTTCGGGACGATCCCCGGCCTTCCCCGCACCGGCACGGCCGCCTTCTACTACGCCAGCGAGACCCCGCGGCCGTGGGGCGACGCGTCCGGGCAGCGGGACGGGTGGCGCGTGTTCACCGGCGACCTGCACCCCGCCGAACCACCGCCCGGCACCGTCTCCTATCCGCCGGCCGAGCTGGGCGCCGCTCCGTTCCTGTCCCTGCCGTCACCGCAGGAGCCCGTCATGCGGCGGCTGGAGCGCGTCCACCGCGGCTTCCTGGCCGAATACGAGCAGCTGCACGCGGTCTGGTCCCGGCACGTCACGCCCGAAACCCCGGCGCATCAGCTGGGCGGCTGGCCCGACCTCGTCCAGCGGCCGGTCGGCCCCGACTGCCTGTACGCCTCCACCGGCCGTCCGCTGGAGACCCTCGACGCCCCGGAACTGTCGGCCGACGACCTGGCGGCCGCCGACGACTGGCGCCTCCTGCTCCAGCTCGACTCCGACGACCGTCTCGGCTGGTACTGGGGCGACCCGGGCCGCGTCTACTTCTGCTCCCACCGGAGCGCTCCACTGGAGGGTGCATGGCTGACCGTTCAAGCGACATGACATCCGGAGTGCGCGACCGCTTCTTCGCAGCGGTTCGGGCGGTCAGCGACGCAGCCGCGCGGCGAACACGTATGCACCGCCCACGACGGCCGACCAGAGGGCGAGGTGCAGCACCAGGCCGGGGAAGTCCGCGAGGAAGCGGTTGGGGCCGTCATGCGCCGACCGCAGCCACTCGATCATCGGGACGGAGAGCCACGAGAGCCGTCCCAGCCCCAGCAGAAGGACGGCCGTCGCGCCGCCCAGCAGCGCAAGCAGCGACACCCCGGGGTCCGGGATGAACGCCCGGCCCGTCCATGCACCGAGCAGCGTGCCGGCGATCGCCACCGGAACGCTCAGCGCGCACCCCGCGAGGATCGCCCGCCCTGGAGCACCGACCTGGAGTGCCTGCACGAGAGGAATGGCGAGCACGATGACGCCCAAGCACAGGTTCACCGCGTATGCGGCGGCCAACCCCGCCCACGTGGGCGTCCAGCGGTGCCGCGCCGCGGTCGCCGACAGCGCCCGCTGCTCGTCAGGCTGTGTGTCCAGCAGGGCCCGCGCTGTCCAGGCCCAGATAGGGAACATGAAAGCCGCCACGTCGCCGAAGGTGCCGACGGACAGCTTCATCCGCTCCGGCCCGCCCGGCCCCTGCACGAGCACGAGCACCATGACCAGCGCCACGACGATCACCGGATGCAGGACGCGCAACGAACGCACGTACCCCTCGACCTGGAACCGCGCGAGCGCGATCACCGCCCCCACCCGACCCACTCGCGGCCCGCCCAGACCCACCGTTCCCGCCCCGAACGCCCGCTCAGGCCGCACCCAGCACACTCGTTCCGACAGCACCCCAGCCAGCCGCCCCGCCCAGCACCCGCGCGAAGGCCTCGCCCGCACTCCGAGTAACCCTTCCGTCCCCGCAAGGGATGGCCGTTCCGACCCGAACTCGCACCGCCGTCCCGGCCGCACTCTGCAAGCCCGTTGCATCCCCACCGGGGCTGGTCGTCCCGTTCCGAACTCGCGCGAAGGTTTCGTCTGTGCGCCGGATCGCCGTTCGGTCCCTGCCCAGGGCGGTCGTTCAGTTCTGGGATCGCGTGGTCGTCTCGGCTGCGCTCTGAGAGGCCGTTGCGTCCCCGCCCGGGTTGGTCGTTCTGCTCCGAGGTCGCGCGGAGGCTTCGTCTGTGCGCTGGATGGCCGTTCGGTCCCTGCCCAGGGCGGTCGTTCAGTTCTGGGATCGCGTGGTCGTCTCGGCTGCGCTCTGAGAGGCCGTTGCGTTCCCGCCTGGGGTGGTCGTTCTGCTCCGAGGTCGCGCGGAGGCTTCGTCTGTGCGCTGGATGGCCGTTCGGTCCGCGCCCCTGACGGTCTTTCGGTTCGGGGATTGCGCGGTTGGGGTGTTCTCTCCTCGGGTGGGTGTGCCGGGCGTGGGCTGGTGGCCATTGCCGGCTTGGGGGCCTGGCCTCATCTCGGGGGAAGCCAGGGGGCTCGGAGGTGGGCTGCCGGCTGTCACCTGGGAGCGCTTTGGTGCTTGCGGAGGGTTTGGTGATCACTGGTCGGGCCTTCGCACGGTGTAGCCGTCGGCGCGGAGTTTGGTCTCCACGGTGTCGGCGTCGGCCTCGGGCACCACGACCTCGAGCACCGTGAGCCTCGGGGCGTCCGGTTCCTCGCCGGGAGCCAGACGCGTCACCGTGCCGTTCGCGACCTGGAGCCGGTCGATGCCCGGGAGGGATTCGATGCAGCGCTGGTGGTCGCTGATGACCACGGTTGTGCCCCCGGAGGCGAGGCCGGCGATCAGGCCCGGGAGGGTGTCGCGGGTCGCCGCGTCCAGGCCGGCGAACGGCTCGTCGAGGATGAGGAGGCCCGGATCGTCCATGAGCGCCTGGGCGAGCCCGACCTTCTGGGCACTGCCCTTGGACAGCTCCGGCAACCGCACGTCGAGGAGGTGATCGAAAGAAAGACGCTCGGCCCACGTTCCGATCGTGTCCTTGGGCGCGCGTCTGACGGCGGCCATGTGGCCAAGGTAGGAGCGGACGGTGAACGGCTGATCCACGGGGAAGCGCTCTGGCGCGTATCCGATCCGGCTCGGCCTGTCGCGCACCGAGCCCTGCCCGGGGGCGCGCAGGCCGGCGATGAGGCGGAGAAGGGTGGACTTTCCCGCGCCGTTCCGTCCCGTCACCTCGGTGACGCTGCCCGGCGATAGGGAGAGCGTGACGTCCCGCAGCACCCAGGGACCCCTCCGGTGGTAGCGGAAGGCGACATCGTCGAGCCGCATAGGACACGAAGGGTAGCCGCGGAAACCTAAGGACGCCGTTAGGGAGGAGGCTGCGCACGCAGGCGGAGGGCGGCAGAATGCCGCGCATGGCTGACTCCGCGTCCGGCAAGCCCTGCATATTCTGCGAGATCGTGAAGGGAGAGCGCCCCGCCCACATCGTCCTCGACACCACGGACGCGCTCGCGTTCCTCGACGTCCGGCCGCTCTTCAAGGGGCACACGCTGCTGGTGCCGCGGACGCATGTCGAGACGCTGCCGGACCTGCCCGCCGACCTCGTCGGTCCGTACTTCCAGCACGCGCAGCGGCTCGCCGCGGCCATGGAGTCGGTGCTCGGCGCGGCCGGCTCCTTCGTCGCCATGAACAACCGCGTCAGCCAGAGCGTCCCCCACCTGCACGTTCACGTCGTCCCACGCAACCGCAAGGACGGTCTGAGGGGCTTCTTCTGGCCCCGCCAGAAGTACGACTCCGATGCCGAGGCCGCTGCCTACGCCTCCCGCCTGTCCACCGCCCTCGCCGACCCCGCCTGACCCCAAGCCGCCTGGCCCCAAAGCGCCTGACCTCAAGCCGCCTGACCTCAAGCCGCCTGGCCCCAAGCTGCAGGGCGACCCTTCGCATGAACCGGTGGGGTGCTGCGTCACTGACTGCGCTGGCTTGTCTGGGCAAGTGAAGGCGCTGCTGGATCCATCGGCTGCGTCGCCTGCTGTTTTGCCGGGTCCGTCAGGGCTTGGGCCAGTGAACACGCCCGGTGAGGTCGGCGGCGGTGTTGCCCGCCTTCTGAGTCGGGCTGTTGAGGGTGGGGCGGTGAAGGTGCTGTTGCGAGTGTGTTGGCTGTCGTTCTGCCTGGCCGGTCGGGGGTTCGGGGGCGTGTGAACATGTCCTGGTGAAGTCGGCGGGGTGTTGCTCGCCCTGTGAGACGGGCTGTTGTGGGGGGTGAAGGTGTTGTTGTGGGGTGTGTCGGCTTTCGTTCTTGCTTGGCCGGTTGGGGTTTGGGGCCGGTGAGCGTGCTCGGGTGAAGTCCGGGGGGTGCTTGTCCTCTGAGCCGGGGTGGGGTGGTGGGGGTGTTGACGGGTTTGCTGGGTGTGTCGGCTGTTGGTCTTGGCTGGTCTGGCGGGGCTTCGGCTTGGTGGTGGTGAGGCGGGTTGGTGGGGAGGGTGAGGGCGCCAGGCCGAGGCTGTGCTGTTCGGTGGGGCGGTGGTTGTCGGTCGCGAAGGGACGCCCCCGCTATTAGGGGCGGGGGCGTGTGGGGGTTAGCTCAGGGCTAGGAGGAGGGCTAGGAAGGGCTCGGTCGCCTTGGGGTCCGGGGGTGGGCCGGGGTTGGCGGCGCGGAGGGCGGCGGCGTGCTCGTACAGGTCGCGTTCCGCGCGGTCGAGGGCGGCGGACAGGACGTAGTCGGCGACGTTCCAGCCGATCAGATCGGCGGCCTTGCGGATGGCGAGGAGCTGCTCGGCGGACGTGCTCAGAGCGATGCGGTCGTCGGTTCCAGAGGCGGGAAGGTCCGGACGGACCGACTCAGACATGGCCGGTTTCCTTCCTTGCGGCATCTCAAAGTACGCCGCGAGGGGTTGCCGGGACATCCTCATTGGGGACGAGAATCGACGGATGGCGGGCGAAGGCGGACGGCGGCGCGCGGCCTCAGCGGGTCCCCCAGGAGTAGGTCTGTTTGCGCAGCTTGAGGTAGACGAAGCTCTCCGTGGAGACGACGCCGGGCACGGCGCGGATCCGGCCCAGCAGTTCCAGGAGGCGCTCGTCGTCCTCGCAGACCAGCTCGAGCAGGATGTCGAACGAGCCGGCGGCGATGACGACGTAGTCGATCTCGTCGACGGCGGCGAGCTCGTCGGCGATCGTCTCCAGGTCGCCCTCGCACTTCACGCCGATCATCATCTGCCGGGAGAAGCCGAGCATCAGCGGGTCGGTCACGCCGACGATCTGCATGACGCCGGTGTCGAGGAGCTTCTGCACGCGCTGCCGGACCGCGGCCTCGGAGAGGCCGACGGCCTTGCCGATGGCGGCGTAGGAGCGGCGGCCGTCCTGCTGGAGCTGCTCGATGATCCGCTTGGCGGTCTCGTCGAGGTGGACGGGCGGCCGGGCGGAGCCCCGGCGGGCGGGAGGGCGCTCCTCCGTCATCGTTGGTACTCCTAGCTGCGGCATCGAGGGTGTGAGGCGGCTGGTCCAAGTGAATTAGTCGTGAAACTGGATCGTAACAACGGAATCACTTGTGTTGGGCTGGAACGTCTGTCAGGGTCAGGCCAACGGGACAGTTCGGGCGGCGGCGCCCAGGAAGGATCGAGATGAGCGGCGAACGGCTGCGCAACTTTATCGGTGGCGAGTACACCGACGCCAAGGACGGGCGGACGCTGGAGGTGGTCGACCCCAGCACCGGCGAAGCGTACGCGGAGGCGCCCGTGTCCGGCGCCGAGGACGTCGACGCCGCGTTCCGCGCCGCCGCGGAGGCGTTCCCCGCCTGGCGGGACGCCACGCCCGGCGAGCGCAGCCTGGCGATGCTGCGGTTCGCGGACGCGGTCGAGGCCCGGGGACGGGAGCTGGTCGAGGCGGAGAGCCGCGACACCGGCAAGCCCGTCCAGCTCACCATGGACGAGGAGCTGCCGCCGATGGTGGACAACCTCCGGTTCTTCGCGGGCGCGTCCCGCGTCCTGGAGGGCAAGGCCACCGGCGAGTACCTGGCGGACCACACCTCGTCGATCCGGCGCGAGCCGATCGGGGTGTGCGCGCAGGTGACGCCCTGGAACTACCCGATGATGATGGCGGTCTGGAAGATCGGGCCGGCGCTCGCGACGGGCAACACCGTGGTGCTCAAGCCGTCCGAGACGACCCCGGTCAGCACGCTGATGCTGGCGGAGATCGCCGCGGAGCACCTGCCGCCCGGTGTGTTCAACGTGATCTGCGGCGACCGCGACACCGGCCGCGCGCTGGTGGAGCACCCGACCCCGCAGATGGTGTCGATCACCGGCAGCGTGCGGGCGGGCATGGAGGTCGCCGCGGCCGCCGCGAAGGACCTGAAGAAGGTGCACCTGGAGCTCGGCGGCAAGGCGCCGGTCGTGGTGTTCGACGACGCGGACGTGGAGTCCGCGGCGCAGGGCATCGCCGAGGCCGGCTACTTCAACGCCGGGCAGGACTGCACCGCGGCGACGCGGGTGCTGGTCGCCGACCGGCTGCACGACGAGTTCACCGAGGCGCTCGCCGAGGCGGCGCGGGGCACGGTGGTCGGCCCGCCGAGCAACACCGACGCCTTCTACGGCCCGGTGAACAGCCAGGCGCAGCTGGAGCGCGTCCAGGGCTTCATCGACCGGGTGCCGTCGCACGCGCGCGTGCTGGCCGGCGGGTCGCGGTCCGGTGACACCGGCTACTTCTTCGAGCCGACGGTCGTCGGCGGGCTCCGCCAGGACGACGAGATCGTGCAGAACGAGGTGTTCGGCCCGGTCATCACCGTCCAGCGGTTCTCCGACGAGGCGCAGGCGATCGAGTGGGCGAACGGCGTCCGGTACGGGCTGGCGGCCAGCGTGTGGACGCAGAACCACGGGCGCGCGATGCGCATGAGCAAGGCACTGGACTTCGGGGCGGTGTGGGTGAACACCCACATCCCGTTCGTCTCGGAGATGCCGCACGGGGGCTTCAAGCACTCCGGCTACGGCAAGGACATGTCGATGTACGGAATCGAGGACTACACCCGCGTCAAGCACGTCATGCACTACATCGGCGCCTGAGGGACGTACCGCGGCGGTGCGCGGGCCGGCGTCCGGTCCTCCGGACGGACGCCGGCCGGCGCGGGGGCGTCGCCGTGGTGGTCGGGCGCCACGAGCTCGTGAAGGAAACCCCTGCCCATGACCGAAACCCAGCCCGCCCCGGCGCGCGACGACCCGGGTCGCGCAGTTCCCGCCATCGAGCTCACGGGAGTCGAGAAGACCTACCACGCCTACGGCGAGGCCGTCGCGGCGGTCCGCGGCGTGGACCTGACGATCGCGCAGGGGGAGTTCTTCTCCCTGCTCGGCCCGTCCGGCTGCGGCAAGACCACCACCATGCGCATGATCGCCGGCTTCGAGGAGCCGACGGCCGGCGAGGTCTACCTGCACGGAAGCAGCGTCACCGGCGTGCCCGCCAACCGCCGTGACGTGAACATGGTGTTCCAGTCGTACGCGCTGTTCCCGCACATGAACGTCTTCGACAACGTGGCGTTCGGGCTGCGCCGGCGCGGCGTCGGCAAGGCCGACGTCAAGGCGCGGGTCGGCGAGATGCTGGAGATCGTCGACCTGACGGGCCGGGAGCGGCGCCGTCCCGCCGAGCTGTCGGGCGGCCAGCAGCAGCGGGTCGCGCTGGCCCGCGCGCTGGTGAACCGGCCGCGCGCGCTGCTGCTGGACGAGCCGCTCGGCGCGCTCGACCTGAAGCTGCGGCAGGCGATGCAGGTCGAGCTGAAGCGCATCCAGCGGGAGGTCGGCATCACGTTCGTGTACGTGACGCACGACCAGGGCGAGGCGCTGACGATGTCGGACCGGATCGCGGTGATGAACGACGGGCTGATCGAGCAGCTCGGCACGCCGCGGGAGATCTACGAGCATCCGGCGACGCGGTTCGTGGCCGGGTTCATCGGGACGTCGAACCTGCTCGGCGGGGAGGTCGCCGAGGTGTCCGGGGGCGGCGCCGTGATCTCCTACGGGGCGGACGGGCGGATCGAGGTGCCGGTGCGGGACGGGCTGGCGGTCGCGGCGGGGGAGCGGCTGGAGCTGACGGTCCGGCCGGAGAAGATCGGCATCGGGACCGACAAGCCGGCCGGCGACCTGTGCCGCGTCCGCGGCACGGTCACGGAGGTCGTCTACCTGGGGACCTCGACGAACTACAACATCACCACCTCCACCGGCGCCGACGTGGTCGTGTTCCTGCAGAACGCCACGAACGCCGACGACATCGCCGTTCGCGGGGACGGCGTCTGGCTGTCGTGGGACCCGCGCCACTCGTACGCCATAGGAGCCCCCCAGTGACGAACATCGACCCCGCGTTCCTGCGCGGCCTGACCCGCCCGCGGCTGGCACGGTCCACCGCGTCCCGCCGGGACGTCCTGCGGCTGATGGGCGCGGCGGGCGCCGGCCTGGCCCTGTCCGCCTGCGGTGTGAAGGGGCAGGGCGGCAAGGAGAAGGTCACCCAGACCGACGTGCAGAAGTACTGGGCGGGCAAGGCCCAGACCGGGAAGCTCAACTGGGCGAACTGGCCGGGCTACATGGAGGACGACCACTCGACCATCAAGGCCTTCGAGAAGGCCACCGGCATCAAGGTGGACTACAAGGAGGTCATCCAGGAGATGGGGCCCTGGTTCGGCAAGATCCAGGCCCCGCTGGCGGCGGGCCAGTCCATCGGGTTCGACCTGATGGTGATGACGAACGGGATCCAGCTGGAGCAGGCGCGGCAGCTCGGCTACCTGGCGCCGCTGGACCAGTCGCGGTTGAAGAACTTCCAGGCCAACGCCGGCGCGACGTTCAAGAACCCGTCGTACGACCCGGGCAACGCGTTCACGATTCCGTACGAGTCGGGCATCACCGGGATCGCGTACAACACCAAGTACGTCAAGGAGGAGATCACCAGCATCGCGCAGCTGTTCGACCCGAAGTACAAGGGGCGGGTCGGCATGATGGGCGACTCGCAGGAGCTCGGGAACTTCGGGATGTTCCTGCTGGGCATCGACCCGGAGAAGTCGACGCAGGCCGACTGGGAGAAGGCGGCGGCGAAGCTGCGGGAGCAGCGCGACAAGGGGATCGTCCGCAAGTACTACAACCAGGACTACGTCGACGCCGTCAGCAAGGGCGACGTGTGGATGACGATGGCGTGGTCCGGTGACGTGTACAGCATGACCAGTCCGGACGTCCGGTTCGCCATCCCGAAGGAGGGCGGCACGATCTGGACGGACAACATGTGCATCCCGAAGACCGCGAGCGCGCCCGTCGACGCGATCACGCTGATGGACTGGCTGTACGTCCCGGAGAACAACGCGCCGCTGACCGAGTTCGTCAACTACATCACGCCGGTGCCCGGGGTGAAGCAGGTCGTCGCGGCGGACGCGGCGAAGGCGACGGGCCAGGAGAAGAAGGACCTGACCCGGCTCAGCACGAGCCCGCTGGTGTTCCCGACGGACGCGGACATGCAGCGGCTGCGGCACTACCGGCGGCTCACGCAGGCGGAGGAGACGCAGTACCAGAAGATCTTCGAGCCCATCGCCAAGGGGTCGTGATGGCCCGGCGGTCCCGGGGCGGCGCGTCGACGCCGTACCTGATGATCCTTCCGAGCGGGCTGTGGATGCTGGCGTTCTTCATCGTGCCGATCGTGCTGATGGTGTCGCTGTCGCTGCAGACGGGGAACCTCATCGACGGCTTCCGGCAGACGTTCCACTGGCAGAACTACACCGACAGCCTGAACACCTACGGCGACAAGGTGGTGCGGTCGCTCTGGTACGGGCTGATAGCGACCGTCCTGTGTATCGCGCTCGCGTACCCGGCCGCGTACTGGATCGCGTTCCGCGGCGGGCGGCACAAGTCGACGTACCTGTTCCTGCTGCTGCTTCCGTACTTCGTGTCGTTCGTCCTGCGTACGGTGTCGTGGAAGCTGGTCCTGACCGACAACGGGCCGATCCTCGGGCCGCTGCGGAACCACGGCATCCTGCCGGACGGCTTCCACGTGCTGGACACGGGCGTCGCGGTGGTGTCGGGGCTGACGTACAACTTCCTGCCGTTCATGGTGCTGCCGATCTACGTGGCGCTGGAGCGGATCGACGAGCGCGTCGTCGAGGCGGCGTACGACCTGTACGCGAGCCGCGCGCAGGCGTTCGCGCGGGTGGTGCTGCCGCTGTCGCTGCCGGGGGTGTTCGCGGGCGTCATCATGACGTTCGTGCCCGTCTCCTCGGACTACGTCAACGCCGAGGTGCTGGGCGGCCCGCGGAACACGATGATCGGCAACGTGATCCAGACGGAGTACTTCGACAACAGCGCCTACCCGGTCGCGTCGGCGCTGTCGTTCGCGCTGATGGCGATCCTGCTGGTCGGCATCTTCGTGTACGCGCGGTCGCTCGGCACGCAGGACGTTCTGGAGGCGGCGGGACGATGACGACGATCGCACCCACCGCGGAACCGCGCCCCGCGGCGCCGCGCCCCGCGCCGCCGCGCCGGCGCCGCCGGATCTCCGGCCTGCACCTGTACACGCTGCTGCTGATCGCGTGGCTGATCCTGCCGATCGCCATCATGATCATGTTCGGGTTCAACGACACGCACAGCAAGCAGAACTTCCAGTGGCAGGGCTTCACGTTCAAGTGGTACGTCCACCTGTTCGACAAGGAGGACCTGACCACGGCGGTGGTCAACTCGCTGACGATCGCGCTGTTCAGCACCGCCATCACCACGGTCATCGGGACGTTCGCCGGCATCGCGCTCGGCCGGTACCGGTTCCGCGGCAAGGGCGTGACGAACCTGGTGCTGTTCATGGCGATCTCCTGCCCGGAGATCGTGATGGGCGCGTCGCTGCTGTCCATGTTCGTCACGTTCAACCTGCCGCGCGGTTACCTGACGATCCTGCTGGCGCACGTGATGTTCTCGATCGCGTTCGTCGCGGTGACGGTGCGGGCGCGGGTGGTCGGCCTGGACCCGGCGGTGGAGGAGGCGGCGCAGGACCTCGGGGCCGGGCCGTGGACGCGGTTCCGGCTGGTCACGCTGCCGATGATCATGCCGGGGGTGGTGGCGGGCGCGCTGCTGGCGTTCGTGCTGTCCATCGACGACTTCGTCATCACCAACTTCACCAGCGGCTCCACCATCACGTTCCCGCTGTGGATCTACGGCTCCACCCGGACCGGGACGCCGCCGCAGGTCAACGTGATGGGGACGATCATCTTCGCGGTCGGCGTGCTGATCGCGGTGGTGTCGGCGCGGCGCAGCATCCGCGCGTCCCGCTGAGGGCGGGGACGGGCCCGATCCCATGAAAGCGCCGGACTCCGCGACCGTGCCGGACGATGTCGCGAAGGCGCTCGCGGACGCCGAGCCCGTGCCGTACTGGCTCGCCGACGCGGCGCGCCCCGAGCCGGAGCCGCCGCCGGCGGGCGACCAGGTCTGCGACCTGGCCGTGGTCGGCGGCGGCTACAGCGGCCTGTGGACGGCCCTGCTCGCCAAGGAGCGCGACCCGTCCCTGGACGTCGTCGTGCTGGAGGCCGGGCGGGTGGGGTCCGCCGCGTCGGGACGCAACGGCGGGTTCTGCGCGGCGAGCCTCACCCATGGCCTGGAGAACGGCTCGGGCCGCTGGCCGGACGAGATGCACCAGCTCGAACGGCTCGGCTGGGACAACCTGCGCGCCATCGGCACCACCCTCACCCGCTACGGAATCGACGCCGAGTGGGACCCGACCGGCGAGATGACGGTCGCGACGCGGGAGTGGCAGGTCCCGCTGCTGGAACGGGAGGCGGAGAAGGCGTACGAGCTGGGCTGGGAGCCGATCCTGCTCGGACCGGACGCCGTCCGCCGGGAGGTCGCGTCGCCCACCTACCTCGCGGGGCTGTGGGACCGTGACGCGGTCGTCATGGTGCATCCCGCGAAGCTCGCGTTCGGGCTGGCGGCCGCGTGCCGGGCCCTCGGCGTCCGCATCCACGAGAACGCGCGGGTGACCGGGGTGCGCTCGGACGCCCGCAGGCTGCGGCTGAGCGGCGCGCACGGGTCGGTGACGGCCCGGCGCGTCGCGCTCGCGACGGGCGCGTTCCCGCCGCTGCTGCGGCGCATGCGGAGTTTTCTCGTCCCCGTGTACGACTACGCAATGGTGACCGAGCCGCTTTCTCCGGCGCAGCACGACGCGATCGGCTGGAAGCACCGGCAGGGGCTCGGGGACGCCGGAAACCAGTTCCACTATTACCGGCTCACCGCGGACGACCGGATCCTCTGGGGCGGGTACGACGCCGTCTACCATTACGGCAACGGGATGTGCCGTGACCTGGAGAACCGTCCCGCCACTTTCGCCGCCTTGGCGCGGCATTTCTTCGACACGTTCCCGCAGCTGGAAGGCGTTCGTTTCACGCACGCGTGGGGCGGCGTCATCGACACGTGCAGCCGTTTCTGCGCCTTCTACGGGACGGCTTTCGACCGGCGGCTCGCCTATGCGGCGGGATATACCGGCCTCGGTGTGGGAGCCACGCGTTTCGGTGCGGACGTCATGCTCGATCTGCTCCGCGTCGGCCTTGCACCCGGCGAGGAGACCGAGCGGACGCGGCTGGCGATGGTCCGCTCCAAGCCCGTCCCGTTCCCGCCCGAGCCGATCCGGTACGGCGTCATCGCGCTGACGCGGCGCGAGATGGCCCGCGCCGACCGCAACGACGGCCGCCGCGGGCTGTGGCTGCGCGCCCTGGACCGCTTCGGCCTCGGCTTCGACTCCTGACGACGGCCCGCGCCGCCCGGCGGCATCACGCGCCGATCGGCGGGATTCCGACGCCGCGCGGCCGGGTTCCGACGCCGCGCGGCCGGGAGGGTCAGTCCGGCGCCGCGTCGACGGTGCCGAAGACGAACGACGAGACCTCGAGGTAGAGCTGCTCGGGGTACGGCACGAAGCGGACCCTCCGGAGCCCCTGCTTCTGCCCCGCGGACTCGATGATGAACTCGCCGTAGCCGAGCGCCCGGCCCGTGTAGGAGCGCTTCAGCTCGATGTTGTCGACCTTCGCCATCGGCATCATCGCGATGTCCCGGTTGAGGACGCCGCGGATCACCATGACCCGGTGCTCGGTGACCAGGAAGAACTGCATGGACCAGGCGGCGAGGTTCCAGAGCAGGTAGCCGAGGCTGACCAGCCACAGCAGCCAGATCCACACCAGGCCGATGGTGATCTGGACGGCCGCGCACAGGACGAGGGCGGCGACCGTGGACGCGATCGGCAGCAGGAGGAGGGCGGGGTGCCGGCGCACGGCGATGACCCGTCCCTCGTAGGACATCAAGTACCTGTCGACCATCCGCGTCGTCGTGTCGTCGCGGTGGACCACCATGTCCTGCAGATTCACTGCGGTTCCCCATCGTGTCCGGTGCGTCCAACGGTAGCCCAACGCGCGCCGGCGGTGCAGGGACCGCGGGGGTGAGGCGCCCGGGTCGCGCGGGAACGCCGGATCGCCCTTGTGCGCGCCGGACGCGCGGCTGATGATGTTGGTCATGGACGGCGTTGGGGAGCCCGGTCGGCAGCCGCAGGAGGGCCGTGCGGGCGCCGGGGGAGCGCAAGGGGAGTTCGCCCACGACGTCATGGGCCGCCCCATCTGGCGGCTGATGCTGCGCGGGCTCGGCGTGTACCTGCCGGGCTGGCGGACGCCGGAGACGGTGCTGCGGGTGCCGGGCGGCGCGACCGGGTTCGGCCCGCCCGCGTTCCTGGACGGCGCCGCCGGGTTCGGGCTGCAGCTCCCGGACCGGCGCCGGGGCCTAGAGCCGGACCGGGAGATCTACGTGCGGGGCCGGGAGAACCCGAGCTTCGGCATCGTCGTGGCGGGCCCGGCGGAGGCGATCGGCAGCCGCGTCGTGGACGCGGAGGCGCTGATGCGGTTCGCGCGGCGGCTGACCTTCGAGGAGCTGTTCGACACCGGCGACGCCGACTCGGTGCCGTACGCGGTGCGCGGCGCGCGCGCGGTGGAGAACGTGGTGTTCCTTGACCGTGCCGCAGGCGTCGGGCTGTGCGCGGAGGTCGAACCCGTGACGCGCGCGCTGCACTGCCCGCTGTACGTGCGGATCGGCGGCCCCGCCGAGCGGACGGTCTGGGCCTACGCCCTGAACACCGGCCACGCCCCGAACACCCACGGCGCGTCCGGTACCGCCCACGGCACGGACCCGGCCTACGGTGCCGGCCCTGCCTACGGTGCCGGCCCGGCCTACGGGGCGGAGGCCCAGGCGGTGAGGTCCCACAGCTGATGCGACGGCAGCCGCCGCAGCCGCTCGGTGGCGGACGACGGGTCCCAGAACACCTCGTCGCTCTCCAGCTCCAGTGACTGCGCCGCCGTCAGCACCGCGCACAGCAGCTCGTCGCGGGTACGCACGGCCATCAGCGGGCCGATCTGCGCCACCGCCCCGGAACACTCCGACAGGGTCCGCAGGAGCGCCTTGAGGGCCTCCTCGTCCTCCGGAGCGCGCGCGGGCTCCACCCCGGGCGGCAGGCCCGGCTCGACGCGGGCCAGGCCGCCCCTGCGGTCGCCGCCGTTGGCGGTGAGGCCGTTCTTCGGCGCCTCGGTGCCGGCCGAGATGAGCAGCGCGCTGAACGCGCCCGCGAGGTCCTCGGCGGCCTGGCCGCCGAGGAAGTAGCGGCGCCGCTCGGGCGAGCCCGGCGCCGTCCCGTCGGTGCCCTCGGCGGTGCGGAACCGGACGTTCAGCCGGCTGGCCCGCACGCACCGCTCGTACATCTCGGTGAGGATGTCCTCGAGCTGCTCGTCGCGCGCCCACAGCCGCCCCGTGGCGGTCACGGACGTCCCGCCGGGGTGCTCGCGCGGCCGTCCGGTCAGCGCGGCCGTGACGGTGTCGTCGAGCTCGCCCTCGGTGAACTGGAGCAGCTCGGTGACGACGTCCTCGACGTCCTCCAGCGTGCGGGTGAGGGTGCGCTGCAGCTCGAGGATCTCCTCGCCGCCGCGCTCCAGCTCGGCGAGCCGGTCCAGCGCGCCCTCGACCTTGTCCTCGACGTCGGCGGCGCCGGCGCCGGTCACCGACCGCACCGAGGTCTCGATGTCGGCGAGCTTGCGGCGCAGCGCGGCGAGCGTGATGCGCTGCTGCTCGAGGTCGTGCAGCCGGCCCGCCTGCACGCGCAGGTGCTCGTCGGCCTGGTGGACGCGCCCCGCCAGCTCCTCGACCTGCTCGTGGTTGTGCCGCAGCCGGCCGTCCAGCGCGGGCAGCACGTCCTGCTTGACCCGCGACAGCTCGGCGGTGAGCTGCTCGCCGACCGTGACCAGCACGTTGTTCTGCTTGGTGACCTGCTCGTTCAGCTCGTCGACGCGGCGCGCGAACGCGGTGGCCTGGTTGCGGGACTGCCGTCCCGCGTAGAGTTCCAGCGCCCCGACCACGACGCACAGCACCACCAGGACGACCGTCGTCATGGCACTCCTCGGGCGAGGCGGTTCCTACCGGAATGGGTTTTGATCGCGACCATAACTTACGATCACGCGCGCCGACCGGAACTTACGTAACCGACTGATCTCAGTGACCGTCCGGTCTCATCCGCCCTTCACGCCCCGCCATTCCTGCCAATGCGCGTTCGTGTGGTCACGCTTCGTCACAGCCCTCGAATTGGGGCACGGTCGTGGTGACTTTCAGCCCCGAGGCATCGAACCATTTGTGCAGCAGCCGCGGCATGGTCCCGTCCTGGTACATCTTCGTGAGGACCTTGTTCACCTTCTCGCAGCCGTCCACGTCGTCCTTGCGCAGGCCGATGCCGTACGGCTCGTCGGAGAACGGGGCGTTGACGATCGTCACCTTGTGGCCCTCCTTGACGGCCTTCGCCGCCAGGCCCGCCAGGATCAGGTCGTCGGTCGAGACGGCGTCGAGACGGCCCGCGGTGAGGTCGTCCAGGCAGGCCGCGTAGCCCCCGGCGTCCGCGGGAAGCGCCGCCACGCCCATCTCGTCGTGGACGCGCGGGTACGACACCGACCCCGCGACCCGGCACAGCCGCTTCCCGGCGAGGTTGTGCACGTTCTTCACCGCCGACGCGTCGGACGCGCGGACGAGGACGTCCTGGTGCGCGACGTAGTACGGCCCGGCGAACGCGATGTCCAGCTTCCGCTCGGGCGTGATCGAGTAGCTGGCGACGACGAGGTCGACCTTGCCCTTGCCGATCAGGCTCTCGCGGGTCTTGGACGACACCGGGGCGAAGCGCAGGTGCGAGCCGGTGACGCCGAGCCGCTTGGCGACCTCCGTCGCGACGTCGATGTCGAAGCCGGAGTAGCTGCCGCCGCTGCGCGCCCCGACGCCGGGCTGGTCGGTGTTGACGCCGATCGTGAGCTCGCTCTTGTGCACGATCGACGTCTCGCCCGCGTCGGCGATCCCGCACGCCGCCGCCGACAGCGCCGCCGTCCCGGCGGTCAGCAGCGCCGCCGCCGTGCGCAGCACGGTCCCGTTCCGCCGGATCCCCATGGTCCCCATTCCGCGCCTTCTCATCGCTGCCACCGGTATTCCGCCAGGCGCGGACGCACCCCGATGAGCGCGAGCGCGACGATGACGATGCCCGCGACCGGCAGGACCGCGTACCAGCCGCCCGTGCCGTGCTCGCCGTCCTTGACGGCGTCCTGGAACGCGGTCCAGTGGATCCCGATGAGGGACTGTATGTCCTTGTCGTACCGGGTGAAGTCGGTGGTGGCCGCGCCGCGCGCCGCGGCCGCCTGCTCCCGCTGCCCGCCGTCGACGAGCGCGCGCATCCGGTGGTCGTTCTGCTGGACCTTCTGGTAGTCGGCCAGCACGCGCCTCAGCGCGTCCTCGGTGTTCACGGGCCTGGCGAGGTCCTGGACCCGGTTGGCCTCCGCACCGAGGAAGCCGAGGAACGGCGCGCGTCCCTGCTCGATCCGCAGCCCCTTCTGCACGGCGGCGTTGTACTCGTCGAGGTTTCCGGCCTTCAGGTACAGGACGGTCTGCGACTTGGTCAGGTACACCTGCTCGTAGGTGTCGGCGCGGGCCGGGTCGAGCAGGAAGCGCGTCTCGTCGGCGTTCGCGCTGTTGCTGATGGCACGCGCCCGCGACAGCGACAGGATCGGGTCGAAGCCCTGCTCCTTCGCCCGGCGCAGGTCGTCCGCCTGCCCGGAGAGCATCGCGGCGCAGGCGGCGACGAGGACGAGGGTTCCGAGCGTGGCGACCGCCAGCGCCGGGTTCAGCAGCCGTCGGAAGCGGCGCGCCAGGTACGCCTGCAGCCCGAGCAGGACGGCCAGCAGCACGATCCCGGTCACGATGACCCACAGGGCGCCCGACCGGACGTCGGAGCGCTTCTCCTCGTAGGTGTGCCGGACGAGCGTGCCGTTGTCGAGCGTCAGGTTGTACGCCTTGGGCAGCAGGTCGAGCTTCATCATGTCGGTCGCCTGCCGGTACAGGTCCAGGACCTTCTTCGGCGGCTGCCCGGACGTGCGGCCCGACTGCTGGTCGAGCAGCAGCGCCTGCGACGCGAGCCGCTCGTAGCGGCCGATACCGTCCAGCAGCTCGCGGGCGGTGTCGTCCTCGGTGGTCTCGTCGGCGAGCTTCGCGGCCTTCAGCAGCGCGACGCCGGCCCGCTGCCGGTCCTCGTCGTAGCGGGCGAGGGCCTGGTCGCGGCCGCCGCCGGGTGCGGCCCCGGCGAGCAGCGCGTTCGCCAGCTGGGCGTCCATGTCCGACAGCTGGAAGTACATGTCGCCGGTCGCGACGACCTGCGGGCCCGCGTCCTTCCCGATCACCTGCACGCCGTCGCGGGCGTCGGCGATCGCCGCCCACGCCACCACGAGCAGCGCCACGAGCACCACGGCGACCACGGCGGTCAGCGCCCGGATCCGGCCCGCGACGGTGCGGGGCAGCGCCCGCGCGACGCCCGACGGCTCGGCGGGGGCC
>NZ_WBMR01000190.1 GCF_008923365.1 Actinomadura montaniterrae
CGCCCTCCGGTGGCGGCCGCGCGGTCATGGGCCTCCTCGTCGGGACGGCCGCGGTGGCCGCCACCGTCGCGATCACGATGGCGCAGGTCGTGGCGCCGGAGGGCCACGGGTCGGCGACGGCCGCGGCCGGGGAGGTGCTGCGCGACGCCGCGGCCACCGCCCGCAGCGGCCCCCCGGTCGGGCCGGGCGCGTACAGCTACACGAGGGAGCTGATCGTCTACCTCGGCCAGCCGGAGACGCAGTGCCAGAAGACCTGGCTTCGGCGGGACGGTTCGCCGACGGCCGGAGGCGCCTTCCCGGAGCGGCACGGCGGCCACTGCGATCCCCATGAACCGGGTCGCTGGATGCCGACCCTCCGGCACGGCGACGCCGACCGGCGGCCGCACGCCGACGTCCGCACCCTGCCGACCGGCCCGTCCGCGCTCCGCGAGCGGCTGTACTCCGACGCCGCCCACGGCAGGGGCCAGAACGCGGACGACAAGGGGCCGCGTGACCAGCTCGTCTTCAACCGCATCGGCCGCCTGCTGCGCATGACGCTCCCGCCCGAGCTGCGGGCCGCGCTGTTCCAGACGCTCGCGACGGTCCCCGGCGTCGACGTCGTCCGCGGCGAGAGGGACGCGCTCGGACGGCAGGGGATCGCGCTGACCCGGTCCTTCGGCGGCGCGGGGGACGCGGCCCGCGCCCGGCCCCGCCGGGCGGGGTCACGCGTCGCGGGGGAGCGGCGGCAGCGGCAACGGCAGTCCGGGCAGCCCGTCGATGCTGGTCGCGACGTGCTCCTTCTTGTGGAAGTAGGCGTCGAGCGACTCGTCGGTCTCCCGCGCGAACCGCGACCCGTGCAGCGGGCGGTCCTCCTCGTACGACATGAACGGCACCGCGTACCCGCAGGTGTCGCGGATCTTCTCGGCCCTGACGACGATGATCGCGCGCAGCCCGTGCCGGGTCACGTCGATGTCCGGGAAGTGGCGCATCAGCCCGCCCCAGCGCGGATCGTCCCGGAACACCGGCTCGCCGCGCCCGTGTACCCGCACGATGTTCGGCGGGCCGTCGAACGCGCACCACATCAGCGTGATCCGGCCGTTCTCCCGCAGGTGGGCGATCGTCTCGGCGTTGCTGCCCGCGAAGTCGAGGTAGGCGACGGTCAGCTCGTCGAGCACCGCGAACGACCCGGCCAGGCCCTTCGGCGAGAGGTTGACGGTGCCGTTCCCGTCCAGCGGCGCCGTCGCGGTGAAGAAGATGTGCTGCGCCTCGATGAACTCCCGCAGCCTGCCCTCAATACGCTCATAACTCTTCCCCATCCCCCGAGTATGACCATCGCCTCCGCGAGCCGCCTAGGCGGAGCCTCTCGCAGGTGTGGAAAGGCCTTCCCGCTCGGTAGTCCTGGGCGCTTCCTTGATCCACAAGAGTCCACCGCTCCGTGTAACCGGATTCCATGTCCTACAGCGTGGACCTCCCGGCGGGCGGCGTTGACGGCCCGGCCGCGCTCTCCCTGCCCGTTCGCTCGGCCGAGGTCGTGATCTCTTACGGGACGAGCGCGCCAGCGACGGTAGTCTCAACAGAGAGCTGACAGATGGGTTATCAGTCGTTGCGTGAGGCTGCGTGCATACCGACGATCTCTGAGAGCTTGTTACTGCATATCAGCAGCGGGATATGTCGATCGACGATGCACGGACAAGCCCTGCACGGTGGTTGTCGCACTGAGGTGCGATGTTGTGCCTTCGACGCATCGTGCCTAGCGTCCTCTTCGTACCGAGGCCGAGCGGACGAGGTGAGAGGCGCTCATGGATGTGGCAGACGGGCGGCTGGTCAAGCGGAGCGAGATCGCCGAGCTGGCCGGGATCAAACGGGCGACGGTGACGAACTGGGAGCGGCGGCACGTCGGGTTCCCGAAGCCGCGGGTGTCCGGTGAGCTGGAGCTCTTCGAGCTCGGGAGCGTCGTGCGGTGGCTCGAGGGCCGTACCGTGCCGGTGGGGAATCTGCGCCGCGGTGAGGCGGAGGGAACGACCTACGCGGAACGGGTGCGGCGCGCGCTGGGGCGCGGTGAGGCAGGCAGGGGCACGGCGGGCCCCGAGGATCCGGACCGGGCGAAGAAGATTCTGGACGAACTGCACGGGCCGCCTGCCGATCGAGTGAGAGGGACCGGCCCGCATGCGGCCTACCTGACGCTTCTCGCCACGATGATCTTCCTGCGCGGCTGCGCGGCGCGGACCTGGGCGCGGGTGCGGGACCTGGTCGCGGAGGCCGTCCAGGAGCAGCGGCCGCCGGCGGCGCTGCTCAGGGAGCTCGGGGCGCTGAGCGACAAGGCGCTGCGCAGGAACGGGATCCGTCCAGGCGCCGAAGCCGCGTTCGGCGCGCTGCGGACGGAGGACGCGGGCGACATCGCGCACGTGGTGCGGTTGTGCGAGGGGCTGGGACGGGAGGGATTCCGGCTGCTCGTTGACCGGTTCGAGGAAACGGTGCGGCGGGGGAGCGAGGAGTTCTCGACGCCCGCGGAGATCATGCGGATGATGGCGGGCGTCCTGCTCCCCGACCCATCGGGGCCTCCGCTCCGCTGGCACGATCCGTACGCCCGCGCGGGCGAGGCGCTCGTCGCGGTGGTCGCGGCCGGGGGCGAGGCCGAGCTGTCCGGCGAGAGCCCGCATCAGGAGTCTCTGCGGTTAGCGGAGCTGCAGCTGGCGTTGTACTGCACGCGCGCCGAACTCAGGACGGGGACGGCCACCCCCTGGACGGGCACGGACCACCGCAGGTTCGACCGGATCCTGACCAACCCGCCGTTCAACCGGCCGGGCCGGGACTGGGGCGATCGGGCCTGGCCCTTCGGGACGCCTCCGGCGCGCAACGACAATCTCGCCTGGTTGCAGCACGTCTGGCAGTCGCTGGCGCCGGGCGGCCGGGCCGGGGTCGTGATGCCGAACGCGGCGGCGGACTCCGGCGACGCCGGGGAGCGTGCGATCCGCGGAGCGATGGTCGAGCGGGGCGCCGTGACCTGTGTCGTCTGGCTGCCGGGGCGGCTGTTCCCGGCCACCGGCATCGCGGTGACCGTCTGGTTCCTAGCCGCGCCGGGGACGGCCGGCGGCCCGGTGCTGCTCGTCGACGCCGCGAGGATGGGCACGACCCGCGGCGGGCGCCGCTTCCTCACCGACCGCGAGTGGGCCTCGATCGTCGAATGCCACGAGTCCTGGGAGAACGGCGACGAGGGCTTCGCCGACCTGCTCGAAGGCGCGGGAACGGCGTTGTCGGTGCCCGTCGAGAAGCTTCGGACGCAGGGATATTCGCTGAGTCCGTCCGACTACGCCGAGAAGGCGTCCGGCACCGCGCCGGCGGACGTGCCGGTTCCGCGGCCCGCCGACG
This sequence comes from Actinomadura montaniterrae, assembly GCF_008923365.1. GTDB lineage: Bacteria > Actinomycetota > Actinomycetes > Streptosporangiales > Streptosporangiaceae > Spirillospora > Spirillospora montaniterrae. Next base: position 3,349 of record NZ_WBMR01000190.1, read on the forward strand.
CGTTGGGCGAGGCGCGGGAGCGGGTGGTCATCGCGGACCGTGCGGTCGACGGCATCCGGGTCGAAGCGGCGAAAGGGGCGTCCGCGGAGTGGCCGGTCGTGCGGCTGGGCGATCTGTGCGACGCGGTACCGGGGCCGAGCGGCACGCGGCTCAAGGAGGTCCGGCGCTCGGACGGCGGCGTGCCGCTCATCGCCCCCAAGCACATCCGGGGCGGGCGCGTCATCGCGTCCGACCCGGAGCTGATCGACCCGGAGGAGGCCGAGCGGCTGGTGCGTTTCCGGGTGGAGGACGGTGACCTCCTGGTCGTCCGAACCGGGTCGGCGGGCCGCGTCGCGCTCGTCACGCCCCGCGAGACCGGCTGGATCTACGCGACGAACCTGACGCGGCTGCGCTGCCGGAGGCCGGACGAGCTGGACCCGCGCTACCTGTTCGCCTACCTGTCCGCGCCCGCGGCCCAGGGGCGGATCGGCGACCTGGCCGCCAGGGCGACCGTCATCCAGTCCCTCGGCAAGGGGCGCTTCGAGGAGTGGCGGCTGCCGTTGCCGCCGCTCGCCGAGCAGCGCCGCGTCGGCGACGCGGTGCACGCCCTGGACGAGCAGGTCACGGCGCACCGCGCGCTGGCGGACGAGGCCGCGCGGACCCGCGACGCGCTCGCCGCCGGCCTCGTCACCGGTCTGCTGTCCGCCCGCTGAACCTTCGCATCGAGCACACGATCTGGGAGAAGACCGTCATGCACGCATCGTCGAACACGCTGCGGACCCTGTTCGTCACCGTGGCGCTGCTGATCGGGAGCAACGCGGGCTGGGCCGCCGGGGTCCTGCGCGGGTCGGACGGCCATTCCGTCGCGGACGCCGTCCAGTTCGCCGCCGGGACGTTCGGGAGCGGCGTCCTGCTTGTCCTCGCGGTGATCGGGTTCTGGTACGGGTCGCAGAACCGGGAGCCGTGACCCGCGTCCGTCGCCACGGTGCCGCCGCGGCGGCACCGAGGCGACGCCGTCGTTATTGGGTGGCGAGGGTGGTTCGGGTGGTCTCCAGGAGGGTGCGGGAGGCGGCGGGGGTGAGGGCCTTCTCCTCGACGAGCTTCCAGGTGTCCCAGAGGTCGGCCTGGGCGGTGTCGATGCCGAGGGCGGAGTGGACGAGGGAGATCCGCTCGGTGACGCCGGGGAACTCCAGGACGTCGAAGGCGCCGTGCAGGCCGGGGTACGCGCCGACGCCCGCGGGGACGACGCGGACGGTGGCGTGGGCGCCCGCGGCGAGGTCGAGCAGGTGCGTGACCTGGGCGTGCAGCACGCCGGCGTGCGGGCCGGGGCATTGCAGCATGTAGCCGTCGATGATGACGTCGAGGGTGCGGGGCTCGCCGAAGGGGCGGTGCTCCTGGCGGTTGCGGAGCAGGTCCCACTCCTCGTCGGGGTCCGTCTCACGGTGGCCGAAGACCAGGCGGGCGTACTCCTCGCACCAGGTGAGCTCGGGCATGCGGGAGATGCCGAACGTGTGGATGTACGGGGACTCCGACTCGACGGTGTAGATGTCGCGGACGAGGGCCTTGAGGCGGCCGACGTGGCGGGCCAGCCAGGGCGGGCCGGCGGGGCGGGCCGCGAGGTCGACCAGGACGGCGCGGACCTTGTCCGGCACGCCGTAGGCGTCGAGGACCGCGCCGACCTGCTCGGGGGTGGCGTCGCCGAAGCCCGTCTCGACGCGGGCGAGCCAGTCGGCGTCGCGGCCGACGAGGGCGGCGGCGTCGGGGTAGGACAGCTCGAGGAGCTCCCGGATCTTCCGCAGCTGCTGCCCGAGGCTGCGCGCGTTGATGTTCGGGGCTCGGTAATCCACCGGCATGCTCCCAGCGTAGGAGCAGTCCGGTTCCGGTGTGCGGCTTTCCGGTCGCGGGGTGTGACGATCCTCGCGGCGGGACGGTTGAATTTTCATTTTCCGGGGGTGGGGCTATTGGCTTCGCCGTCCATTAAATGGGTGCGATATCACGGTCGGCGGCGTCGCGGTCGCGGTGTGTGCAGCGAAACGGTCAAAAGGGCATGGGGGACCTCTTCGAGGGGCGGTCGGGGGGAAACGTGCAGTGCGGGGACGGCCGGGCCGAGAATGGCTTCCAGTGGGGCGAAAATTTGTCATCGGTCGAGGGGTCCGGCCGCTTGACGTCGGCGAGAGTGCTTGCCTACAGTCGAGTAACTTAGGTTGATCTTGGGGTGGAGCGGGCGCCGGCGTGGTCGCCCGCGCGCTCCCGGGACGCCATTCGCGGCGGTCGCCGTATTTCTTTCACTCATCCGCGCGGTGGTCATTCCGGCATGCCCGGATTCCGTCGCGCGGGAAACAGCAGACCGTTCGCCGCCCCGCGTTATGGAGGGTTTTTCCGTGAGTTCTCGAATAGCGATCGTCGGCATGGCGTGCCGGTTCCCGGACGCCGCGACCCCCGGCGAGCTGTGGGACAACGTGCTGGCCGGGCGCCGCTCGTTCCGGCGCATCCCGTCCCAGCGGATCAGGCTGGACGACTACTACAGCGCCGACCGCGACGCCGCCGACCAGATCTACATCACCGAGGCCGCGCTGCTGCGCGACTGGGAGTTCGACCGGGTCCGCTTCAAGGTCGCCGGGTCGACGTTCCGCAACGCGGACCTGACGCACTGGCTGGCGCTGGAGACGGCGGCGGAGGCGCTGGCCGACGCCGGGTTCCCGGAGGGGCGCGGCGCGCCGGGCGAGACCACCGGGGTGCTGGTCGGCAACTCGCTGACCGGTGAGGGCATCCGGGCGGCGCAGATGCGGCTGCGCTGGCCGTACGTGCGGCGGGTGGTGGCGGACGCGCTCAAGGACGACGTGGCGGGCGACCGGCTCGCGGCGCTGCTGGCGGAGCTGGAGCACTCCTACAAGGCGCCGTTCCCGGTGCCGGACGGCGACTCGCTGGCCGGCGGGCTGTCCAACACGATCGCCGGGCGGATCTGCAACCACTTCGACTTCAACGGCGGCGGCTACGTCGTGGACGGCGCGTGCGCGTCGTCGCTGCTGTCGGTCATCACCGCCTGCAACGCGCTGGTCTCCGGCGACATGGACCTCGCGGTCGCGGGCGGCGTCGACATCAGCGTGGACGCGACGGAGCTGATCGGGTTCTCCCGGGCGGGCGCGCTGGCCGTCGAGGAGATGCGGGTCTACGACCAGCGGTCGGCCGGGTTCTGGCCCGGCGAGGGCTGCGGGATGGTCGTGCTGATGCGCGAGGAGGACGCGGTCGCGCGGGGCCACCACGTACACGGGTTCGTCGACGGGTGGGGCGTGTCGTCCGACGGCGCGGGCGGCATCACCCGCCCGGAGACCGACGGGCAGCGGCTCGCGCTGGACCGGGCGTACCGGCGCGCCGGGTTCGGCCCGGACGAGGTCGGCTACTTCGAGGGCCACGGCACCGGGACGGCGGTCGGCGACGCGGCGGAGCTGGAGACGCTGATCGAGGCGCGGCGCGCGGCGGGCGCGGGCGGGGTCCCGGCGGCGGTCGGCTCGATCAAGGCGAACATCGGGCACACGAAGGCGGCGGCGGGCATCGCCGGGCTGATCAAGGGCGTGAAGGCGGCCGGGACCGGTGTGCTGCCGCCGACGACGGGGTGCGAGCGGCCGCATCCGCTGCTGGACGAGGGCGGCGACGCGCTGCGCGTCCTGCGCAAGGGCGAGGCGTGGCCGGAGGGCGTGCCGCTGCGCGCGGGCGTCAGCGCGATGGGCTTCGGCGGCATCAACACGCACGTGGTGGTCGAGGCGCCGCGGCCGTCCCGCCGCGCGCGCGTCGGCAACCGCACCCGGTCGGTGATCAACTCGCCGCAGGACGCGGAGCTGTTCGCGCTGGACGCCGACTCACCGGCGGCGCTGGCCGAGCGCGCGACCGCGCTGGCCGCGGTGGCGGAGGCGGCGGCGCGGTCGGAGCTGCCCGACCTCGCCGCGCACCTGGCCGGACGGCTGGACCGGCGGCCGTGGCGCGCCGCCGTCGTCGCGAGCGCCCCGGCGAAGCTCGCGGCGAGCCTGCGCCGCGTCGCCGAACTCGCGGAGGCGGAGACCGCCCGGCACATCGACCCGGCGGCCGGCGTGTTCGTCGGCGGGCCGGGCGGGCTGCCGCGCATCGTGTTCCTGTTCCCGGGCCAGGGTTCGGGCACCCGTTCGGACGGCGGGGCGCTGCGCCGCCGCTTCGACGCGGTCGACGAGCTGTACGAGGCGGCCGCGCTGCCGGCCGGCGCCGACCAGGTGGAGACGGCGGTGGCGCAGCCGCGCATCGCGACCGCGTCGGCGGCCGGGCTGCGGGTGCTGACCGGGCTCGGCGTGCAGGCGCAGGCGGCGGTCGGGCACAGCCTCGGCGAGATCACCGCGCTGCACTGGGCGGACGCCCTCGACGAGGACGCGCTGCTGCGGATCGCGGCGGCGCGCGGCGCGACGATGAGCGAGCTGGCCGAGGACGGCGGGTCGATGGCGGGCGTGTCCGCCGGCGCGGAGACCGTCGCGGCGCTGCTCGCCGAGCAGGACGACGGCGTCGTCATCGCGGGGCACAACGGGCCGAAGCAGACCGTGGTGTCCGGGCCGTCCGACGGGCTGCTGCGGGTGATCGGGCGCGCGACCCGGGCGGGGCTGCAGGCCGTCCGGCTGCCGGTGTCGCACGCGTTCCACTCGCCGCTGGTCGCGCCCGCCGCCGACGCGTTCGCCGGACGCCTCGCCGGCGAGCCGCTCGCCGGGCCGCGCCGCCAGGTGTTCTCGACCGTGACCGGTGCGCCGCTGGCCGCCGCGACGGCGCCGGACGAGCTGCGCGGCCTGCTGCGCGAGCAGATCACCGCGCCGGTCCTGTTCGCCGAGGCGCTCTCGGCCGCCGCCGACGGTGCCGACCTGCTGATCGAGGTCGGGCCCGGGCAGGTCCTCACCCATCTGGCCCGGGAGATCACCGGGGTCCCGGCCGTCGCGACCCGCACCGACGAGGACTCGCTCGGCGGGCTGCTCGCCGCGCTCGGCGCCGCGTTCGCCGCGGGCGCGGGCGTCCGCGTCGCCGACCTGTTCGCCGACCGGCTGATCCGCCCGTTCGACCCGGACGCCGAGCCGGTGTTCATCTACAACTTCTGCGAGGACGTCCCGGAGGTGGACGCGGGGCTGCTCGCCGCCGCGTCCGCGCGAGCGGCCGCCAGCGGGGGCACGCCGGCCGGTGAGGTCCCGGGTGAGGTCGACACGGGCGACCCGCTGATGCTTATGCGCACGCTGGTGGCGCGCCGCGCCGAGTTCCCGTTGGAGGCCGTCCAGGCGGACAGCAAGTTCCTCGACGACCTGCACCTCAGCTCGATCGTGGTGTCGGAGCTGGTCGGTGAGGCGATGCGGACCCTCGACCTGGCCGAGACCGCCGCGCCGACCGGCTACGCGACCGCGACGCTCGGCCAGGTCGCCGAGACGCTTCAGGAGCTCGTGGCGACCGGCGGAGCGGGAGGCGACGACGCGGAGGCCGCCGCCGCGAAGATCGTCCCGCCGGGGGTCGGCCCGTGGGTGCGGGCGTTCGCGGTGGACCGCCGCGAGACCGCCGCGCCCGGACGCGCCGCCCCGCGCACCCCGGGTGCCTGGCAGGTCGTCGGCGACCACCCGGCCGCGACCGCGCTGCGCGAGGCGCTGGAGGCGGCGGAGCTGGGCGAGGGCGTGCTGGTGATCGTCCCGCCCGGAGAGGAGCGGCTCGCGACGCTGCGCGCGGGCGCCGGCGCGGTGCTCGCGGGCAAGGACGTGACGCGCTGCGTGATCGTCCAGGACGGGCCCGGCGCGGCCGGGTTCGCGAAGACGCTGCACCTGGAGGCGCCCTGGGTGGCGACCACCGCCGTGTCCGCCGACCTCGCCGATCCCGCGACGCCCGGACGCGTCGCGGCCGACGCCGCCGCCACGGTCCGGTTCCGCGAGGTGATCCACGACGGCGGCGTCCGCCGCGAGCCCGTCCTCGCGCCGGTCGCGCCGCAGGGCACCGACCTGCCGCTCGGCCCGGACGACGTCCTGCTCGTCACGGGCGGCGGCAAGGGCATCTCCGCCGAGTGCGCGCTCGCGCTGGCCCGCGAGAGCGGCGCGAAGCTCGCCCTGGTCGGACGGTCCGACCCGGCCGGCGACGACGAGCTGACCGCCAACCTCGAACGCATGCGGGCCGCCGGCGTCACCGCCCGCTACCTGCGCGCCGACGTCACCGACGCCGCCCGGGTCGCCGCGATCGTCGCCGAGGCGGAGGCGGAGCTCGGGACGGTCACCGCCGTCCTGCACGGCGCCGGCGGCAACGTTCCGAAGCTGCTCGAAGAGCTGACCGACGACGACTACGCCCGCACGATCGACCCCAAGGTCGCCGGGCTGGAGGCCGTCCTCGCCGCCGTCGACACCGCGCGGCTGCGGCTCGTCGTCACGTTCGGCAGCATGACCGGACGCGCCGGGCTGCGCGGCGAGGCCCACTACGCCGTCGCCAACGAGTGGCAGAGCGACCTGGTCGAGCGGCTCGCCGCCGAGCTGCCGCACTGCCGGTTCCGCGCCGTCGAGTGGTCGCTGTGGTCGGGCGTCGGGATGGGCGAGCGGCTCGGGTCGGTCGAGAACCTGTCCCGCGCCGGCGTCACCACGATCACCCCGGACCAGGGCGTCGCGATGCTGCGCGCGCTGGTCGCCGACCCGGACGCGCCCGTCGTCGCCGTCGTCACCGGACGGTTCGGCGAGATGCCGACCGTGTCGTTCGGCGCGGACGAGCCGCCGCTGCTGCGGTTCCTGGAGCGGACCCGGGTGAACTACCCCGGCATCGAGCTGGTCGCCGACGCCGAGGTCACCTGGGCGAGTGACCCGTACCTCGCCGAGCACGTGTTCGGTGGCGGCACCGAGGCCGTCCTGCCCGGCACCGTCGGCATGGAGATCATGGCGCAGGCCGCGGCGGCGCTGCTCGGCCTCGACACCGAGGCGGGCTCGGGGGCGGGTGCCGCGCCGGTCCTCACCGACGTGGAGTTCCTGCGGGCGATCGCCATCGCGCAGGACGCCGCGGTGACCGTCCGCGTCGCGGCGCTGCGCGACGAGTCCGGCGCCGTCACGACCGTGGTGCGGTGCAGCACCACCAGCTTCCAGGTGGACCACTTCCGGGCGGTCTGCGAGGCCCCGGCCGCGACGCCGAAGGGCAACGGGCTCGTCCGGCCGGAGGACGCCGCGCTGCCGCCGATGGCGATCGACCCGCAGACCGAGCTGTACGGGCCGATGCTGTTCCACGGCCCCCGGTTCCGGCTGATGGGCGACATCCGGCGCGCCGACGCCACGCACGTCACCGCGCGGCTGCTGCCCGACACCCGCGTCGGCTGGTTCGGCCGCTACCTGCCCGCCACGCTGCTGCTCGGCGACCCCGCCGCCCGCGACGCCTACATGCAGCCGCTCGCGCTGTGCGCGCCGACCGTCCTCGCGATCCCGGCGGGCGTGCGGCGGCTTGTCCCCGGCCCGCAGGCCGGCGCCACGCCCGCGTTCGTCCACGCTCGCTACCGGACGGCCGAGGACTGCTGGGACATGGAGGTCACCGACGCGGACGGCGAGCTGATCGAGACCTGGGAGGGCTTCACGACCCGGATGGTGGAGAAGTTCCCGCTGCCCGCTGGCTGGGTGCCCGCCCTCCTCGGCCCCTACGTCGAGCACGCGCTCGTCGCGTTCGGCCTGGCCGGGCGCGCGGCCGTCGACACCGACCCGGACGGCGCGTCCCGGCGCGAGGTCGCCGGGCTGATCGTCCGGCGCCTCCTCGGCGGGGACGTCGCGCTGCGGCACCGCCCGGACGGCAAGCCGGAGGCGAGCAGCGGCGAGACCGTGTCGGTCGCGCACTGCTCCGGCGTCACCCTCGCGACCAGCACCCCGGGCTGCGACCTGGAGCTGGTCACCGCGCGCGACCGCGACGCCTGGGCCGGCCTGCTCGGCGCGGACGGCCTCGCCCTCGCCGAAGCACTCACCGAGCAATCCGAGAACGCCGAGGACTTCGACACGGCCGCGACGCGCGTGTGGGCCGCGGGCGAGTCGGCGGTCAAGGCCGGGCTGCCCGCCGGGACGCCGTTCACCCTGCACTCCACCCACGAGGACGGCTGGGCCGTGCTGGCCGCCGGGAACGTCCGCGTCGCGACCATGGCGACCGGCGTCCGGGGCATCGCGGAGCCCGTCGTGCTCGCCGTCCTGACGGAGGAAGCGTGAGGGGCTACGAGTACCGGCACGTCGTCACCATCGAGGACACCGACCTGCTCGGCAACGTCAACTACGTCAACTACATCAGGTGGCAGGGCCGCGCCCGCGAGCTCTGCCTGCGCGAGTACACCCCCGACGTCGTCGCCGGGTTCGGCGACGGGGTGCGGCTGCTCACCGTCAGCTGCCAGTGCGAGTACCTCCGCGAGCTGACGATCTTCGACGAGGTGATCGTCCGGATGACGCCCGGCGAGGTCGGCCAGACCCAGATGACCATGAGGTTCGAGTACTGGCGGCAGCGCCCGGGCGGCGAGGAGCTCGTCGCCACCGGGGAGCAGCGCGTCGCCTGCGTCCGCCCCGACGCCGACGGGAACATGGCGCCCGCCCGGCTCCCCGAGTCGATGCGCCGCCTCGTCGACGCCGTCACCGCCGGCCGCCGCTGAGCCGCCGCCGAGCCCGCCGCCGAAAGGAGAACGACCATGGAAGGCGTGTCCGCGACGGCCCGCTGGACGGCCGCCGCCCGCGCGGTGGAGTCCCGACGCCCCGACGCCCTGTTCACCGACGACCTCGCCGAGGCCCTCGCCGGTCCCGAGGGCTTCGCCCGCTGGGAACGCTACGACAACCCCGGCACCACCGAGTTCCTCGCCATCCGCACCCGCTGGCTCGACGAGGTGATCGCGAGGTCCGCGCACACCCAGGTCGTCCTGGTCGCGGCGGGTCTCGACACCCGCTCGGCCCGGCTGGCCTGGCCGGCCGGGACCGTCCTGTACGAGCTCGACCAGGCCGACCTCATGGAGGGGAAGGAGAAGAGGCTCGCCGAGCTGGACGTCCGGCACCGCTGCGACCGGCGCGGCATCGGCACCGACCTGACCGGCCCGTGGGACGCGCCTTTGCGCGCCGCCGGGTGGACCCCGTCCGTCCCCACCCTGTGGATCGTCGAGGGCCTGCTGTTCTACCTGGCCGAGGACGCCGCCCGCGCGCTCCTCGCCCGGCTCGCGGCGCTGTCGGCGCCCGGCAGCGTCCTCGCCGGGGACCTGCTGTCCCACCAGTCGATGATCAGCGAGTTCACCCGGGACGGCCTCGCGCGGCTGCGCGCCGACGGCTGCCCCTGGCTGTGGGGCAGCGACCGCCCCGAGGACGTCCTCGCCGCGTGCGGCTGGACGCCCGGGGAGGTGCGGCTGCCGGGCGAGGAGGGCGCCTCGTTCGGCCGCTGGCCGTGGCCGCCGCTCGCCCGCGACACCAAGGGCCTCCCGATGAACTACCTGTTCACCGCGGCCGTCTGAGCGGCCCCTGGCGGGCCGCGGCGCGCGCCGCGGCCCGCCGGGATCACTTCAGCGTGTGCTCGGACTGGTTCCAGAAGTCGGACAGGGCGGCGGCGGTCGTCTCCGGCGCCTCCCAGGCGGGCGAGTGCGCGGCGCTCGGGATCACGACCTTCGCCGCGCCCAGCCGCTCCGCCATCTCCGCCTGGACGCGCGGGTCCCACACGTCGTCGTCCTCGCCGTACAGGACGAGGACGCGCAGGCCCGTGTCGCCGCAGTGCTTGGCGAGCTCGTCCACGCGGTCGGGAGCGGTGAGGATCTCGCGGGACATCCCGACGAGCCCGGCCTCGGAGTTGCCGAGCGTCCGGTCCTTCAGGAACGCCAGGATCTCCGCCTGGACGCCGCTCGCGACGTAGTCGGGCTCCATGCCGATGCTCCAGATCGCGGCCATGCCCAGCTCGGGGATCGCGTCCCGCAGCGCCCGCGCCTTGTCCGCCGACGGCCCCGTCACGGCGGACGGCCCGGAGCTCATCAGCGTCAGCGACGCCGGCCGCGCCGGCCCCGCCAGCACCGCCTCCCGCGCCACCAGCCCGCCGAACGAGTGCCCCACCAGGTGCACCGGGTCCGGGCCGAGGGCCTCCAGCAGCGCGACGAGGTCGGCGCCGAGGGCCGCGCGGCCGTAGGCGTCCGGGTCGTCCGGGCCCGGCGTCTCGTGCTGCCCCCGCATGTCTATCGCGACGACGCGGCGGCCGGACGCGGCGAGCGTCGGCAGCATCGCGAGGAAGTCCTCCTTGCTGCCGGTCAGGCCCGGCACGAGGAGGGCGGGACACCGCTCGGGCACCCGCGACCCCGGGAGCGCCTCCAGCACGGCGAACGGGCCGCGGGACGTCTCGACGATCGTCCGGCTCACGCCGGGGGGCAGGGTCAGGAACCGGGGCGTACTCACGGAGTGCAACCATACTAAACGGGCATCCGCCGGCCACCGGCCCGAAACCCCGCGGTGGTAGCGTCGCAGCGTGCGAGCGAAGCCGGCGATCTCGGCGCATCGGCGGGACGAGGCGGGCCTGAACGGCCTGCGGGACGCGGTCGGCTCGGGGGCCGAGTACGTCGAGATCGACGTCCGGCGCACCGGCGACGGGCGGCTCGTCGTGCACCACGACCGCGAGGTCGGCGGGCTGCCGCTGGCACGGCTGTCCTACCGGCGGGCGAAGGAACTGTCACCCCGGCCGCTGCCGCTGGTGGACGAGGCCATGGAGATCATCGCCGCGTCCGGCGCGCAGGGCCACCTGGACCTGAAGGAGCGCGGCTGCGAGCACGAGACCGTCGCGCTCGCGATCGACGCGTTCGGGCCCGGCCGGTTCGTCGTGACGACCCGCGAGGTGACCTCGCTCGTCGAGATCAAGAAGAGCTTCCCGCGGACCCGGACGGCCCTGTCGGTGGGCCGCAACCTGTGGGAGCCGGGCGTCGCCCGCGACCTCGCGCCGCTGCGGCAGATCCGCCGCGCCGGCGCCGACATGGTCGCGCTCAACCACCGGCTCGCCCGCGTCGGGGTGCTGCGCCAGTGCGGCCGCGCCGGGATCCCCGCGATGATCTGGACCGTCAACGCCGAGCCGCTGATGCGCCGCTTCCTCGGCGACCCGCGCGTCGCCGTCCTCGTCACCGACCACCCCGACACCGCCCTCAGCATGCGGGACAACGGTCGCTGACGACCGCCGCTCCGGCGGGCGGGCCATGCCCGGAAAACGGACAACCGCGAGAGCACGGGGCGGGCCGTGTCTCGCGGTCGCGTGATCGTCAGGCCGTCTGGGTGGCCTCGGTCGTGTCGGCGGCGGGCTGGCCGGCGCGGGTGCGGCGCCGGGTGCGGCTCCGCTTGCGCTCGGTGGCGACGGCGTCGACGACGTTGTCGGACGCCCCGTCCGCGGACGCGGCGGCGCCGCTCTCGGTCGCCTTGCCCTCGATCGGCTTCCCGCCGCGGGTGCGGGTCCGGGCGCGCTTGCGGCGGCGGGGGCGCGGGCGCTCCCGCTCCTCGCGGCGCGCGGTGCTGCGCACCTTGCCGGTCTCGCCGATGTCCTCCAGCTCCTCGGCGTCCAGCCCGGCCCGCTCGTGGCGGTGCTCCTTCGGCAGGGTGCCCTTCGTGCCCTCGGGGATGCCGAGCGCCTCGAAGAAGTGCGGGGAGGTGGAGTAGGTCTCCTCCGGCGCCGCGAACGGCAGGTCGAGCGTGCTGTTGATCAGCTTCCACCGGGTCAGGTCGGCCCAGTCGATCAGCGTGACCGCGACGCCCTCCTTGCCCGCGCGGCCGGTGCGGCCGATGCGGTGCACGTAGGTGTCGGCGCTGTCCGGGCACTCGTAGTTGACGACGTGCGTGACGTCGTCGACGTCGAGGCCGCGGGCCGCCACGTCGGTGGCGACCAGCACGCCGATCTTGCCGTTGCGGAACGCGCGCAGCGCCCGCTCGCGCTGGCTCTGCCCGAGGTCGCCGTGCACGGCGGCGGCGTCGAAGCCGCGCTGCGCCAGGTCGGCGGCGACCCGGTCGCAGGCCCGCTTGGTCTGGCAGAAGATCATCGTCAGCCCGCGGCCCTCGGCCTGCAGCAGCCGCGCCAGCATCTCCGGCTTGTCCATCTGGTGGGCCTGGAAGACGTGCTGGACGACCTGCGGCGTCGCGTCGGACTCGGCGTGCGACTCGGCCCGCACGTTCGTGGGCCGGGTCAGGTAGCGGCGCGACAGCGCGACGATCTCGCCCGGCATGGTCGCCGAGAACATCATCGTCTGCCGCTGCGCGGGGATCCGGTCGATGATCCGCTCGATGTCGGGCAGGAACCCGAGGTCGAGCATGCGGTCGGCCTCGTCCAGCACCAGCACGCCGACCTGCGAGAGGTCCAGGTGCTTCTGCTTGACCAGGTCGAGCAGCCGGCCCGGGGTGCCGACGACGACGTCGACGCCCTCGCGCAGCGCGTCGATCTGCGGCTCGTAGGCGCGGCCGCCGTACACCGACAGCACGCGGGTGCCGAGCTTGCCGCCGGCGACCAGCAGGTCGTCGGTGACCTGCAGGGCCAGCTCGCGGGTCGGCGCGACGACGAGCGCCTGCGGCTTCTTGCCGCCGTGCTCGATGCGCTGGAGCAGCGCCGCGCCGAACGCCAGCGTCTTGCCGGTGCCGGTGCGGGCCTGCCCGATGATGTCGTGGCCGCCCAGCGCGATCGGCAGGGCGAGCTCCTGGATGGGGAACGCTTCCACGATGCCCTCGGCCTGCAGGGCATCGGCTATCTCGGGGACGACCCCGAGTTCACGAAAGGTAGTCAGGGCTTTCAGCCTCCAATATGCGGGGTCCTCGCTCCCCGGTGCGGCGCGGCTCGGCGCCCACGTCGGCCGGATGCCGGTGGGCGGGCCCGTCAGGGGCGCTCTCGATCGAGGTCACAGTGGCCGCCGGCGGGACTCCGCCGTCCGGGCGCGTCCGCCGATCGCTTCCTGTGGCCGCGCGCTCGCGCGGGAGGGACCAGCCGTCAATCAAAATGTCTCGGCGACCGCAGTCAGGGGTTGAAAGCAGTCACTCGCTGTGGCTGCGTGCGGTCACACTCCGCCACGCAGTGTACCGACCGTCAGTTGCATACACCAATAGCCGATCACTGGACCCAACGTTTCCGCGTTTTCGTCTATTCCATCCCCGCTCGCCAGCGCCGATCCGTGGCGTGGAACGGGCCCGGACGGACCGGCGCGGGGCCCCGCCCCGGCGGCCACATCCGGACACCCGGGGGCACGGACGATCACCGGTTGCCGAGGGCCGTCCGGTGCCCCAGATTGAGGGGCATGATCGAACCGTCCGGGGCCGTGCCGTCCGGCGCCGAACCGTCCGAGGCCGCCCCCGCCCCCGCGCCCGCCGAGCCGCCGTCCGCCGTGGAGTCCGCCGTGGAGCCCGCTGAGACGCCCGCTGAGGCGCCTTCCGCGGAACAGCCGTCCGCTGGGCCTCCCGCCGCGGGGCCGCCGCCTGTGGGGCCGTCGCCGTCCGCTGAGGCGCCGCCGTGGCGGGTCGAGGGGTTCACCGAGGTGCGGGAGCTGGGCGCGGGCGCGCAGGGCCGGGTGGTGCTGGCGCGGCACGCGGCGGCCGGCGCACCGGTCGCGATCAAGTACCTGGTCCGCCGGGACGGCGACGACGCCGCGATCGAGCGGCTGCGCGCGGAGGCGGTGATGCTCGGGCGCGTCGACGACCCGCACGTCGTCCGGCTCTACCGGTTCGTCAGCGCCGCGCGCGGGGCCGCGCTCGTGATGGAGGCGGTGGACGGGGTCTCGCTCAAGCGGATCCTGGCCGAGCACGGCGCGCTGGAGCCGGAGGCGGCGCTCACGGTACTGAAGGGGTCCCTGCGGGGCCTCGCGGCCGCCCACGCCGTGGGCGTGGTGCACCGCGACTACAAGCCCGCCAACGTCGTCGTCCGGGCGGACGGGCTGAGCAAGCTGATCGACTTCGGGATCGCGACCGCGGCCGGGGACGGCGCCGGGTCCGGGACGCCCGCGTACATGGCGCCCGAGCAGTGGGAGCGGCGGCCCGCCTCGCCGGCCACCGACGTGTACGCCGCGACCTGCGTGTTCTTCGAGTGCGTCACGGGCGGCCGGCCGTTCTCCGGGGATCTGGCGGCGCTGCGGGCCGGCCATCTGCACGGCGCCGTACCGGCGGACCGCGTGCCGGCGGGGCTGCGCGACCTGATCGTCCGGGGGATGGCCAAGTCTCCGGAGGAGCGCCCGCCGGGCGCAGCCGCGTTCGCCGCCGAACTGGAGGCGGCCGCCGCGGCGGCGTACGGGCCGGCTTGGGAGAGGCGGGGCGTGCGCGCGCTGGCGGGTGCGGCCGTGGCGTTCGCGGCCGTGTTCCCGCTGGCCGCCGCCGGGCTGGTCCCCGCGACAGCGGGAGGCGCTGCGGCAGGCGGGGCGGCGGGCGGCGCTGCGGCTGGAGGTGCGGCTG
>NZ_WBMR01000191.1:0-12301 GCF_008923365.1 Actinomadura montaniterrae
CCCGCGCCCAGGTCAGCACGCGGGGGCCGGGCTCGTAGCGGGCGGCGACGGCGCTCGCGGTCGGCGGCCGGTCCCGCCCGCGCGCGGGCCCGTCGAGCGGCGTCCGGTTCAGCAGCATCCGGTTCAGCGCCGCCAGCAGCCGGTCGGGCGCCGCGCCGGTGCAGGCCAGGCCGCTGAGCGCGTTGCGGACGCGCGCCATCCCGGCCGCGGCGGACGGGCCGTGCCCGGCGACGTCGCCGATCGCGAGGAACACCTCGCCGTCCGACAGCGCCGCCGCCTCGTACCAGTCGCCGCCGACCCGCGTCCCGCCGCACGCGGGCAGGTAGCGGACGGCGGCGCGCAGCCCCGGCAGGTCGCGGGGGCCGCGGGGCAGCGGCAGCAGGGCGCGCTGCAGCTCGACGGCGGTGCGCCGCTCCTCGGCGAGGCGGAGGTGCTGCCGCGCCAGCCGCAGGCGGGTCGCGGCGAGCAGGTCGTCGCGGCGGCCGCGCGCGGCGTCCTGGAAGACGACGCGGAGCGCGGCCGGCTCGCCGCCGGCGTCCAGGACGGGCTCGGCCATCGCCCGCAGGTGCCGGACGGTGCCTCCGGCGCGGACGCGGAGCTCCACGTCGGCGGGCTCGCGGCGGCCGAGCAGGGCGCGGGTGAAGTGCTCGGCGTGCGGCAGGTCGGCGGGGACGACGTGCTCGGCGAGCCGGTCCAGGGCCACCGGCCCGGCGGCGGGGTCCCGCCCGAACAGCTCGTACAGCCCGGCGGACCAGCGGGCCTCGCCGGTGGCCAGGTCCCAGCGGGCCCAGCCGAGGCCGCCGAGCCGCTCGACCAGTGCGAGCTGCGCGGCCGGGTCGGCGTCGTCGGCCGCGCTCGTGGCGTCGCCCGGGAGCGCGGCGCGCGGAAGCGGCACCTCGTTCACCGTGGCGGCCGGGAGGCGTTTCCGCCACGGGGTCTCCGGGACGGCGCCGAGCAGCAGCGCGGCGGCCGTCTCGGGCTCGACGCCCGCGCCGGCGGCGAGCTCCAGCAGCCGGTCGTAGGCGGTTTCCACGTCGCAGCCGAACCGCTCGGCCAGCACGCCCTTCGCCTGCTCGACGGTCGCCTGTTCGCCGGCGGCCTGCCCGGCGGGAGCGGGGGCGGGGACGCGGGCCGCCGCCGTATCCTCGCGTCCGGCGGTGTCTCGGGTGCGCCGCATCGGCTCAGCCGCGGCGCGGCGCCGCGGGCGGGCCGGGGCGGCGGCGGGACGGCGTTGTTGGGATCCTGGTGCGGTATCCGAGGCGGTGCGAACTGTGTCGGAGCACGGACAGAATGTAACAGGAGCAGGTCACAGGGGAGGAGGAAGCGGTGATCCGCGGCGCGGCCCACGCCCGGCGGCGGGGCGGCCCGGCACCGCGACCGGTATGGAGACGGATGTGACAACGGAGTTGTATCCGCGCGAGCGGCTGGGGCGGGTGCGCGAGGCGACCGCGAAGGCGGGCCTCGGCGCGGTCCTGCTGACGCCCGGCCCGGACCTGCGCTATGTCACGGGCTACGACGCCAAGCAGCTCGAGCGGCTCACCTGCCTGGTGGTTCCGGCGGACGGCGAGGCGTTCCTGGTCGTGCCGCGGCTGGAGCTGCCGGCGGCGCAGGAGTCGCCCGCGGGCGCGCTCGGCGTGGAGCTGGTCCCGTGGGACGAGACCGACGACCCGTACGCGCTGGTGGCGCGCCGCCTGCCGGGCGGCCTGGCGTCGGTGGGCGTGGCGGACCGGATGTGGGCGGTGATGGCGCTGCGGTTCCGCGCCGCGATGCCGGGCGCCGAGCAGGTCGCGGCGGGCGGGGTGCTGCGGGAGCTGCGGATGCGCAAGAGCGCCGCCGAGGTCGCGGCGCTGCGCGAGGCCGGCGCGGCGATCGACCGGGTGCACCGGCGCGTCCCGGAGTTCCTGCGCGCCGGCCGGACGGAGCGGGAGGTCGGCCGCGACATCGCCGACGCGATCATCGCGGAGGGCCACGAGGCCGTCGACTTCGTCATCGTCGGGTCGGGCCCGAACGGCGCGAACCCGCACGCCGAGCTGTCGGACCGGGTGATCCAGGCAGGTGAGCCGGTGGTGGTCGACATCGGCGGGACGATGCCGAGCGGCTACTGCTCGGACTCCACCCGCAACTACTGCGTGGGCGAGCCGCCCGCCGACTACGCCGCGTACTTCGCGGTGCTGGAGGAGGCGCAGCGGCTGTCGCGGGAGGCGGTGCGCCCGGGCGTGACGCCGGAGGCGGTGGACGCGGCGGCCCGCGACGTCATCGCGGCGGCGGGGCACGGCGAGCACTTCTTCCACCGCACCGGGCACGGCATCGGCCTGGAGTCGCACGAGGACCCCTACATCGTGGCGGGCAACCGCGAGCCGCTGGAGCCGGGAATGGCGTTCTCGATCGAGCCGGGCATCTACCCGGGCCCGCACGGCGCGCGCATCGAGGACATCGTCGTGTGCACCGAGGACGGCTACGAGGCCATGAACGTGACGGAGCGGGGATTGGTGGTCGTCGGCTGAACCACCCCGGGGCCGTCCGGGGGATGAGGGCGCGAAGGCGCGGGCGTTTTTCGTCCGCGCCTTCGGCTTGTTTTCGGTTGGCGGAAAATGACCCGGAAACGGGTCGGTAACGATCTCTGCACCAAATGCGTCAGGCGGTGCCGCGCGTATTGCGGTCCGGCCGTCCCGCCCTGTACCACCTTGTTTCAAGTTACGCCGGGGTAGCGCTTGTCAAGCAGAGGAGACGCCGTGGCAGAGGTCGACCTGACCAGCGTCGGGAAGGTCTATCCCGACGGGACGCGGGCCGTGACCGACCTGAACCTCAGCATCGCCGACGGCGAGTTCCTGGTGCTGGTCGGGCCGTCCGGCTGCGGCAAGACCACCGCCCTGCGGATGGTCGCCGGCCTGGAGGACATCTCCGAGGGCACCGTCACGATCGGCGGCCGCACCGTCAACCGGGTCCCCGCCCGCGACCGCGACGTCGCCATGGTCTTCCAGAGCTACGCGCTCTACCCGCACCTGTCGGTGCGCGACAACATCGGGTTCGGGCTGTCGCTGCGCAAGCTGCCGAAGAAGGAGATCCGGGAGAAGGTCGACCACGCCGCGGAGATCCTCGGCCTCACCGACCACCTGGACCGCAAGCCGCGCAACCTGTCCGGCGGCCAGCGCCAGCGGGTCGCGATGGGCCGCGCGATCGTCCGCGAGCCGCAGGCGTTCCTGATGGACGAGCCGCTGTCCAACCTCGACGCCAAGCTGCGCGTCCAGATGCGCGCCGAGATCGCCCGCATCCAGCGCGACCTCGGCGTCACCACGATCTACGTCACGCACGACCAGACCGAGGCGATGACGCTCGGCGACCGGGTCGCGGTGATGAAGAAGGGCGAGCTCCAGCAGGTGGCACCGCCGCAGGAGCTCTACGACCGGCCGGCGAACCTGTTCGTCGCCGGCTTCATCGGCTCACCCGCCATGAACCTGCTGCACGGCACGCTGTCCGGGGACGCGGCGAACCCGCGCCTGGAGATCGGCGGCCAGACCCTGGCGCTTCCGGCCGCGGTGCTGCACGAGCGCCCCGGCCTCGCGTCCTACCTCGGGCGCGACGTCGTCGTCGGCATCCGCCCCGAGGACATGGAGGACTCCGAGCTGGTGGAGGCGCCCGAGGGGTCCGCGCTGACCTCCACCGCCGACCTCGTGGAGGCGATGGGCTCGGACGTGCTGGTCCATTTCGCGGTCGAGGCCGCCCAGGTCGTCACCGAGGACACCAAGGAGCTCGCCCGCGACGCGGGGACCGACGTGCTGGGGCACATGGAGCGGCCCCGCACGGACCTGGTCGCGCGGTTCAGCCCCCGCACCCGCGTGAAGGTCGGCGACCCGGTGACGATCCGCGTCGACACCGGTCGCCTGCACTTCTTCGATATCGAGTCCGGCGCGTCGATCTGGGGATCGGACGCGGCCGGTTCGCCCAGGAAGGATGAGGGATGAGGGTCAGCAGAGGGATGGGCCGCAGGACGGTGGGCGCCGCCGTCGCGGCGGGACTGCTGCTGTCGGCCGCGGCCGCGTGCGGCGGTGGCGACGACGACAAGGGCGGCGGCTCGAAGACCTCGGCCGGGGGGACGGAGCTCAAGGGCGTCACCGTCTCGGTGGCCGCGAAATGGACCGGGACGGAGGAGACCAACTTCCGTAAGGTCCTGCAGGCGTTCGAGAAGCAGACGGGCGCGACCGTCCAGTACGCCTCGACCGGTGAGAACACCGACGCCTACCTCGGGCCGAAGCTGGCCGCGCACAACCCGCCGGACGTGGCGATCCTGCCGCAGCCGGGCCTGATGCAGCAGTACGCCGCGAAGGGCCAGCTCAAGCCGCTGGCGAGCGACGCCGAGGCGGAGGTGACGCAGAACTTCTCGCCGTACTGGAAGGACCTCGGTTCCTACCAGGGCAAGACCTACGGCGTGATCGCCAAGGCGGCCTACAAGTCGATCATCTGGTACCGGCCGCAGGCGTTCTCCGACGCGGGCGTGCAGCCCCCGGCGGCGTGGGCGGACCTGGTGAAGGACGCCGGCACGCTGCAGGACTCGGGGACCACCCCGTTCACGCTGGCCGCCGGCCCGCAGGACTCGTGGACGCTGACGGACTGGTTCGAGAACGTCTACCTCTCGCAGGCCGGCCCCGACAACTACGACAAGCTGGCCAAGCACGAGATCAAGTGGACCGACCCGACGGTCGCCAAGGCGCTGCAGACGCTCGCCGAGATCTGGGGCAAGCCGCAGTTCCTCAACGGCGGCGTCGCCACCGCGACCAAGACCAAGTTCGACGAGTCGATCACGCAGGTGTTCGGCCAGAACAAGGCCGCGATGGCCTACGGCGGCGACTTCGCCGCCGCCAACATCGCCACCACCAAGGCCAAGGTCGGCACCGACGCGAAGGTGTTCGCGTTCCCGAAGGCCGGCGACACCGCCCCGGCGATCCTCGGCGGCGACGTCGCGGTCGCGATGAAGGACGGCAAGGGCGCGCAGGCGCTGATGAAGTTCCTCGCCTCCCCGGAGGCCGGGAAGGTCTGGGCCGGGCTCGGCGGCTACCTGACGCCGAACAAGTCCGTCCCGCCGGACGCCTACTCCGACCCGATCGCCAAGCAGCTGATCCAGCAGATGCAGCAGGCCGGCGACAGCGCCCGCTACGACATGTCGGACCTCGCGCCCGCCGCGTTCGGCGCGACGCCGGGCGCCGGCGAGTGGGAGGCGCTGCGCCAGTTCGTGAGCAAGCCGACCGACGTCAAGGGGACGCAGGCCAAGCTGGAGGCCGCGGCCGCCAAGGCGTTCAAGTAGGGGAGCGGACGACCCCGGATGAAGCCTTCGAATGAGGGGGTGCCGCCGGCCGCCACGGCCGGCGGCGCCGCCGCCGTCACCGGCCCGGCCGCGCCGCGCCGCGGCGCTAGGGAGCGGCTGACCCCGCCGTCCTGGCTGGCGCTGCTGTTCCTGCTGCCCGCGCTGCTGCTGCTCGGCTTCCTGGTCGTGTACCCGATCGTCTACTCGGTGATCCGCAGCTTCTTCGACGCCTCGGGCGGCTCGTTCGTCGGCTTCGACAACTACACCGGGGTGTTCCAGGGGCACGACGACCTCGTCGCGGTGCGCAACACCGTGGTGTGGGTGGTGGTCGCGCCCACGCTCGTCACGATCATCGGGCTGTTCTTTGCCGTCCTCACCGAGCGGATCAGGTGGGCGACGGCGTTCAAGCTCGTGGTGTTCATGCCGATGGCGATCTCGTTCCTCGCCTCCGGCGTCATCTTCCGGCTGGTGTACCAGCAGGACCCCGACCAGGGCGTGGCCAACGCGGCGCTGGTCGCGATCCACGACACCTTCAAGTCGGGCACGACCTATCCGGGCGCGGGCCCGCGCACCGGCGGCGACCAGCTCGTCCACGAGCAGGGCGGCGCGGTGGTCGGGTCCGGTCCGGTGTCGGCGGGGCAGACCGCGCTGCTGCCCCTCGTCAAGGTCAAGCCCGAGTACCTGCCGAAGGACGCCAAGCCCGCCGCGCAGCCGCCGGCGGCGAAGGCCGGGCAGGTCACCGGCACCGTCTGGTTCGACTTCACCAAGGGCGGCGGCGGTGAGCTGAACAAGCCGAACGCCGGCGAGTCCGGGCTGCCGGGCGTCAAGGTGGAGGCGGTGCGCGGCGGGAAGGTCGTCGCGACGGCGACCACCGGCAAGGACGGCACGTTCACGCTGAAGAAGGTGTCGGGCGCCGTCACGGTGCGGCTGCCGAAGAGCAACTTCACCGCCTCCTACGGCGGCGCCGAATGGCTCGGCAGCACGCTCATCACGCCCGCGATCATCGGGTCGTACCTGTGGGTGTGGTCCGGGTTCGCGATGGTGCTGATCGCCGCGGGCCTGGCCGCGATCCCGCGCGACGCGCTGGAGGCGGCCCGGGTGGACGGCGCGACCGAGTGGCAGGTGTTCCGGCGGGTGACGATCCCGCTGCTCGCGCCGGTGCTGATGGTCGTGCTCGTCACGCTCGTCATCAACGTGCTGAAGGTCTTCGACCTGGTGTTCATCATCGGCGGCGGCGATCCGGACGCCAACGTGCTGGCGCTGGAGATGTGGACCAAGTCGTTCGGCGGCGGCAACGACCCCGGGGCGGGCAGCGCGATCGCGGTGCTGCTGTTCCTGCTGGTGCTGCCCGCCATGCTGTTCAACATCCGGCGACTGCGGCAGGAGCGGAAATGAGCACCGCGGACGGCACTGACGTCACCCCGGACGGCGCGCCGGGCGGCGACGGCGGCACGGGCGCCGGGACCGCCGCCGCGCCGGAGCGTGGCGTCGCGCCTGGTGGGCCGGGCCGGCGGCACGGTCGCGCAGGTGCTGCTGGTGCTGGTAGCGCTGTTCTGGCTGGTGCCGACGTTCGGCCTGTTCGTGGAGTCGCTGCGCTCCACCGAGGACAACAACGCCGGCGGCTGGTGGAAGGTGTTCTCCCACCCGTCCCAGATCACGACCAGCGCCTACGGTTCGCTGCTGGACAAGCCCGACTTCGTCGACTCGTTCTGGAACACCGTGCTGATCACGGTGCCGGCGACGGTGCTGGTGGTCGCGATCGCGTCGCTGGCGGCGTACGCGTTCGCGTGGCTGGAGTTCCCCGGCCGCGACTGGCTGTTCCTCATCGTCGTCGCGCTGCTGGTGGTGCCGGTGCAGGTCGCGCTGCTGCCGGTCGCGAAGCTGTACGGGAACATCGACGTCGGCGGGTTCAAGATGTACGGCTCGATCACCGGCGTGGTGCTGTTCCACGTCGCGTTCGGCCTGCCGTTCGCGATCTTCCTGCTGCGCAACTTCTTCGCCGCGATCCCCCGGGACCTGCTGGAGGCGGCGCGGATGGACGGCGGCTCGGAGTGGACGATCTTCCGGCGGGTGATCTTCCCGCTGGGCGGCCCGGCGATCGCGTCGCTCGGCATCTTCCAGTTCCTGTGGGTGTGGAACGACCTGCTGGTCGCGCTGGTGTTCGCCAACACCGGCGCGCAGCCGATGACCAAGTGGCTGCAGTCGCAGATGCGGCAGTTCACCGGCAACATCGACATCCTCGCGCCCGGCGCGTTCCTGTCGCTGCTGGTGCCGCTGGTCGTGTTCTTCGCCTTCCAGCGCTACTTCGTGCAGGGCGTCCTCGCCGGTTCGGTGAAGTAGCGGGCGCGCCGCCGCCGCGAAGCGGAGATACGTGAAGGCCCGTGCGGGACGATCCCGCACGGGCCTTCACGCGCTGTCAGCGAAGGGGCCGGGTCAGCCGGCGGCCTTCTTCAGGTCGGGCGCGGCGGCGGCCGCGGCGCCCGGGTGGCCGATCGCGAGGCCGCTGGCCGGGTCGAAGAAGTGCAGCCGCTTGGTGTCCACGGCCAGGTCGATGTCCTGCCCGGGGCGCACGTGCGAGCGGGAGTTGACGCGGGCGGTCCACAGCGCCTTGTTGTCCACCAGCGGGATCGCCATGTCGGCGTCGCCCTCGGCGGCGTCCTCGGCGAGGTCGGCGGTGTCCTTGTGCTCGACCGGCGGGGCGTCGATGGTGAAGATGACGTTGATCTCGCTGCCGAGCTCCTCGGTGACGCTGCTCTTCACCGACATCGGCGCCCAGTCCTGGTTGGCGTGCGCGGCGTCCTCGAAGTCGGACGGCCGGACGCCGAGGATGACCTCCCGGCCGATGTAGTCGCGCAGCGCGGGCCGGTCGTTGAGGATCGCGTCCGGCACCGGCAGCGTGAAGCCGGCGAACGAGACCTGCGCGCCGCCGTCGCCGCCGCCGAGCTGCGCCGTGACGAAGTTCATCGCGGGCGAGCCGATGAACCCGGCGACGAACATGTTGACCGGGTTGTCGAACAGCCGCTGCGGGGTGTCGACCTGCTGCAGCTTGCCCTCGCGCAGCACGCACACCCGCGAGCCGAGGGTCATCGCCTCGATCTGGTCGTGGGTGACGTAGACGGTGGTGACGCCGAGCCGCTCGTGCAGCTGGCTGAGCGAGGCACGCATGGACACGCGGAGCTTGGCGTCCAGGTTGGACAGCGGCTCGTCCATCAGGAACGCCTGCGGCTCGCGGACGATCGCGCGGCCCATCGCGACCCGCTGGCGCTGGCCGCCGGACAGGGCGGCGGGCTTGCGGGACAGGAACTGCTCCAGGCCGAGCATCTTGGCGGCCTCGAGCACCTTCTGCTTGATCTCCGACTTCGGCGTGCCGCGCAGCTTCAGGCCGAACGCCAGGTTCTGCTCGACCGTCATGTGCGGGTAGAGCGCGTAGTTCTGGAACACCATCGCGATGTCGCGGTCCTTGGGCGCCAGGTCGTTCACCACCTGGCCGCCGATGGAGATCTTGCCGCCGCTGATCTCCTCCAGACCGGCGATCATCCGCAGCGCGGTCGACTTGCCGCAGCCGGACGGACCGACGAGCACCATGAACTCGCCGTCCTCGATCGTCAGGTCCAGGCCGTCCACCGCCTTGACCCCGCCCGAGTAGATCTTGTCCACCCGGTCCAGCTTGATCTCGGCCATCCCGCCCCCTCTTGGAAACGTTTCCCGTCCACCCCTGCCCAGCAGGGCTTTCGCTCAATGGCTGGAGTAAACATCATGGAATCGTTTCCATGGGAGAGTTGATCAGGATAAGATCCGAGATCTGCGGATATGAAGGGGCGGGCAGCCGGTGGGGGACGGACGGTCGGCGACGATCAAGGACGTGGCGGCCGCGGCGGGCGTCGGCATCGCCACGGTCTCCCGGGTGTTCTCCGGCGGCTCGGTCAGCGCGGCCGCCCGCGAGCGGGTGCTCGCCGCCGCCGCCGAGCTCGACTACCGGCCGAGCGCCCTCGGCCGCGGCCTCAAGCTGCGCCGCAGCGGCGGCATCGGGCTCGTCCTGCCCGGCGTCACCGACCCGTTCCACGCCGAGCTGCTCGCCGGCGTGCTGGCCAGCGCCCGCACGCTCGGCGGGCACGTGATCGTGGAGGCGTCGGACGGCGACCCCGAGCGGGAGGCCGAGATCGTCGACCGGCTCGTCGAGCAGCGGGTGGACGGGATCATCGCGCTGCCCGCCGGGGACGTGGCCGACTGGCGCGCCGCCGTCCGGGTCTGCTCCAGCGTGGTGTTCGCCGACCGGGTGCTGCCCGGGCTGCCGGAGATCCCCGCCGTGCTCGCCGACGACGCCGGCGGCGTCCGGTCCCTGGTGGAGTACCTCGCCGGGCTCGGGCACCGGCGGATCGCCTTCCTCGGCGGCGCCGCGCCCGGCGACCGGCCCGGCGTGCGCGAGCGCGCGTTCCGCGACGCGCTGGCCCGGCTCGGCGTCCCGGTGGAGGAGGACCTGGTCGTCGCGGCCCGGCCCGCGCGGGACGCCGCGTACGCCGCCGCGGCGGGCCTGCTGCAGCGCCGCGCGGACGTCACCGCCGTGCTGGCCGCCGGGCACCTGCTGGGCGAGGCCGCCGTGCTGGTCGCCCGGGAGCTGGACCTGCGCGTCCCCGCCGACGTGTCGATCGCGATGGTGGACGACGTGGCATGGGCGGAGCTGTGCGACCCGCCGCTGACGGCGGTGGCGCGGCCGGGCCGCGACATCGGCCACCGGGCGTGCGAGCTGCTGCTGCGCGACCAGGCGCGGCGCGGCCGGGGCGGCCCGCTGCTGCTGCCGACCGAACTGGTGGTGCGGGGGAGCTGCGGCGCGTTGCGCGGCTCCCGGCGCTGACCCCCGGGCCCGGCCGGGCCCGGTCCCTCCGGGGAACGGGTGATTAGAACTGATCTGTGATCTGCCCGGGTCACGTCCACCGGCCGCGGCACGCTAGATTTCCCGCGTGGAGGAGATCGATCGTCAGATCATGGCGCTGCTGGCCGACGACGGGCGGATGAGTTTCACCGATCTGGCCAAGCGGACGGGCCTGTCGGTGTCGGCGGTGCACCAGCGGGTGCGGCGGCTGCAGAAGCGCGGCGTCATCCGGGGCTTCACCGCCCAGCTCGACAACGAGCAGATCGGGCTGCCCCTCACCGCGTTCGTGTCGATCAAGCCGATCGACCCGGCGGCGCCCGACGACGCCCCCGACCGGCTGGCGCACCTGGAGGCGATCGAGGCCTGCCACTCGGTGGCGGGCGACGAGAGCTACATCCTGAAGGTCCGCGTGGCGTCCCCCAACGAGCTGGAGGAGCTGCTGCAGCAGATCCGGGCCGCGGCGAACGTCGCCACCCGGACCACCGTCGTGCTCAGCACCCCGTGGGAGGGGCGCCGCCCGGCGCTGTGAGGACGCGCGCGGGCGGCCGCCCCCGGCGGCGGCGCGTGCTCACGAGCGCGGGGCGAAGGCCTCCAGCGCCTCGCGGGCCAGGTACATCGAGTCCCACGGGTCGGCGTCCGGGCCGGTCAGCTCCGGGTCGAAGTTCAGGTCGACGAACAGCTCGGTCACGCCCTGCTCCTCCAGCGCGGCGAAGTCGGCGATGATCTGCTCGTAGGTGCCGGTCAGGGGGCGCCGCTCGTCCTCGGGCGGCGCGGCCTCCTCGGTGCGCACCCGCACCGCGCCCCGGCAGACGAACCGCAGCGCCGCGGCGTCCCGGCCGGCCTTCGCCGCCGCGTCCCGGACGATCTCGATCGAGCGGCCGATCGCGGCGAGGTCGGCGCGGCTGGAGCTGACCCAGCCGGCGGCGAGCCGCCCGGCGCGGCGCAGCGCGCCCTCCGACGCGCCGCCGAGCAGGATCGGCGGCTCGGGCGCCTGCAGCGGCCGGGGGTCCATGGTGACGGGCGGGACGTCGTAGAACTCGCCGTGGAACTCGCTGACCTCGCCGGGCTCGCCCGTCCACATCGCGCGCAGCGCGGCGAGGAACTCCTCGGCGCGGGCGCCGCGGCGCTCCATCGACGCGCCGACCGCGGCGAACTCCTCGGGCATCCAGCCGTTGCCGAGCCCGAGGTCGAGCCGCCCGCCGGTGACGTGGTCGAGGGTGATCGCCTGCTTGGCGAGCATGGCGGGGGAGTAGAACGGCATGTTCGCCACGGCGACGCCCAGCCGCACCTGGCTGGTGTAGCCCGCGAGGTAGGCCAGCGTGACCAGCGGGTCGGGCACGTTGCGGTAGGTGTGGTCGGCCGAGCCGGCCGGGTTGACGACGCGCTGGAGCGTCCACAGGGAGTGGTAGCCGAGCTCCTCGGCCCGCTGCGCGATCAGCACCTGGTTGGCCGGGGTGGACCACGCCCCCGTCACCGGTACTGCGAACCCGATCTGCACGGCGCTCCTCCTCCTCGTCGGGCCGCACCTTACAGCGTCAAGGGCGGGGCTTGGTGCGGCTTGGTCAAAGCGCCGAATCTACCGGACTCGCGGCCGCCGGAACGCCTCCCGCAGCGCCGCGTGCGCGGCGGGCGGCGCGGCGAGGTGGTCCAGGCCGAGCAGCGCGGCGCCGAGCAGCGGCGGATCGTCCGGGACGATCAGCCGGGCGTGCGGCGCGAGTTCGGCGTAGCGCTCGGCGACCGCGTCCATCAGCAGCGGCCGGCGGGCGGCGAGCACGCCGCCGCCGAGCACCACGTCGGCGGGGGAGTCCAGCAGGCCGAGGCGGCGCAGCGCGACCGAGCCGAGGACGGCGATCTCCTCGGCCAGCCGCAGCACGACCTCGCGCGCCACCGCGTCGCCCGCCTCGGCGGTGCCGATCAGCACGGGGGCGAGGGAGGTGAGCCGGCCCTCGTCGAACTCGCCGAGGTGGATGCCGAGCCCGACGTCGATGGCACGGTCCACGCCGAAGTGGGCGGCGACCGCGCCGGTGAGCGCGGTGCGCGGGCCGCGGCCGTCCTCGCCGCGGACGGCGTGCCAGAGCGCGGCGCGGCCGAGCGCGCCGCCGCCGCCCCAGTCGCCGGTGTGCTCGCCGAGC
>NZ_WBMR01000191.1:12311-17685 GCF_008923365.1 Actinomadura montaniterrae
CTCGTCGAACTCGCCGAGGTGGATGCCGAGCCCGACGTCGATGGCACGGTCCACGCCGAAGTGGGCGGCGACCGCGCCAGTCGCCGGTGTGCTCGCCGAGCGAGGGAAAGCGGGCGGTGCGGCCGTCCGGGGCGACGCCGGCGCAGTTGATGCCGGCGCCGCAGACGACCGCGACGCCCCAGCCTTCGCTGACCGCGCTGCGCAGCAGCGCGAACGTGTCGTTGCCGACGACCGCGGTCGGCGCGATTCCTCTGGCCAGCAGTAGCCCTTCGAGGCGCTCCTCCTCGCCCGGCAGGTCGACGTTGGCCATGTAGGCGGCGAGGTGGACGACGTCGCCGGGCGGTACGCCCGCCTCGGCGAGCGCCGCGCCGATGACGGCGGCGAGCGCGTCCACGGCGCCGTCGAGCCCGGCGGCCTGCGGCCGGAACCCGGCGCCGCGCGCGGTCGCGAGCAGCTCCCCGTCCGTCCCGGCGACGGCCGCGTCGATCTTGCTGTTGCCGCCGTCGACGGCGACCAGCACCCCGCGCCGGCGGCGCGCCGGCACTGCCGCCATCAGGCGGCCCACGGCAGGTGGGCGCGGTTCGCGGCGACCAGGTCGCGGGCGAGCCGGTCGGCGAACTCGAGCTGCCCGACCAGCGGGTGGGCCAGCAGCGCGTCCGCGACCCGCTCGACGCCGCCGCGCAGCGCCGCGTCCAGCGCCAGCTCCTCGTAGCCGGACACGTGCGCGACCAGTCCGGAGAACAGCGGTTCGAGCGGCGGGACGGGCAGCGGGACCGGCCCGGACGAGGTGATCCGCGCGGGCACCTCGACCACCGCGCGGTCGTCCAGGAACGGGAGCGCGCCGTTGTTGCGGACGTTGACGACCTGCACGTCGCCGCGGCCGGTGAGCAGCGACACGGCGAGCTGCACGGCGGCCTCGGAGTAGTAGGCGCCGCCGCGCTCCTCCAGCCGCGCGGGCTTGGTGTCCAGTGCCGGGTCGGCGTACATGGCGAGCAGGTCGCGCTCCAGCGCGGCGACCTCCTCCGCGCGCGTCGGCGCGCCGCGCTGCTCGCGCACGACCCGGTCGTGCTCGTAGAAGTAGCGCAGGTAGTACGACGGGACGGCGCCGAGCCTGCGGACGAACGGCTCGGGCAGCCCGGCCATGGCGGCCAGCTCGCCGGCGTGCCGCTCCAGCAGCTCGGGCAGGACGTCGCGCCCGTCCAGCGCGATCGAACGCACCCAGGTCAGGTGGTTGAGACCCGCGTGGCCGAGCGCGATCCGCTCGGGCGCCGCGTCCAGCAGCGCGGCGGCGCGGCGCTGCACGCCGATGGCGACGTTGCACAGGCCGACGGCGCGGTGCCCGGCGTCCAGCAGCGCGCGGGTGACGATGCCGACCGGGTTGGTGAAGTCGATGATCCACGCGTCCGGGGCGCGGGCGGCGACGCGCTCGGCGATGTCCAGCACGACCGGGACGGTCCGCAGCGCCTTGGCGAGCCCGCCCGCCCCGGTGGTCTCCTGCCCGACGCAGCCGCACTCCAGCGGCAGCGTCTCGTCCACGCGCCGGGCGGCCTGCCCGCCGACGCGCAGCTGGACCAGCACGACGGCGGCGCCGTCCACGGCCTCGTCGAGGTCTCCGGTCGTCACGACCTTCGCCGGGTGCCCGGCGCGGGCGAGCATCCGCGCGGCGAGCCCGCCCACAAGCTCCAGCCGCCGTGCGTCCGGGTCGGCGAGGACCAGCTCCGACACCGGCAGCGCGGCCCGCTCGCGGGCGATCCCGTCGACCAGCTCCGGGGTGTAGGTGGACCCGCCCCCGATGACCGTCAGCTTCAACCCTTCACTCCCGTCAACGTCACACCCTGGATGAACACGCGCTGGGCGAGGAAGAACACCACCAGCACCGGCATGATGGTCAGCAGCGTCGCCGCCATCGTGAGGTTCCATTCGACGTGGTGCGCGGCGCGGAACGTCGCGACACCGATCGCGAGCGTCCAGTTCTCCGGCTTGGCGTACACCAGCGGCCCGTAGTAGTCGTTCCAGCAGTAGAAGAACTGGAACAGCGCCACGGCCGCGAGCGCGGGCTTGGCCATCGGCAGCACGACTCGCAGCATGGTCCGCAGTTCACCGCAGCCGTCGACGCGCGCCGCGTCGGCGTACTCGCGGGGGATCGTCACCAGGAACTGGCGCAGCAGGAAGATGGAGAAGGCGTCCCCGAACGCCTGCGGGATGATCAGCGGCCACAGCGTCCCGGTGAGGTGGAAGCGGGACCACACGATGTATAGCGGCACCATCGTCACCTGCGGCGGCAGCATCATCGCCGAGATGACGACGACCAGCGCGAGGTTGCGGCCGCGGAACCGGAAGCGCGCCAGCGCGTAGGCGACCGGGACGCTGGACAGCAGCATCAGCGCCGTCGACAGCGCCGCGTACACGGTGCTGTTGACCGTCCACCGCACCATGTCGCCGCTGAAGGCGCGGCGGAAGTTCTCGAAGTGCCATTCCTTCGGCCACAGCGAGGTGCTGAGCGCCTGCGAGTCGCTCATGACGGCGGTGAGGAACATGAACGCCAGCGGCGCCAGGAACATCACCGCCAGGACGATCGCGGCGGCGTGCGTGGCGATCCACATCAGGGTGCGGCGGCCGCGCCGTCCGTGGACAAGGGAGGTCACTGCGCCTCCTCTCCGGCGAACGCGCGGAACTGCCGCAGCAGCAGGAGCGTGAACGCCATCGCGATGACGAACATGACCAGCGCGAGCACGCACGCGTAACCCATGTTGAACTGGCGGAACCCCTCGTCGTAGAGCCACTGCGGGAACGTCAGCGTCGACCCGCCGGGGTAGCCCGGCGCGAACTGGGTGCCGGGCAGGTCGGCCTGCCCGGCGGCGACCTTCCCGGCGACCATCGCCTGCGTGAAGTACTGCAGCGTCTCGATCACGCCGGTGACGGCGGCGAACGCCAGGACGGGCGAGACGGTCGGCAGCGTGATGTGCCGGAACCGCGCCCAGGCGCCGGCGCCGTCGATCGCGGCCGCCTCGTACAGCGAGCGCGGCACGTTCAGCAGCGCCGCCAGCAGGATGATCATGACGTCGCCGACCGCCCACAGCCCGAGCAGCGACAGGCCGGGCTTGGCCCACGCGGCGTCGTTGAAGAAGTCCGGCAGCGAGAACCCCAGGTGCCGGGCGATCACCGGGAACGGGCCGGTGCCCGGGTTCAGCACGAACACGAACGCCACGGTCGCCGACACCGGCGGGATCAGGTACGGGACGTAGAACACCGCGCGCAGCAGGTTCCCGCCGCGCCTGATCCGGGTGAGCAGCTGCGCGACGCCGAGCCCGAACAGCACCCGCAGCGGGACGAGCACCGCCACCAGCCACAGTGTGTTGCGCATCGCCGTCCACGCGTCGCCGTCGTGCAGCAGGTACCGGTAGTTGTCCAGCCCGACGTACTTCAGCGTGAACAGGTTGTAGCGGGTGAAGGAGAAGTAGACGGTCGCGGCGAGCGGGTAGGCGAAGAACAGCCCGAACCCGGCCAGCCACGGCGACAGGAACGCCAGCACCCGCAGCCGCCGGCGGCGGCCGGCCCGGGACACCGTCCCGAGCCGGCCGCGCCGCAGCGGCAGGCGCAGCGAGCCGGAGGCCACGGCGTCAGCCCCCGGCCAGCTTCAGCGACGCGTCGACCTTCCCGTCGAGGTCCTTCAGCGCCTTGTCCAGGTCGCCCGCCTTGCCGGGCTCCCACTGGTCCTGGACGAACTGCTGGAACTTCACGACGTAGTCGTTGCCGTTCGGGGTGGGCGGCGTCGTGGCGCTCGCCGGGTTCTTGAAGACGTCGAGGAACGTCTTGAACTGCGGCGGCAGCGTGAGGCCCGGCGAGGACAGCGAGGCGATCGTCGTGGGGACGTTCCCGAGCGCGTTGGCGAACGTGACGAGCGCGCCGGTGTCGGTCGTCAGGTACCTGATGAACTCCCACGCGGCGGCGCGGTGCTCGGCGCCGCGCGGGATGCCGATGACGGTGCCGGTGACGAAGCCGCTGCCGTAGCGGGCGTCCTGCCCGTCGGGGACGGGCGCGGGCGCGGTCCCGTAGTCGACCTTCGGCGCCTCCTCCTGCATGAACTTGGTGCGCCACTCGCCGTCGACGGCCATGGCGACCTTGCCCTTCTCGAACGGGTTGGACGACTCGAACTCCTGGCCCATCGAGTGCAGGAACTTCTTGACGTTGTCGTAGCCGTACCAGTCGATGAGGCTCTTGTCCCACTGCAGGTACGCCTTGACGGCGGGGTCGGCGGCGAAGGCCGCGTGCCCGTCGGGGGTGAGCCATTTCGCGCCGAACTGGGTGGCGAGGTGCTGCACCTGGTGCTCGTAGTACTGCGCGGACGGCATGAACCCGGCGACCTTGATGGTCCCGTCGGGGTTGCGGACGGTGAGCTTCTTGGCCAGCGCGGTCAGCTCGGAGAACGTCCGCGGCGGCTGCTCGCCCTTCATCAGGGCCTTGTTGTAGTAGAGCCCGTAGGCGTCGGCGAGCAGCGGCATCGCGCACCGGCGGCCCTTGTACTGGGTGTACTGCTGCACGGGCTTGGGGAACTGGTTCAGGTCGAGCTTGGAGCCGGCGATGTCGCCGGACAGGTCCTGCCACGCGCCGCTCTGGCACCACTGCCCGACGCTGTCGGTGGTGAACGACGACACCACGTCGGGCGGGTTGCCGCCGCGGATCGCGTTGGTGATGCGGTCGTCGGTCTGGTCCTTGACGAGCTTGACGGTGATGTTGGGGTGCAGTTTGTGGAAGCCCGCGACGGCGTCCTGGAACGCCTTCACCTCGTGCGGGGCGCTCCAGCCGTGCCAGACCTCGATGGTCTGCTTCTCCTCGGCCTTCGGGCCGCCGGACTGGCCGCCGCTGCCGCCGGCCGTGCAGGCCGTGAGGCCGAGCCCGGCGGCGGCCAGCGCCGCGGCGAGCCGGCGCGTTGTCGATGTGCGCACTCCGGTTCTCCTTCGGGGGAGGGGACGGCCGGTGCCGCCGTCCGCTGTGGGGGAGCGGGGGATGGGCGCCTGTCAGCGATGGGCGCGTGTCAGGAACGGGGCGTGTCGGGGACGGTGGTGGAGAACACCTCGTCGCGGGTCTCCTGGAGCGCCTGCTGGAGCGCGCCGGCGAGGACCGGGTTGCCCTCCAGGGAGCTGAGCCGCACCGCGGGGCGCGGGATCGTCAGGCTGTGCAGGTGCTGCTGGACGCGGGCGCGCAGCGGCTCGCCGCCGGCGCGCAGGACGTCGCCGGTGAGCACGACCAGGGCGGGGTCGAGGACGGCGACGACGGTGGCGAGGGTGGCGCCGAGCCGGGTCGCCAGCTCGGTGAGGGCGCGCTCGGCGCGGGCCCCAGCGTCGGCGGCGGTGCGCGTGCCCGCCCGGCCGGC
>NZ_WBMR01000192.1 GCF_008923365.1 Actinomadura montaniterrae
CCCTACGCCGGCCCCGGCGGGACGCCCGGTGCCGGCACGCCGCCGCACGCGTGGGGCCCGGTCCCCGAGCCGCGCGCACACACGGGCCCGCAGGCCACTGTGCCGCGCGCACAGACCGGTCCCCAGGCCGCCGTGCCGCGCCATGAGACGGGCCCGCAGTCTGCGGTGCCCGGGGCGCACACCGGCCCGCAAGCCGCAGTGCCTCGCGCGCACACCGGTCCCCAGGCCGCTGTGCCCGGTTCGCACACTGGCCCGCAGGCCGCGGTGCCTCGTGCGCAGACCGGTCCCCAGGCCGCGGTGCCTCGTGCGCAGACCGGCCCCCAAGCCGCGGTGCCTCGTGCGCAGACCGGTCCGCAGGCGGCTGTGCCGCGTCAGCAGACCGGTCCGCAGGGCGCCGTGCCCGGGGTGCACACCGGGCCGCAAGCCGCCGTGCCTCGCCATCAGACCGGCCCGCAGCACGCCGTTCCGGGTTCGCAGACGGGGCCGCAGGGCGCCGTGCCGCAGGCGCGGGGCGGGGCGCAGGGGCCGGGCCGGCAGCCTGTCGCGCAGGGCGACATGGCCTGGTCCGGGGTTCCGGCGGCGCAGGACGACTTCGCGGCGCGCGACGTCCCGAGGCGCGGTGAGCCGGCCGAGGACGCGTCCGCCGCCGGCCCGATGGGCTCGCGGGAGACGAGCGGCGTCCAGGTGCGGCTCGGGTCGCGGGCTCTCGAGCGGCAGGAGCGGAACCGCAAGCGCGGCGGGCGCCGCGGCGGCCTCATCGCGGGCGGTGTGCTCGTGCTGGCGGCGGCGGTCGCGGCGGGGCTCGTGCTGCTGCCGCGCTCCGGCGACGACAAGGGCGGCGGCGGTGAGGGGCCCGCGCCGGCGACGGCCGAGCAGCGGCCGACCGGCGGCCAGGGGAAGCTGCCGCGCACCGGGACGCCCATCGAGGTCGGCACGGCCGACGGGTCGAAGTACCGGCTCGCGGCGGTCGGCGGCGGCGTCAGCGACGACGGCGTGGTGACGACCTTCCAGTCGTCGCCGCCGTCCGGGACGTCGTTCGCCTACATCGAGTACGTGCTGACGAACCCGACCGATCACAAGGTGCTGCTGGACTTCCCGGGCGACATCTTCCTCAAGCGCGCGCTCGTGACGAAGGCGGCGCAGGGGCGGTGCATGCCGCAGGCGGGCGTCCCGGAGGACATGTGCACGCCGCCGACGCAGAGCCAGGTCGTGCGGCGGCTTACGGGCGGCGACCTGATCCCCGGGGACGGCGGCGACAAGTACATGTCGCCGGGCGCGTCCTATCTGGTCCGCGCGACGGTGGACGTGCCGGTCGCGCGGCGCCTGACGAAGGCGGACATGGGCCTGTACGTGTGGAAGCAGCTGTACATGGCCGACCAGCTCGCCAAGCAGGTGCCGTTCCCCAGCGGGGGAAAGTAGCCGGAGCCCGCAGACACGTGAACGCCGTGGCCGTCCGGGCTGTCCGGACGGCCACGGCGTCGTCGGCCGATGGCCTGCCTGGGGGCGCGCGGCCGCGGGGTTAGAGCACCCTCGGGCGCGGACCCTTGAGGGTGGCTACTCGGCCTCGGGGTCATCGGCGAGGATCCCGTAGATGCGGCGCCGGGCGTCGTTGATGACGTCCAGCGCGCGCGCCTTCTGGGCGTCGCTGCCGACTGCCATGACCTGTTTCATGGCGCCGAGGAGCTGGCCGAACGCCTCCCGTTCGCGGAGGACGTTCGCGCCCGCGGCCTCGGTGACCTCGTCCCAGGGGGCGGTGGTCTGCGCCGCCGCCTGCTCGCGGCCGGTGTCGGTGAGGGAGAACAGCCGCTTGCCGCCCTCCTCCTGGCTGGTGACCAGGCCCTCGTCCTCGAGCATCTGCAGGGTCGGGTAGACCGAGCCGGGGCTCGGCCGCCAGACGCCGCCGGTGCGCTCGTCGAGTTCCTGGATCATCTCGTAGCCGTGCATCGCCCGCTCGGCGAGCAGGGCGAGCAGCGCGGCCCGCACGTTGCCGCGGCGGGTGCGCCGGCCGCGCCCGCGGCCGTGGTGGCCGGGACCGAAGCCGGGGCCGCCCGGGCCGAATCCCGGCCCGCCGGGGCCCCAAGGGCCGAACGGATCGCCGCGCCGCGCGCGCCCTTCGGGTCCGCCGGGGCCGCGCCTTCTCATCGTGTGTCCATGCATCGCTGTCTCCTTAGGGTCGATCCGATCACACAGTCGTGATCGGTTGCGATGCATTAACGATATATCGAAATCGCTCGCGATGCAACACCCCGGCCCGGCGGTGGCCCTCACCGGGCCCGGCGGCGGTCCTCAGCGCAGGCGGGGCAGGAGTTCGGCTACCCTGTCGAGCTGCTCGTCGATCGCCCCGAGACCGGTCGTGCCGAGCCGCAGCACGAGATGCCGGGCGCCCGCCGCCGTGTACTCCGCGAGCCGCGCCGCGACCTCGTCGGCGCCGCCCGCGGCCACGGCCTGGATCTTCCGCACCTCGTCCAGCGGCAGCCCGTAGTTGGACGTGGCGAACCGCTCCAGCGTCCGCTGCCGGGCACCGGGGTCGTCCTCGATGAGCACGGACGCGAAGAGAGCCGGAGTCACGGCATCGGGCGCCCGTCCGTGCTCTTCCGCGGCTTGCTGGACGTCCGCCAGGGCGGCCTTGTAGTCGGCGGGATCGGGCGGGTAGGGGAGCCACCCGTCGTACATGCGTCCGGTACGGGAGAGAGCGGTCGGCGTGATGCCGGCCAACCAGATCGGCGGGCCGTCCTTGCGGAACGGTGACGTCATGGTGGGCAGATCGTCGAAGTGGAGCAGTTCACCGTGGAACGCCTTGCTCTCCGGCTCGTGCCACAGCTGCCGCCATAGCGCGACCGTCTCGTCCAGCCGTGCGAAGCGCTTCTCCCAGGGGACCTGGGACGCGGCGTACATCGGCTTGCCGAAACGGCCCGGGAAACCCGCACCGACCGTCACCGTTAGGCGCCCCTGTGACAGCAGGTCGATGGACGCGAGCGTCTGGGCCACCTGTACGGGACGGCGGAGCACCGGCATAAGCGCCGCCGTCCCGAGCGTGACGCGCTCGGTCACGGACGCGGCGGCGGCCAGCATGCTCAGCGCCTCTATGCGCGACTCGGTGATGCCGTCGTTGACCCATAGGGAATCGAACCCGAGACGTTCGGCGCGCGCGGCGAAACCGATGAGGTCGCGCGGATCCGCCCCGCCCCACTGGGCCTTGCCAATGGGGATGAGGACGCCGATACGGATGTCGTTGCTGTTCATAGGCCGCATCCTGCGAAGCCTGCCGAGCGGCGGCAATTCCCCGCAGGGAATGGCGCGGACGTCGATGCCGCGGCTACAACTGCTCCTGTGAGCTTCCCTCAGGCGCTACGCGAGCGCCGCCGCCACCGCCGTCTCAGCCAGCTCGAACTCGCCTTGCGCGCCGGGACGACGCAGCGGCACGTCAGCTTCCTGGAGAGCGGCCGCTCCGAACCGGGACGGGCCATGGTCGTCCGGCTGGCGGAATCGCTCGAGCTCCCGCTGCGCGACCGCAACGACCTGCTCACCGCCGCCGGCTACGCGCCCGTCTACCCGCGGACGTCCCTGGACGATCCCGCCCTCGCCCCCATCCGCACGGCGATCGAGCACGTCCTCGCCGCGCACATGCCGTATCCGGCGATCGTCATCGACCGGCACGGCGACCTCGTCACCGCGAACGCCGCGTTCGGCGTGCTCACCGAGGGCATGGCGCCGGAGCTGCTCGAACCGCCCGTCAACGCGTACCGGATCGCCCTGCACCCGGACGGCCTCGCGCCGCGCGTCGCCAACTTCGCGGACTGGGCGCGGCACGTCCTGGACGGCCTGCGCAACGCCGTCGACCGCGACCCCGACGACCGCCTCGCCGCCCTGCACGCCGAACTGACCGGGTACGTCGGGCCGCGCACCGGCCCGCCCGGCGCGCTCGGCTTCGCCGTCCCGCTGGAGCTGCGGACCCCGGACGGCGAGCTGCGGCTCATGACGACGATGACCACGTTCGCGACCGCCACCGACGTCACCGTCGCAGAGCTGCGGCTGGAGGCGTTCCTCCCGGTGGACGAGGCGTCCGCCGCGATCCTGGCGAAGCGCGCCGCCCGTCGGCCCGGCGACGGTCCGCTCGCCACCGGGCCTTTCGCGGTCAGGGGCCGGTGATCTTCAGGTTGTCCAGGATGTCCGTGGTCGCGTTGCGGTTGTCGGTCTCCTTGACCCGGATCCACAGCCCGAACTTGCCCGCCTTGTCCTTGAGGCCGACCTCGGTGACCGACGGCGTCCCGCTCTTGCAGGCGGTGAACCGCGTGATCGTCCCGGTCAGCGCCCCGTCCGGGCTGGTGTAGTTCTGCGGCGCGCCCTTGGTGCACTGCGGGTGCACGGACGCGGTCGGCGGCGGCAGGTGGCCCGGCTGCACGTCGGTGGTCAGCCCGATGAACACGCCCGGCCCCGTCCCGTTCCCGAGGAACTGCTGCAGGTTCGGCGTCGCGCGCAGCACCGGGCGCGGCCCGGCGTCGGTCAGGTGCACGGTCGTCGGCACCCAGGTCTGCTCCTGCTGCTTCGGCCAGGTCTTCGGCACCGCCGTCTTGATCTTGCCGGACGCGTCGGCGACCGCGACGAAGTCCTTCGGTACCTTCGCCGTCTTGTCCTTGCCCTTCTTGCCGCCGCCCCCGCCGCCGGACAGCATGCCGAGCGTCAGCCCGACGACCAGCGCGAGCGCGAGCACCACCGCGGTGATGATCAGCGGCGTGACGAGCTTGCGGGGCGCGCCGCCGCCTCCCGTCCCGCCGGGGCCCGCTGGGCGTCCCGCGCCTCCACCGCCGCCCTTGAGCTTGCCGAGCAGGCCGCCGGCCTTGCCCTGCTTCTGCCCCTGGCCTCCCGGGCCCGGCGGCGGCTGGAAGCCCGTGGGCGGCGGGCCGAACTGCCCCTGCCCCGGCGGCCCCATCGGCGCGCCCTGGGCCGGCCCCTGCGGCGGGCCCTGCGGGGAACCCTGCCCGGGCGGGGGCTGCGTCGGGAACACGGCGGTCTTGTTGTCGCCGCCCTGCGGCCCGGCCGGGACCGGCGGTGGCGGCTGCTGCGCCGACGGGTACGACGCGGGCCCGAACGCCCTCGTCCGGTCGTCGTCGGGCGAGGTCGGCTGCTCGGCGCGCCCGTGCGGGTCGCTGCGCCCGGCCGGCTCGTCCATGATCGTCTGCTCGCCGGCGCCCGGTACCGGCACCGGGCCCGCGCCCGGCGGCAGCTGCATCTCGGAGGTGCGGACGTCGTCGTCCTGCGGCTGGTCGAGCCGCGTCCGCAGCTCCT
The DNA here is from genome assembly GCF_008923365.1 of Actinomadura montaniterrae. Classification (GTDB taxonomy): domain Bacteria; phylum Actinomycetota; class Actinomycetes; order Streptosporangiales; family Streptosporangiaceae; genus Spirillospora; species Spirillospora montaniterrae. The sequence goes on from NZ_WBMR01000192.1 coordinate 5,287, forward strand.
GCGGGACGTTCGGCTGCGGGGACGGCCCCTGGCCCGCGGCCATCGTCTGCCCCGGCCCGGGCGGCTGCGCGGGCGCGGGCGGACGGTCCTGCCGCGCGCCCTCGTGGTAGAAGTCCTGGACGGTCGCGTCCGGCTCGATGCGCGGCGCGGGCGGCGCGTACGACGCCGCCGCCGGGGCCGCCGCACCCGCGGCGCCCGCCCCTGACGGACCCGCCCCTGACGGACCCGCCGCGGACGGACTCGGCGCGGTCGTCGGCCGCAGCGTCGACAGCGCCTCGGCGAACGCCTCCGCCGTCGGCCACCGCTTCTCCCGCTCCACCTCCAGCGCCCGCAGCACGACCTGGTCGAACGCCGGCGACAGCCCCTCGCGCAGCTCGCTCGGCGGCGACTTCACCGGCGCCGGGCCCGGGGCCCGCCCGGTCAGCATGTGGTAGGTCAGCGCGCCCAGCCCGTACACGTCGGCCCGCACGTCGAGGCCGCCGCCGAACCGCGCCTGCTCCGGCGACATGTAGCCCGGGGTGCCGACCGGCAGCGTGAACGCCCCCGACGCGTGCGCCAGCGCCTTCGCCAGCCCGAGGTCGGCGATCAGCAGCTTCTCGCCGCCGTCCGGCGTCGACTGGAACAGCACGTTCGACGGCTTCAGGTCGCGGTGGATCACGCCCAGCGTGTTGATCACCTCGACGCCGTAGGCGATCTCCTCGGCCATCGCGACCGCCTCGGTGACCGGAAGTGGCCGTTCGCGCATCCGGTCCGCGAGCGTTCCGCGGTCGGCGTACGACATCACGAAGTAGGGTCGTCCGTCCGGCAGCTCCCCGATGTCGTGCACGCGCACCAGCCGCTCGGAGTCGGCGCGGCGCAGGATGCGCGCCTCCTCGAGGAAGCGATTGCGCACGTCGAGGTCGTCCAGGAGGCTCCCGGACAGGACTTTTATGGCGACCTGGGAGGCCAGCGCGTCGTCGTGCCCGAGCCACACAGAGGCGAACGCCCCGGATCCGAGGACGCGATCGATTCGGTAACGGCCGACAGTAGGTGGGAAGGACACTCCCGTATCATGCCCAACAAACGGGGTGAGTGTGCGAACGAGCATTGAGGCGCGGCATGGCATTCGATGAGCGGACCGAAGAGCTGGCAGTCAAGGCCGCCCAGGGTGATCAGGCTGCCCTCAACGAGCTGCTGCGCAAGATCGAACCGGACGTGCTGCGGCACGCCGCCCGGTTCCTGCCCTGCCGGCAGGACGCCGAGGAGGCCTGCCAGGACGCGTTGCTGCAGGTCGCGCGGAATATCCACCGGTTCGAGGGGCGGTCGCGGTTCAGCACGTGGCTGCACGTGGTGGTCGCGAACTCGGCCCGCTCCACCTACCGGTCGCTGAAGCGCCGGTCGGTCGAGCAGGCCGGCGAGCTGCCGCAGCAGCGCCCCGACCCGCGCCGCACCAGCGTCATCGCGGGCTCCCGCGTCGACATCCTGGACGCCATGGAGGACCTGGAGGCCCGCAAGCCAGACCTCATCCAGGCGCTCGTGCTCCGGGACGTCTCGCAGCTGGAGTACGCGGAGATCGCCGAGCAGCTGAAGCTGCCGCTCGGCACGGTGAAGTCGCGCATCCACGAGGCCCGCAAGCAGGTGCGGCAGACGCTCGGCGAGTCCTACACCTGACCGCCGCCGCGCTTGCCCCGGCCCGCCCGGGCTCCCGCCTGACCGCCCGGTCGCCTGGGCTTCCGCAGGTCGGCGCCGTCAAGCATCGGTAATCGGGCGGCAACCGTGCGTTCAGTCGCCGGGTCCCGCGGCCCCCGCTCCGCCACCATGCGGTGCATGTCATCCGGCCTCGAGTCCCCGTCCGAACGCCCGATCTTCGTGTTCGGCTGCCCGCGCTCCGGGACGACGCTGCTGCGGCTCATGCTGCACTCGCATCCCCGCATCGCGCTCCCGACCGAGACGCGGTTCGTGCTCCCCGCCTATGCGGCGCGGGCACAGTTCGGTGACCTCACGGACAGCCGGAACAGGCGCGCCCTCGCCGACTGGCTGACCGCCCGGCCGGCGACCCGGTTCGGCGACCTCGGCCTGGACGCCCGCGCGGTCGCCGAGGAGATCGTCGCGGGGCCGCCGACCCTCGGGTCCGCGATCGCCGTCGTGTTCCGGGCGTACGCCCGGCTGCACGGCAAGGCGCGGTGGGGCGACAAGCGGCCGAGCTACATCCGGCACGCCGGCGCGCTGCTGCGGATGTTCCCGGACGCGCAGTTCGTCCACCTCGTCCGCGACGGCCGGGACTGCGTCGCGTCCCTCAAGGAGATGCCCTGGTACGGCCAGGACCTCAACCACGCCATCTCCGTCTGGCGCGAGGCGATCGACACCGGCCGCCGGCTCGCCGCCCGCCTCGGCCCGGACGCCTTCTACGAGCTGCAGTACGAGCGGCTCGTCGCCGACCCCGGCGACGAGCTGTCCCGGCTGTGCGAGTTCCTCGGCGAGGACTACCACCCGGCGATGACGGCGCCGCAGTCCCTCGCGCAGCGCATCGTCCCGCCGCAGAAGACGTGGCACGGCCTCACCCGCGACGCCGTCACGTCCACCCGCATCGGGTCGTGGGCGCAGCGGCTGGACGCCTGGGAGATCAGCCTCGCCGAGGCCGCGTTCGGCGACCGGCTCGCCGAGTACGGGTACGAGCCCAGCGGCCTGCCCAAGCCCCCCGCCGCCCGGCTCGCCCGCTTCGCCCGGACCGCCGCGCACCGCCGGATGGCGCACAGCAAGGCCGACCTCCGCGAACGCTGGCAGCGCCGGCACGAGCCGAGCCCCGTCGACTGCCGCCTCGCGCCCATCGACGACCCGGTGGCACGCTAGGCGAGTCGCTGCATCCGGGGCGCTCCGGCAAGGCGCTGGCGCGGGGCGCGGGGCGCTGGGCGCTGGGCGAGAGGCTGAGCGGGAGCGCTAGTCGAGGGCTGCGAGCTGGTCGGCGAACCAGCGCTGGGGCGGGAGCGCCGTCGCGGCGGACACGAGCCGCGCGCAGCGCTCGGCCCGCTGGTCGCGGGGCATCAGCAGTCCCTGGTGCAGCGCCTCCGCGGTCTGCGACACGTCGTACGGGTTCACCACGAGCGCGTCGTCCGACAGTTCCGCCGCGGCGCCCGCCTCGCGCGACAGCACCAGCGCGCAGCCCCGCTCGGACAGGACGGGCCCCTCCTTCGCGACGAGGTTCATCCCGTCCCGGATCGGGTTCACCAGCAGCACGTCCGCGAGCCCGTACGCGGCGAGCGACCGCGGATAGTCGTCGTTGACCTGCAGGATCAGCGGCTCCCACGTCGCCGTGCCGAACTCCTCGGCGATCTGCTTGGCCATCCGCTGCACCGCCGCCGTGTACTCCCGGTACTCCGGCAGGTCGTAGCGCGACGGGTACGCGAACGCGAGGTGGACCACGCGCCCGTGCCACTCCGGATGGTTGGCGAGCATCTCCCGGTACGCGGCGAGCCCCCGCACGATGTTCTTCGACAGCTCCGTCCGGTCGATGCGGACGATGAGCTGCCGGTCGGCCACTTGCTCGCGCAGCGCGCGCGCCCGCTCCGCCACGTCCTGCTGTGCGGCGCGTTCCCGCAGCGCCGTCCCGTCGACGCCGAGGGCGTGGACGCCCACACGCGTCGTTCGCCCACCGCACGTGACGGTGCGTGCCGCGCGGTCGACGCGCGCGCCGAGCACCACTTCGCAGCAGTCGAGGAACGCCGAAGCCCAGCGCTCGGTGAGGAACCCCGCATGGTCCGCGCCGAGGATGCCCAAGAGGACCTGCGCACCGATGTCGTCCGGGAGCAGCCGGAAGTACTCCGGCGGCGCCCACGGCGTGTGCGAGAAATGCACGATCCTGAGGTCGGGACGCCGGTCCCGCAGCATCCGCGGCGCCAGCGACAGGTGGTAGTCCTGGATCGCCGCCTTCGCGCCCGGCGCCGCGTCCCGCGCCAGCGCGTCGGCGAACGCCGCGTTGTACGCCTCGTACGACTGCCAGTCGCGCCGCGCGCGCGCATCGAAATGCGGGCTGCGCGGGGTGTCGTACAGCAGATGGTGGACGAACCACAGCGTCGAGTTCGCGACCGCGTTGTACGCCCGGTGGAACGTCGCCGCCGGGATGTCCAGCATCCGGACCGCCGCGCCGCCGGTGTCGTGCCCGGCGAGGTCGATCCGCCCGTCCGGGGCGCGCCGCGCCGCCGTCCGGTCCGCCTCCCCGAGGCTCGCGCACACCCACAGCACGTCCTGCCCGGACGCCACGCCGGCGAGGCCCGACACGAGGCCGCCGCCTCCCCGCCGCATCTCCAGCGCGCCGTCGTCGGACAGCGAGAACGACACGGGCCCGCGGTTCGACGCCACCACCACTTGGCTCATACGGGAAGGGTCTCAGTTGTGACGGGGGTGCTTCAAAGTGGCCCAGGGGGAATACTTCGGCACCGCCCGGCGGGTAGGCATCCGTACCGAAAGCGCCGTGGTTAGGGGGATTCGCGACGGGTACCCGGACGGAATGAGCCGGGCCGAGACGACCAAGACCGTCCTCGTCGCCGGGGCGGCGAACCTCATCCTCGCCATCGCGAAACTGATCGCCGGGATGCTCGCCGGATCGAGCGCGATGCTCGCCGAGGGCGCCCACTCCGTCGCCGACACCCTCAACCAGGGCTTCCTGTTCACCTCGCTGCGCCGCAGCGCCCGCCCGCCCGACCGGCGCCACCCCTTCGGGTACGGCAACGAGCGCTACTTCTGGTCGCTGCTCGCCGCGTTCGGCATCTTCGTCGCCGGCGGCGGCTTCTCCATCTTCGAGGGCATCCTCACGATGACCGGGCACGGCGGCTCCGAAGGCGACGTGTGGCTCGCCTACGGCGTCCTCGCCCTCGGCGCGGTGCTGGAGGGCACGTCCTGGGTCCGCGCGTTCACGCAGGCGCGCCGCGAGACCCGCGAGAACGGCCGCGACATCGTCGACCACGTCCGCCGGTCGCCCGACGTCACCTTCAAGGCCGCGCTGTTCGAGGACACCGCCGCCATGATCGGCCTCGCGTTCGCCGCCGCCGGGCTCGTGCTGCGGCAGCTCACCGGCTCGCAGTTCTGGGACGGCCTCGCGTCCGTGCTGATCGGGCTGCTGCTCGTCGTCGTCGCGTTCGTGCTCGGCCGCGACAGCATGGGCCTGATCATCGGCCAGGCCGCCGACCCCGCCGCGCAGCGCGAGATCCGCGCCGAGATCGCCGCGGCGCCCGGCGTCACCGGCGTCGACGAGCTGCTCACCATGCACTTCGGCCCGGACGAGCTGCTCGTCGCCGCCCGGGTCAACTTCTCCGACGCCATCAGCGCCGACCAGGCCGAGGACGTCGCCGGCGAGATCGACCGGAGGCTCAAGGAGCGCGTCCCGATCGTCCGGCACGTCTTCCTCGACCCCACCCAGCGCGCCCCCGCCCGGGACGCCCCCGCCCGGGACGCCGCCGACGAGCCCGCGTGATCAAGACCACGGCCGGGTAACGTCTCACAGGGCGGACCCACCTGTCTGCCATCCGGTCACGTCATGTAAAGTTCGCATACGAGCTCAAAGCGCTCGTTCTCTACGAGCGCTTCTGGCTTCATAACTGAATACCGCTCATCCAGAGGGGTGCAGGAAGCGCAGTGGCCGACGGGCCGGTCTTCCAGCTCAGCCCCCTGACAACTGAATACCGCTCATCCAGAGGGGTGGAGGGACCGGCCCTGCGAAGCCCCGGCAACCACCCGGCTATGGCGCGCTCGCGATCCTGCGAGGCCGGCCGGGAGATGGTGCCAACTCCGGCCTGCGACCAAGGTGGCGCAGGGAAGATGGGGAGAAAGGCCTCGCCCTCATGGCACTTACGCCTGCCACGGACCTCGGACCCGCTACCGCCCTCGTCTGCCGCGAATGCGGCTCGAAGCGTGATCTCGGCCCCTTCTACGCGTGCGAGGAGTGTTTCGGCCCGCTGGAGATCGCCTACGACTTCGGCGGGATCACCCGGGCCGACATCGAGTCCGGTCCGCGCAACATCTGGCGCTACCGCGGGCTGCTGCCCGTCCCGTCGACCGTCGCCGACACCCCCAACACCGAGCCCGGCCTGACCCGGCTCGTCCGCGCCGACAACCTCGCCGAGAGCCTCGGCCTGCAGCGGCTGTGGGTGAAGGACGACAGCGGCAACCCGACCCACTCGTTCAAGGACCGCGTCGTCGCGGTCGCGCTCGCCGCCGCCCGCGAACTCGGCTTCAAGGTGCTGGCCTGCCCGTCCACCGGCAACCTCGCCAACGCGGTCGCCGCCGCGGCTGCCCGCGCCGGGATCCGCAGCGCGGTGTTCGTCCCGTCGAACCTCGAGTCCCAGAAGATCATCACGACGGCGGTGTACGGCGGGACGTTCGTCACCGTCGACGGCAACTACGACGACGTGAACCGGCTCGCGTCCGAGATCGCCGGTGAGCAGGAGGACTGGGCGTTCGTCAACGTTAACGTCCGCCCGTACTACGCCGAGGGCTCCAAGACGCTCGGCTACGAGATCGCCGAGCAGCTCGGCTGGCGGCTGCCCGACCAGATCGTGGTGCCGGTCGCGTCCGGCTCCCAGCTCACCAAGATCGACAAGGCGTTCCAGGAGCTGATCAAGCTCGGCCTGGTCGAGGACAAGCCGTACCGCGTGTTCGGCGCCCAGGCCGCCGGCTGCGACCCCGTCTCCGCCGCGTTCAAGGCGGGCCACGACGTCGTCCGGCCGGTCAAGCCCGACACCATCGCCAAGTCCCTGGCGATCGGCAACCCCGCCGACGGCCCCTACGTCCTCGACGTGACGCGCCGCACCGGCGGCGCCGTCGAGGACGTCACCGACGAGCAGGTCGTCGACGGCATCCGGCTGCTCGCCCGCACCGAGGGCGTCTTCGGCGAGACCGCCGGCGGCGTCACCGTCGGCTGCCTGCGCAAGCTCGTCGAGGCGGGCACCCTCGACCCGTCCGCCGAGACCGTGATCATCAACTCCGGTGACGGGCTGAAGACCCTCGACGCCGTCGCGCCCGTCGCCAAGCCCAGTGCGAACATCGCGCCGACGCTGGAGGCGTTCCGCGCCGCCGGCCTCGCCTGAGAACGAGAAGGAGCCAGCAGATGAGCAGCGTGTCCGTCCGCATCCCGACGATCCTGCGGACCTACACCGGCGGCGAGGCCGAAGTGAAGGCCGAGGGCGACACCCTGCGCGCCGTGGTCGCCGACCTGGAGGCGAGCTACACCGGCATCGCGGCCCGCATCCTCGACGACGCCGGCAAGATCCGCCGGTTCGTCAACGTCTACGTCGGCGACGAGGACGTCCGGTTCGCCGAGGGCCTGGACACCGCGACCCCCGCGGGCACCCAGATCTCGATCATCCCCGCCGTCGCCGGCGGCTGACCGCCACCGGCCATCCCGCCCCCGCCTCCGGGGCACCGCCGTACCCGCCGGGTAGGGTCGACTCCGATCATGCCGAGTCGACCCCGCCGCGGCCCAGCGCCGTGACGACGCGGCTGGTCCGGGTCCCCGCGGTGGCAGGGGCGGGGGCCGGGCACGCTCGGACGGCGGGGCTGGGAATGGCGCAGGGCACGGTCAAGTGGTTCAACGCCGACAAGGGGTACGGCTTCATCGCGGTCGACGGGGGCCGTGACGTCTTCGTCCACCATTCGGCGATCCAGATGGACGGCTATCGCACGCTCGAGCAGGGCCAGCGCGTCGAGTTCGAGATCACCCAGAGCGACCGCGGCCCCCAGGCCGACGCCGTCCGCCCGCTCTGACCCGCCCGCCTGTTCGTGCCGGGGGCACGGGGATACGATCAAGGTCCGGCTTTCGGTACCCGGACCGCTGTCCCGCCCCAGTGATCCATGACGCAGGGGCGAGGCTCATGGAACAGTCGATGACGTGGCAGGGCGGACCCGATGTTCCGTCCACGACCTGGCGCGGCGGGGCCAACGTCCCGTCCATGGCGTTCGGGCGGTTGAACGCCACCTGGCCATTCGCCTCGCTGAGGCTGAGCCATTCCGGAATCGTCCTGACCGCCGTTCGCCATCGGTTCCACCTGACCCCGGCCGACATGGTGGCCGCCTTTCCCTGCTCGGCCTCGCTGCTCAGCAAAGGGATCGGCCTCGAAACGCGCGACGGCCGGGTACTGGTCTTCTGGACCTCCGAGGCCTCCGCCATCCTTCCCGCGCTGCAGGCCGCGGGCTTCCCGGTCTCGCCCGCCCCCCGCAACGCCTTCCGGGAGATCCGCGCCGCTCGCTGGCGCGCCGCCCCGACCGGCTCGGCGAGAGGCCAATTCGCCTTGCGCTGGGTCCTCCTCCTGGCCGGGCTCCTGTGCGTCGTGCTCCTGAAGCCGATCCTGCTGCCGGACTACCCCTGGACCATGCTCATGATCGCCCTGCTGGCCTTCGCCGTCCTCAACGGTCTGCTCTACCTCCGACGGAAGTGACGGCACCCTCCCCTCGACAACGCGCTCCACTCAAGGCCGAGCTTTTCGTGAACAGTGGGGCACGGACCGGCGCAGCACGGCGCAACACCACATGTCCGGCAGATCGCCCGAGTATCGCGCCGCAGGTCAGAGCCGCTCCGGCCGTTCCGGCGCAGACGAGTGCGGCGAGGCTGTGCGGCGCTTGCACTCGGCAGGGTAGAGTGCTAAAAAACGGTTGGCACTCTACTGTGGAGAGTGACAGCTTCACAGTCTGGGTCGGGGCGACGAGGCCCCAGTCCGGTGGCGGAATGGCAGCCGCCGGGCGCGGGGCCGTCCGTCGCGGGCGTCGGCTCGATCCTTTAAGCCACCTTGTTCCGGGAGGACTAGGAGCCTATGGCTGCAAAGATGATCGCGTTCGACGAGGAGGCCCGGCGCGGCCTCGAGCGCGGCATGAACCAGCTCGCCGACGCCGTGAAGGTGACCCTCGGTCCCAAGGGCCGCAACGTCGTGCTGGAGAAGAAGTGGGGCGCCCCCACGATCACCAACGACGGTGTGTCGATCGCCAAGGAGATCGAGCTCGAGGACGCCTGGGAGAAGATCGGCGCCGAGCTCGTCAAGGAAGTGGCGAAGAAGACCGACGACGTAGCCGGTGACGGCACGACGACGGCGACCGTCCTGGCCCAGGCGCTGGTCCGCGAGGGCCTGCGCAACGTGGCCGCCGGCGCCAACCCGATGTCGCTGAAGCGCGGCATCGAGGCCGCGGTCGAGCGGGTCAGCGAGGAGCTGTCCAAGCTGGCCAAGGACGTGGAGACCAAGGAGCAGATCGCCTCCACGGCGTCCATCTCCGCGGGCGACCCGCAGATCGGCGAGATGATCGCCGAGGCGATGGACAAGGTCGGCAAGGAAGGCGTCATCACGGTCGAGGAGAGCCAGACCTTCGGTCTGGAGCTCGAGCTGACCGAGGGCATGCGCTTCGACAAGGGCTACATCTCGCACTACTTCGTGACCGACCCCGAGCGGATGGAGGCGGTCCTCGAGGACCCGTACATCCTGATCGTTCAGGGCAAGGCGTCGGCCAACAAGGACCTGCTGCCCGTCCTCGAGGGCGTCATGCAGTCCGGCAAGCCGCTGCTGATCATCGCGGAGGACGTCGAGGGCGAGGCCCTGGCGACCCTGGTCGTCAACAAGATCCGCGGCATCTTCAAGTCCGTGGCCGTGAAGGCCCCGGGCTTCGGCGACCGCCGCAAGGCCATGCTCGGTGACATCGCCACGCTGACCGGCGGCCAGGTCATCAGCGAGGACGTGGGTCTCAAGCTGGAGAACACCACGACCGACATGCTGGGCCGCGCCCGCAAGGTCGTCATCACCAAGGACGAGACCACCATCGTGGACGGCGCCGGTGACGCCAACGAGATCGCGGGCCGGGTCAACCAGATCCGCACCGAGATCGACAACACCGACTCCGACTACGACCGCGAGAAGCTCCAGGAGCGCCTGGCCAAGCTCGCGGGCGGTGTCGCGGTCATCAAGGCCGGCGCCGCGACGGAGGTCGAGCTCAAGGAGCGCAAGCACCGCATCGAGGACGCCGTCCGCAACGCGAAGGCCGCGGTCGAGGAGGGCATCGTCCCCGGCGGTGGCGTCGCGCTGCTGCAGGCCGGCACCAAGGCGTTCGACAAGCTGGAGCTCGCGGGCGACGAGGCCACCGGTGCCAACATCGTCAAGCGCGCTCTGGAGGAGCCGCTGAAGCAGATCGCCGTGAACGCCGGCCTCGAGGGCGGCGTCGTGGTGGAGCGGGTCCGCAACCTGACCCCGGGTGAGGGCCTGAACGCCGCGAGCGGCGAGTACGTCAACATGTTCGAGTCGGGCATCCTCGACCCGGCCAAGGTGACCCGGTCCGCGCTGCAGAACGCCTCGTCGATCGCCGCGCTGTTCCTGACCACCGAGGCCGTCATCGCCGAGAAGCCCGAGAAGAACCCGGCCCCGGCGGGCGGCATGCCCGACGCCGGCGGCATGGACTTCTGATCGAGCCCATGACCCGGACGATCGGGTCCGGCCGGCCGTGACGGCGGTCTCCGATCGTGTGGTGACGCGAGGGGCGGTTCCTTCGGGAACCGCCCCTTTGGCGTGCCCGGGGGAGTGCGCGTGGACGCGGCCCGTCCGGGAACGCGCGCGCCGGCGCGGCCGTTCGAACAGCGGGGGCGCGGTCTCCCGATCGCCAGGAGATGCTTTCCGCGCGGAGCCGATCGGAGGACGGGCGTGCAGGTGAGCGGCGACGGTGGCGATGCCCGCCCGTCCGGCCGGTCCGGAACGGCTTCCCCTCGGCGGCCGGTGTTGGCAGGATCGCCGCTTGGACGGCGCGTCCCGCGCGCGCCGGCCGACGGACTCGGCGGACGGCCCGCGTGAGCGGCCGATGAGGCAGGAGAACGCGTGAGCGAAGTGTTCAGCTCCCCGGTGCTCAAGGTGGAACAGCCGCGCAGAGGCCCGTTCGCCAAGTCGAGGTACCGGGTCCTCGACGGCGACGGCACCGTCCTGGCCGTCGCCGGCGAGACGGGCGAGAAGGGACGCGCGGAGACGCTGCGGACGCTCTTCCCCGGCAAGTCCAATCTCGACGCCCACGTGGTGCTGCTCACCACGCCCGGCGGCGAACCGCTCTACGTGGTGGACAAGCGGCGGGGACGGGAGCTGACGGAGGTACACGACTCCAAGGGCGAGCTCTTCGGCTCGTTCGTCACCGAGCGCGTCGGCCGCCGGTACGTCCTCCGGGACGCGGAGGGCAAAAGGCTCGGCACGGTCGCGGTGGACCTGCCGCGCAACAACTTCGAGGTGATGGACACCGACGGCGGCAAGGTCGCGCACGTCCGCAAGAAATGGGCGGGTCTCGCCACCCACCTGCTGACCACGGCGGACAAGTACGACGTCGAGATCTTCGACCCGGTCCGGGAGCCGCTGCGCACCATGGCGGTGCTGACGGCGATCGTCATGGACCTGAACCTGCACGAGTCGAAGGACATCACCTGACCGCTGCCCCCGCCCCGCTCCCGCGTGCGGGGACGTGGCGGCGGACGTCCCGGGCCAGGCCGGTACCCATCGCCGGCGGCCGGGCGCTGCGAGGTCGGCGGACGATCCAGGCCCGTCCGAGCCATCCCGCAGGACGTCGGCAAAGAAATTTTCGGCCGGACGGAAGATGTGGAATGCCCCTTTCCAGACGGGCCTTCCGGGACAAACCTCAAGGTCAGAGCGGCGCGGTCGAGGGCGCCCGCGCCGGAGACGTCCGAACCGTCCGCAGCGGAGGCCGCGAGCCGGTTTGACGACGGCGTCCGGTGGGCATACTGTTCACTTCGCCCCACAGGGGAGCGGGACGCCGGAAGGCGGCCGGCCCGATGGGGAAACCACCACTCAGCAGCCGACGCGGCTTCGTCGTGTCAGCCGTGCCGTGATGGCGTCGGTAAGGCCCGATTTTGCAAAACGGGCCGAATCTGATGAAATGGCAACACCGCCCGGAAGGGACGCGCAAGCGGACCGGAAAGGCAATCGGAAAAGCCCGGAAATTGACACTCCGAGCGGATCTGATAAAGTAAGAACAGTCGCCCCGGGGCGGGAAACGCGAAAGCGGATCTCACACGGTGGGTGTCCGTTTCTTGAGAACTCAACAGCGTGTTAAAAGCCAGTGCCTTTATCGACTCGGCCGGTTTTCGGTCGGGTCGCCCCGTGGCCATCTCCGTTTTTCGGGGGTGGTGGGGATTTCTTTGAGGCAAGCGATCCTCTTGGATCGCATTGCTGGGATTTTCTTCTGAGGTTTGGCTGCTTCGGGGTTCGCCCCCTGGGGTGGTCGTTTGGACCTTGATGGAGAGTTTGATCCTGGCTCAGGACGAACGCTGGCGGCGTGCTTAACACATGCAAGTCGAGCG
>NZ_WBMR01000193.1 GCF_008923365.1 Actinomadura montaniterrae
CCGCCGCCGTCCGGGCCGGGCGGCGGGCCGCCGAGCTCCGCGGGCCTGCCGTCGGGCAGCACCCGGCCGGCGAAGTCGGCCAGGGACAGCGAGGAGCGGGCGGCGAGGGGGTCGGACGCGGCGAGGGCGACCAGCCGGGGCTCGGTCAGCAGCGGCTCGGCGTCCAGGCCGCGGCCGTCGGTCAGCTCGGGGAGGACGGCGACGTCCGCGCGGCCGTCGCGCAGCGCCGCCTCCTGGTCGCCGCGGCCGCCGAGCACCAGCTCCACCGGGATCGCCTCCGGCTCGCGCCGGTAGGCGGCGAGGAACTGCGGCAGCAGCCCGGCGTCGAAGTCGGCCTTGAGCGCGAGGCGCAGTTCCGGGGCCGGACGTCCGGCGTGCGCGGCCCGCCGGGCGGCGGCGGTGATCGCCTCCAGCGCGGTCCGCGCGTCCCGCAGCAGCACCTCGCCGGCCGGGGTCAGCCCGACCTGGCGGGTGGTGCGCTCGAACAGCCGCACGCCGAGGCCGCGTTCCAGCTCGCGGATCGCCCGCGACAGCGGCGGCTGCGCCATGCCCAGCCGCTCGGCGGCCCGCCCGAAGTTCAGCTCCTCGGCGACGGCCACGAAGTACCTGAGCTGCCGCGACTCCAGGTCATTCATATCCCCAGGGTATCAATGCGGACCCGATCGATCCTTCAGCTTCGCGGCGGCCGCGACTTGACTGAGCGGTACCGGCGCCGTCCCGGCGCCGCCCTCACACCGCGTTCGGAGACTCCAATGATCGTCATCACCACGCCCACCGGCAGGATCGGCCGGCGGGTCGTCGACGGCGTGCTCGCCGCCGGGGCACCGGCCCGCCTGATCGTCCGCGACGCGTCCCGGCTGCCCGCCGGGGTCCGCGAGCGCGCCGAGGTCGTCGAGGGCTCGCACGGCGACCCCGACGTCGTGGCCAAGGCGTTCGCCGGCGCCGACGCCGTCTTCTGGCTCGCGCCGCCGGACCACCGCGCCGCGAGCCTCGACGACGTCTACTCCCGCTTCGCGCAGCCGGCCTGCGAGGCGTTCGAGAGCCAGGGCGTCCGGCGGGTCGTCGCCGTCTCGGCCCTCGGCCGCGGAGTGCTCCCCGACGCCGGCCACGTCACGGCGACACTGAAGATGGACGACATGATCGCTAGCACCGGCGTGCACTTCCGGGCACTGACGCTGCCGACCTTCATGGACAACATGCTCGGCCAGGCCGAGAGCATCAAGAACGACGGCGTGTTCTTCTCGGCGCTCCCCGCGGACCGCAAGCTGCCGATGTGCGCCTGCCGCGACATCGCCGACGCCGCCGTGCGGCTGCTGCTCGACCCGGAGTGGACGGGGCGCGGCGACGTCCCGGTGCTCGGCCCGGAGGACCTGTCGAACGACGACATGGCGCGGATCATGTCCGAGGTGCTCGGGCGGCCCGTCCGCTACCAGCGGGTCTCCGTCGAGGCGTTCGAGCAGAGCATGCTCGCGCGCGGGGTGTCCGAGGCGAACGCCCAGGGGCTGGCCGAGATGATGGTGGCCAAGGAGAACGGCCTCGACGACGCCGAGCCGCGCACCCCCGAGACCTCCTCGCCCACCACCTTCCGCCAGTGGTGCGAGGAGGAGCTGAAGCCGGCCGTCCTCGGCTAGCCCGCAGGGACGGGACGGGGCGTCAGGAGACCCGCGCCATCCGGCGGCGGGCCGCCCGGCCCATCCGCTCGCTCGGACCGGCGTGCGCGCCCTCGCCCTTGCGGGCCGGCGCGCCCGCCGGCGGCACGCGGACCTCGATGCGCCCGTCCCGGACCCGCGCCTCGAAGCGGGGCTCCGGCGTGCTGGCGGGGCCGCGCACGATGCCGCCGTCGGAGAGCCGGAAGGTGCTGTCGTGCCACGGGCACGTGACGCAGCCGTCCGCGATCGTGCCCTCGTCCAGCGGCCCGCCCATGTGGGTGCACGTGGCGGCCAGCGCGTAGATCTCCCGGTCCGCCCGGTAGAGCATGATCCGCACGCCGTCCGCCTCCACCGTCCGGTGCTCGCTGTCGGGAAGCTCGTCCTCGCCGAGGACCGGCGTCCAGTCCTGCGGGCCCTCCTGCCATGCGGTGCGGTTGACGTTGACGCCCCTCACGAAGGACAGGTGGCCGCCGAGGTAGGCGCTGAACCCGAGCACCGCGAACCCCGCGAGCCCGAGGGCCTTGCCGGCGCGCCGGTCCCCGCGGGCCCGCATGGCGATGGACGACCCGTACAGGGCCAGCGCCATGGTGTTGGCCGCGGCGTGGACCATGCCCACCCGCCGTTCGGCCCCGAGGGTGTCGGCCCAGTCGTTCAGCCCGGACAGGGCGGTCGGCACGGCCGCGGCCACGCCCGTGATCGCCAGCAGGTCGGCGGCGGTCTCGGCGTCGGGTCCCCCGGCGGCGTCCAGCAGCGTGGACATGCTCCAGGCGCCGACCGCCACGTCGGTGAGCGGCGGGTGCAGCGGATGGCCCAGGTAGGTCCCGCTGAGCAGGTTGCGGACGATCCGCGGCCGTACCACGCGCTGGACCGCGGAGCTCAGCGGTCCGGCGACCTTGTCCAGCACCTCCGCCTGCTCCAACCGGCGCACCATTCTGTGCGGCATGCTCACTGCTGCCTCCCCAAGGCCCAAGAGAACGGTCACGTCCCGCGACCGCACGACGTCGCTCGTCCGCTCCCTATCCGCCCAGCGTGATGCAAAACGCGTCCTCGGCAAGCAGGATCACGCATGTTCGCTGCAACATTGTGATCGATTGTCGGCGTTACCGACCAGCAACCCGCGAAGAGGTGGTGCGAACCCTTGCTCCATGAGCGATTGTGTTCTAAAGTGCCGCGCATCCTGCACAATCGAGCACGAGCATCTGGAGGCGATCATGAGGCAGCCGAGCGGTCGCCGGATCACCGCGCTGGTCACCGGGGTCGCCTTGGTGGCCGGCCTCTCCTCGGCCTGCGGCTCGGGCGGCGGCGACGCGAAGAAGATCACTTTCTGGCACGGGTACACCGACGTCCAGGCCGAGACGATCACCAAGCTCGTCGGCGAGTGGAACGGCGCCCATCCCGACCAGAAGGTCGATCCGGTCTTCAGCAACAACGACAACACGCTGCAGAAGACCCTCGCGTCCTTCGTGTCCGGCAAGGCGCCGTCGGTCGCCTACCAGTACGGCTCGTCGATCACCGCGCTGACCGGACGCCACCAGACCCAGGATCTCACCTCGCTGGTCAAGGGCGACCCGGCCGTCGACTGGAACGACTTCTTCCCCGCGGCCCGCCAGGGCGCCACCGTGGGCGACAAGATCTACGGGATTCCCGCGCTGGTCGACAACCTCGGCCTCGTCTACAACAAGAAGATGTTCGACGCCGCGGGCCTGAAATACCCGACGCCGGACTGGACCTGGGACGACTTCAGGAACGCCGCGAAGAAGCTGTCGGGGAACAACAAGTACGGCTGGGCCTACGTCAACGACGGGACCGAGGACACCGTCTGGCGCTTCCTCGCGCTCCTCTGGCAGGCCGGCGGTGACCTGCTCGACTCCGCGAACAAGAAGGCCGCGTTCAACTCGCCGGCCGGGCAGCAGGCCATGCAGTTGCTGCACGACATGGCCGTCACCGACAAGTCGGTCTACCTCGACACCGGCGACCAGCAGTACCTCAACCTGTTCAACTCCGGCCGCGTCGGCATGCTGTGGACCGGCCCGTGGGACCTCGGGCAGATCAACAAGGACGTCTCGTACGGCGTCCAGTACCTGCCCGGCAAGGCCACGCACGCGACGATCTCCGGCCCCGACTACTACATGCTCTTCGACAAGAAGGCGCAGAAGACCGCGTGGGCGTTCCTGAAGTGGCTGACCTCGCCGCAGGTCCACCTGCGGTACGCCACGCAGACCGGTGACCTGCCGCTGCGCGCGTCCGAGGAGAAGCTGCCGGGCTACAAGGACTACCTGGCCAAGTACCCCGGCAACAAGGTGTTCATCGACAACCTCAGCAAGAACGTCACCAAGGCGCGGCCGAACATCAAGCAGTACCCGCAGATCTCGCAGGTGCTCGGCCAGGCGGTGCAGGCGGTGCTGCTCGGCAAGAAGCAGCCGCAGGCCGCGCTCGCCGACGCCGCGAAGCAGGTCGACGACGTCCTGGCGGGCTCCTGATGGCGTCCACCGCGCTGACCGCGCCCGCCGCGAAGGACCGGCGGCCGCGCTGGTCGCGGCGGCGCCTCGGCGAGCACCTGGCGGGCTGGGGCTTCGTCTCCCCGGCCATCCTGCTGATCGGGATCTTCGGCATGCTGCCGGTGCTGTGGTCGTTCTGGCTGTCGTTCCAGGACACCGACCTGACCTCCCCCGGCACGTTCGCGGGCGGCGCCAAGTACGCCGAGCTGGTCAGGGATCCGCTGATGTGGGACGCCGCGAAGCGGTCGGCGATCTACACGGTGCTGTTCGTGCCGCTGACGATGGTGCTCGCGCTGCCGATCGCGGTGCTGCTCAACCAGAGGATCCGCGGCATCACGCTGTACCGGATGGCGGTGTTCGTCCCGCTGGTGACCTCGACGGTCGCGACCGGGATCATCTTCAACTGGCTGCTGAACCCGCAGTTCGGCCCGGTCAACGCCGCGCTGTCCAAGGCGGGCCTGCCCAAGCAGGGCTTCTTCCAGGATCCGAACCAGGCGCTGTTCGCGCTGGTGGCGATGACGGTGTGGGGGTGGCTGGGCTTCGCCGTCATCATCTACCTGTCGGCGCTGCAGAGCGTCCCGAAGGACCTGATGGAGGCGGCGGCGCTGGACGGCTGCGGCCGGCTGAAGGCGTTCCGGCACGTGGAGCTGCCGCTGCTGGCGCCCGCGTCCGGCTTCCTGGTCGTCTGGCTGACGATCAACTCGCTGCAGCTGTTCGACGAGGTGTACGTGACGACGAAGGGCGGGCCGCTGCGCGCCACGACCGTCCTCGTCTACCACCTGTACAACAAGGCGTTCGTGGACTTCGACGGCGGCTACGCGGCCGCGGTCGGCTGCGTGCTGTTCCTGGTGATCCTGCTGGTGACGGTCGTGCAGCTCGCGATCAGCCGCCGCACCTCCTTCTACGAGGGCCGATGAGCATGACGACGATGGACGCCCCGGCCGCGCGCCGGCTCCGGTTCCGGCGGCCGAGCCCGCTGCACCTGATCCTGCTGCCGATCGCGCTGGTGATGGTGACGCCGCTGCTCTGGATGGTGCTGCTGTCGGTCTCCACCGAGGCGGAGACCCGCCGGTTCCCGCCCGGCCTGCCGTCGGGGATCGAGTGGCACAACTACTCCGACGCGCTGCACGACGCGCCGCTCGGGCACTGGCTCGGCAACAGCGCGATCGTGTCGGTCAGCTGCGTGATCGGGAACCTGGTGTTCTGCTCGCTGGCGGGCTACGCGTTCGCCCGGATCCGGTTCCTCGGCAGCAGGGCGCTGTTCGTGGCGGTGCTCGCCACGCTGATGGTGCCGTTCCAGATCGTCATGCTGCCGATGCTGATCATGGTGCGGACGCTCGGGCTCACCGACACGCTCGGCGCGCTGATCGTGCCGAACCTGGCGACCGCGTTCGGGATCTTCCTGCTGCGGCAGTTCTTCATGACGGTGCCGCGCGAGCTGGAGGAGGCCGCGCGGATCGACGGCGCGAGCCGGCTGCGGATCCTGTTCCAGGTGATGCTGCCGCTGATGCGCCCGACGCTGGCGACGCTCGCGGTGCTGACGTTCCTGCAGACGTGGAACGACTTCCTCTGGCCGCTGATCGCGGTGCAGAGCCCGGAGCACATGACCGTCCAGCTGGGCCTGCAGACGTTCCAGGGATCGCACACCACGAACTGGCCGCGGCTCATGGCCGGCACGGTGATCAGCCAGCTGCCGGTGTTCGTGCTGTTCTTCGTCGCGCAGCGGTTCTTCGTGCGGTCGGTGGCGACCGCGGGCCTGAAGTAGCCCCCGGCCCGGGCGTCGAGGCGGCCGGGGCCTCAGGCCACGGTCACCTCGACGCCCGCCGCCTGGATCCGGTCGAGCTCGGCGCGGTCCGCGCCGGCGTCGGTGATCAGCAGGTCGACCTCGCCGATCGGGGCGATCCGGGAGAACGCGCGGTGCCCGATCTTGGACCCGTCGGCGAGCACCACGACCCGGCGGGTGGCCCGCATCAGGCAGTGGTCGGTGCGGGCCTCGATCTCGTCGTGGGTGCTGATGCCGGCCTCGGCGTCGATCCCGTCCACGCCGAGGAAGACCAGGTCGAGGCTGATGTCGGCGAGGGTGCGGTCGGCGATCGGCCCCACCAGCTCGTAGGACTCGGGGCGGACGCCGCCGCCGGTGACGACCAGGTCGATCGCGGGCCGCACGGACAGGTCGGCGGCGATGTTGAGGGCGTTGGTGACGACCTTGAGCGCGCGGCCGGTGGACAGCAGCCGGGCCAGCTCGGTGATGGTGGTGCCGCCGTTGAAGCCGACCGAGTGTACCGAGCCGTCGACCAGCCGCACCGCGGCCTGCGCGATGCGGCGCTTCTCCTCCTGGCTGCGGCCGCCGCGGTAGCGCATCGGCAGCTCGTAGATGACCTCGGCCGCCATCGCGCCGCCGTGCGTGCGCTTGAGGAGCTGCTGCTCCTCGAGCACCTGCAGGTCGCGGCGGATCGAGGCGGGCGAGGCCTGCAGCTCGGCCGACAGGTCGACCACGCTGACCGAGCCGTGCTCGGCGAGCCGTTCGAGGATGAGGGGGAGACGGTCCTGCTGGCGCATCCGATCATTATAGAGTACCGAGGATGCGCGAACGTAGCTGTTTCAGCCGGAAATAATCAGGCAATTTGCGCGAGTGCTTCGGCGAGCGTCGGCTGCCCCGCCGTGCCGCCGACGGCGCGCGTGGACAGCGCGCCGCACACCGCGCCCAGCGCGAGCGCGTGGGCGAGGTCGCCGCGGTCGAGCCAACCCGCGAGGAAACCGGCGTCGAAGCTGTCGCCCGCGCCGACGGTGTCGACGGGGTCGGCGCGCGGCGCGTCCGCGTGCACGACCTTCCCGTCCCGCAGCGCGTCGGCGCCCTGGCCGCCGCGCTTGACGACCGGGACGCAGCCCGCCCCCGCCAGCGCGGCCAGCGCGTCGGGGAGCGTGTCCCGGTCGCTCAGCGCGAGCGCCTCGGCCTCGTTGGGCAGCAGGAACGTGCACTCGGCGAGCAGCCCGGGCGCGAGCTCCCAGCGCCCGGACGGGTCGTCGTTGGTGTCCAGCGAGGTCGTCGCGCCGGACGCCCGGTGCCCGCGCAGCACCGCCGGCAGCGCCTTGGCGAGCCGCGGCTGGAGAAAGTAGGACGCGGCGTGCACGTGCCGGGCCGCGACGTCGGGGACGTGCTCGGGCCCGAACTCCGCCAGGCACCCGGACGCGGTGAGGATCGCCCGGTCGCCGCCGGGCCGGTTGAGGCACACGGTGAGCGCGGTCGGCAGCGCGTCGTGCCGGACGACCCAGGACACGTTGACGCCGGCGCCGCTCAGCGCGTCGAGGACGAAGTCCCCGGCGGCGTCCCGGCCGACCAGCCCCGCGAACGCGGTGGCCAGGCCGAGCCGGGCGGCGCCGTGCGCGGCGATCGCCGCGGACCCGCCGAGCGCCAGCACACCGCCCCCGACGAGCGTCTCCGCCTGCCCGTAAGGCGGGACGTCGGGGGCGCCGTGCACGAGGACGTCCGGGTTGGCGTCCCCGACGACCAGCAGGTCCAGCATCAGTTCCTCCGGAGCGCGGCGGGCAGCGCGTCGCCGTGCGCGGCCGTGAGCGCGTCGCACAGCTCGGCGATGCGCTCGACGGGCAGTGCCGCGGCGGTCGCCGGGTCGCACATCGCGGCGTGCCGGACGTGCGCCGGGTCGCCCTCGACGGCGGCGGCGACGGTCAGTTCCACCACGTTCAGGAAGCTGCGGTTCAGCGCCGCGAGCTGCGGCGGCAGCGCGCCGACGTGGTGGGGATGCACGCCCATGCGGTCGAGCGTGGCGGGGACCTCGACGCCCGCGCCCATCGGGAGGTTGGTGATCAGGCCGGTGTTGGCGGTGGTCACCTGGATGGTGCGGCGCTCGCCGGTGGCGAGGCTGTGGATCACCTGCGGCGCGTACTCGGTGGCGTCCTCGTCCTCGCGGGGCGCGGGGTACTCGCCGCGGGCCAGGCAGTCGCGGACCCGCGCGTACTCGGCGAGGTTCCCCTCGCTGATCTTGACGTAGTCGCCGACCGGGATGCGCAGCCGCTCGATCTCCGCCTCGTCCTTGAGGTACCAGGGGACGTACTCGGACGAGTGCTCGCTGGTCTCGGTCGGGTAGCGGCCGAAGCGCCGGTACATGTCGACGCGCACCCGCCGCCGCAGCTCGGGGTCTGCCTCGATGGCGGCGTCCAGCGCCGGGTACAGGTCGCGGCCCTGGTGCTCCCACTTCAGCACCCATGCCTGGTGGTTGACGCCCGCCGAGTGGTAGTCGACCTCCTCGTACGGGACGCCGACCAGCTCCGACAGGTCCCGGACGGTCCAGTACACCGAGTGGCACAGCCCGGCGGCCTTCACCTTCGGCGCGACCGTCGCGAGGTACTGCAGGTTCATCGCCATCGGGTTGGTGTAGTTGAGCAGCCACGCGTCCGGGCAGACGACCTGGATGTCGGCAGCCAGGCCCTCCAGCAGCGGGAACGTGCGCAGCGCGCGGAAGATCCCGCCGATGCCGAGGGTGTCGCCGATGGTCTGCCGGACGCCGAACTCCGCCGCGACCTCGAAGTCCTTCAGCGTCGCGGCGTGCCCGCCGACCGCGACCATGTTGACGACCACGTCGGCGCTGTCCAGCGCGCGGCGGCGGTCCAGCGACGCGGAGATGACGGGCGCGGCCCCATGCTCCTTCGCGGTCAGCTCGGCCAGGCCCTCCGCGACCTCGAGCCGCTCGGGGTCGATGTCGTGCAGCGCGAGCCGGACGCCGCCGAGCTCGGGGTAGGAGAAGATGTCGCGGAGCAGCTGGCGGGTGAACTCGACCGAGCCGGCGCCGACGAAGGCGATGTTCAGCATGCAAGTCGTCCAATGCTCTCGGCGGGACGGGGCGCGATGACCTCCAGCAGGTGCGCGACCTGCTCCCGCATGGCGTCGCGGGCGGGCGCGAGGTAGCGGCGGGGGTCGACCCCCCGGTCCAGGTTCGCGCGGACCGCCCCGGTGAAGGCGATGTTGAGGGCCGTGCCGATATTGATCTTTGTCATTCCCTGACCGACGGCGCGGCGCAGCTCGTCGTCGGGCACCCCGGACGAGCCGTGCAGCACCAGCGGGACCGGCACCGCGTCGCGCAGCCGCGCGATCAGGTCGAGGTCGAGCGCGGCGGTGCGCTCGGTCATGGCGTGCGAGCTGCCGACGGCGACCGCGAGGGCGTCGACGCCGGTCGCGGCGACGAACGCGGCGGCCTCGCCGGGGTCGGTGCGGACGCCGGGGGCGTGCGCGCCGTCCTTGCCGCCGACCTCGCCGAGCTCGGCCTCCAGCCAGAGGCCGTGCTCGCGGGCCCAGGCGGAGGCCGCGGCGGTTCGGGCCACGTTCTCGTCGTAGTCGTGCTCGGACCCGTCGTACATCACCGAGCCGAACCCGTGGTCGGCGGCCTGGTGCATCAGGTCCTCGTCGGTCACGTGGTCCAGGTGCAGGGCGACGCGCGCCGCCGAGCCCTCCGCCACGGCGCGGGTGGCTGCGGCGATGGGGCCGAGCCGCCCGCCGTGGAAGCGGACCGCGTTCTGGCTGATCTGGCAGATGACCGGACGGCCGGTCTCCTCGGCCGCCGCGACGATCGCCTCGGCGTGCTCCAGCGTGATCACGTTGAACGCGGCGACGCCGTGGCCGGGCCGCACCAGCTCGGCCGTCCTCACCAGGGGCATGATGTTTCCCTCACCTTCGTGGCCCGGCGGTGCCGCCGGAGAACGTCGGGGTCGAACTCGCCTGCGGCGGGCGCGGCGACCGCGGCGGCCGACAGCGCGACGGCCTCGCCGAGCGCGCGCGGCCAGGGCGTCCGGTCGCGGAGCGCGACGGCGAGCGCCGCCGCCGCGGCATCTCCGGCGCCTGTCGGGTTGCCGGCGACGACCTCGTGCGGGACGGCCTCGAAGCAGCCGCCGGGCGTGACGGCGACCATGCCGTCGGCACCGCGCGAGACGACCAGCGCGCCGGACTCCCCCAGGGCGGCGGGGTCCAGGCCCGCCGCCGTCATCTCGGCTTCGTTGGGTTTGAGCAGGTCGGGACGTGCTTCGGCGGCGGCGCGCAGGGCCGGGCCGCCCGCGTCGACCAGCACCCTGGCGCCCGCGTCCCGCGCAAGCCGCGTGAGGACGGCGTAGGCGTCCTCGGGCAGGCCCGGCGGCAGGCTGCCGGACAGCACCGCCACCGACGCGCCGGCGGCGAGCGCCGCGAACGACTCCTGGAAGGCCGCCCACTCGTCCGGACGGACGTCCGGCCCCGCCTCGTTGAAGATCGTCGCGTCGGTGTCGACGACCGTGACGGTCCGCCGCGTCTCCCCCGCGATGGCGGCGAACGCGTGCGGGACGTCCAGCGCCCCCGTCACCAGGGCCCCGGTGGCGCCGCCCGCCAGGC
Source organism: Actinomadura montaniterrae (assembly GCF_008923365.1). Taxonomy (GTDB): domain Bacteria; phylum Actinomycetota; class Actinomycetes; order Streptosporangiales; family Streptosporangiaceae; genus Spirillospora; species Spirillospora montaniterrae. The sequence continues at coordinate 10,521 of NZ_WBMR01000193.1, forward strand.
CCGTCGCCAGCGTCTCCTCGCCGAGCGCGTGCAGGACGCGGGCCACGTTCAGCCCCTTGCCGCCGGGACGCTCCAGCACCGACGCGACGCGGTGCGAGCCGTGCGGCGTCAGCCTGGGGACCCGGTAGGTCACGTCCCAGGCGGGATTGAGGGTGACCGTGAGGATCATCAGGACAGGATGATCGAGCGGGTCAGGTTGCGCGGCTTGTCCGGGTCGAGGCCCTTGGCCTCGGCCAGCGCCACCGCGAGCCGCTGGGCCCGCACGAGGTCCGCCATCGCGTCCGTCCCGGCCGCCTCGACCAGCGCCCCGGTGGCGGCGACCTGCTCCGGCAGGCCCTCCGGCGGCGTCCCGAAGAACCAGGTCAGGCTGTGCTCGTCGGTCACGCTGATCGGGCCGTGCCGGTACTCCATCGCCGGGTAGGACTCGGTCCACGCGCCGGCGGCCTCGCGGACCTTCAGCGCCGCCTCGTTGGCGATCCCGTTCGTCCAGCCCGCGCCGAGGAAGGTGAACTGGCCGCGCTCGACGGCGCCCTCGGGCAGCGGCGCCTCGACGGCCGCGCGGCACTGCTCGACCACGTCCGCGGGCAGCAGGCCGAGGTGCGCGCGGAGCAGCGCGAGCGCGGTCGTCGCGAACCGCGTCTGCACGACGGAGCGCTCGTCGGCGAAGTCGAGCACGACGCGGCGGCCGGCCAGGTCCATGATCGGCGTCTCCGGGTCCCCGATCAGCGCCGTGGCCGGCAGGTCGGTCCGGCGCAGCAGGTCCAGGACCTCGGTCGTGGTGCCGGAGCGGCAGATCGCCACCACCCGGTCGTAGCGGCGCCCGTGCGGGAACTCCGACGCCGGGAACGCGTCGCTCTCCCCCGCCCCGGCCGCCTCCCGCAGCGCCGCGTACGCCTGGGCGATGAACAGCGACGTGCCGCATCCGACGACCGCGACGCGCTCGCCCCGCGCGGGAAGCCCGTCCACCCCGTCCGCCAGCTCGGCGGCGCGCTCCCAGCAGCGCGGCTGCGACGCGATCTCCTCAAGAACGAACGACACCGAGGCTCCTAATTGCTCGTTTGTGCGCCTTATGCGCCAGTAACGTACAAGAATGAGCACATGTCGGCAAGTACTCCGTCAAGGCGCCCTGCTCGGCCGGGCACGCTCCCGCCGCACCGGAATCCGGTGCCGGCCATGCGATGAGTTCCGGGCGCTCCCCTGGTCTGCCTCAGTGAAGGACCGACCGACACGAGAAGGGGAACCGCCATGAGCGACACGACCACCACGGGAACCGTCCGCAAGGTCGCGAATGTGATCATCCCGGTGCGGGACCAGGACCGGGCGCTGGAGTTCTACTGCGGGACGCTCGGCCTCGACAAGCGCGTCGACCAGCCGTTCGGCGGCGGCTACCGCTGGATCGAGGTCGCCCCGGAGGGCGCCGAGACGCCGATCGCGCTCTGCCCGCCGCCCGAGGGCACCGAGGCGGGCGGCCGGGACACCGGCATCGCGCTGGCGACCGCCGACGTCGACGCCTGCCACGCGCGGCTGAAGGCCGCCGGCGCGGACGTCGACGCCGAGGTGAGCCGCATGGGCGGCCCGGTGCCGCCGATGTTCTGGTTCCGCGACCCCGAGGGCAACACGCTGATGTTCGTCGAGGAGGCCTGAGCCGCCGCCCCGCCTCGCGCCGAGCGGGGCGGCGGACGCCGTCCGGTCAGCCGGAGACCGACGGGCGGCCGTTCTCCAGGTGGCCCATCAGGCGGCGGCGGAACGCCGCGTCCTCGGCCGTGCGGACCTCCACGTCGTACCAGCCGTGCTCGGTGGGCCAGGAGACCGTCACGCTCTTGCCCGCGGCCACCGTCGCCTTGCGGGTCGCCTTGCCGTAGGCGAGGGCGGCCAGGGTGAACGTGAGGGGCCGCGTGCCGCGGTTCCGGACGGTGATCTGGATCCGGCTCGCATCGGCTGCGGCGCGGGACGTCACGTCCGCTTGGGCGGCCGCACCGGAGGCCGACCCCGCGAACTCGCGCCGGAACCCGTTCGGGCCCGTCAGCGTGAGACGGTACCGGCCGTCCTTCAGCGCGATCCGCTCGACCACGCGTCCGGCCACGTCGTAGTGGCGCGGCGTGGCGAACTCGCCCGCGTACGGGTACAGCGCGAGGTGCGAGGCGCGGGTGCCCCGCTCGGTCATCGTGACGGCCAGGGCGCCCCCGTCGAGGCGCGCCGACGCGTCGGTGCGGTACGGCAGCGGGCGCGCCGGCCGCGTCCCCGGCTCGGGCACGGGGTCCTTCTGGACGACGGGAGGGAGCGCCGGCCAGCGCAGGTAGAACTTCGGCGGCGTCCCCGGCTGCGGGACGGACGGCGGACCGGCGGTGCGCCGGAAGTCGAACGCCGAGGTCAGGTCGCCCGCGACGGTCCTGCGCCACGCGCTGATGTTCGGTTCGCGGACGCCGAGCCACCGCTCCAGGAAGCGGATCGTCGAGGTGTGGTCGAAGACCTCCGAGCAGACGTACCCGCCGGCGGTCCACGGCGAGATGACCGTCATCGGTACGCGGAAGCCCAGCCCGATCGGCTTGCCGTCGTCGTGCTCGTCGGCGGCGTCCGCGGGCGGCAGCGGCGGCGGCACGTGGTCGAAGTAGCCGTCGTTCTCGTCGAACAGCAGGAACAGCGCGGTGGTCTCCCACGTCCGCCGGTCCGAGGCGATCGCGTCGAGGACCTGGTAGGTGATGCCCGCGCCCTGGATGGGGCTGCCGGAGCCGGGATGCTCGGACTCGGCCGCCGGCGCGACGATGTAGGACACCGCGGGCAGCCGCCCCGCCTCGACGTCGGCGCGGAACGCCGCGCCGAGCGTGCCGCCCTCGCTCCGCCGCAGCGCGCGCTCGAACAGGTCGCGCTCGGGCCCGGGAAGCGCCGCGACGCCTTGGTCCAGCGCCGCGAGCATGGCCTTCCGGTCGCTCTCGCCGGCCTTCGCGACGGCGCCGTAGAACTCGGTGAGGCTCTTGTACGAGCCGGCGGGGGCGAGCGCCTTACGCATGATCTGCTTGAACGTGGTGAGGAACTCCAGCGGGTTGTCGGTGAAGTTGTCCCACTCCTGGTACACCTTCCACGTCCGGCCCGCCTTCGACAGGCGCTCCACGTAGGACGTCAGCGCGTACCCGGGGTGGTTCGCCTCGTCGTAGGCGTCGTTCTCGACCGCGCGGTGCCCGTTCTGCTCGTAGCCGATCGTCCCGGTCCAGTGGTACGTCCTGTTCGGGTTCGTGGGGCCGAACACCGAGCAGTGGTAGGCGTCGCAGACGGTGAACGTGTCGGCCAGCTCGTACTGGAACGGCAGGTCCCGGCGGTCGTAGTGGACCATCGTCGGCATGAGCTTGGCCGCGATCCAGCCGTCGTGCCATCCGTCGCCGCGCGCCTTCTGGCCGGTGTCCCAGCCGTGGTCGACGCCCGCGATGTAGTTGACGTCCGTGAACGGCCCGTGCCCGACCGCGTCGCGGGCCAGGAACGGCTTGACGCGCCGCAGCACGCCCGGCTGCTCGAGCACCGGGTGCCCGTCGCGCAACTCGATCGCGTTGCGGTCGCCGTAGCCGCGCACGCCGCGCAGCGTCCCGAAGTAGTGGTCGAACGCGCGGTTCTCCTGCATGAGGAACACGACGTGCTCGATGGACTCCAGCCCGCCGGGCTTCACCGGCTGCGCGAGCGCGGCGTGCACCGACGGCGGCAGCAGCGAGGCGGCTGCCGCGCCGCCGGCGACGCCGGCGCCGGTGGCGAGGAAGGAGCGGCGGGAGGGACCATCGCGGCGAGGGCTCATGACCGCACAGCGTGGGCCGCGCGGGTAACGGGAGGACCGCGATCACGCGTCCGCCCGGTAACGAACATGAAAGACATTCACATGAGTTCCGGCGGCGCGCCCGGGGCGGGCGTTTACCGGACCGAACGGGTTTCGTATGTTGAGCCTGCAACGAAAAAGGCCAGTTCCCTGCCGGAGGAAGCCCGTGGACCACGTCAAGCAGTTCTACATCGGCGGCCAGTGGGTCGCGCCCCGCACCGACACGACCCTCGAGGTCATCAACCCGGCCACGGAACAGCCGATCACCTCCATCGCCATGGGCGGCGCCGACGACGTCGACGCCGCCGTCGCCGCGGCGAAGGAGGCGTTCGAGACGTTCTCCCAGACCACCAAGCAGGAGCGGCTCGACCTGCTCGACGCCGTCATCGCCGTCTACACCCGGCGGATGGAGGAGCTGGCCGACGTCATCAGCCAGGAGATGGGCGCGCCCCTCTCGCTGGCGCGGGCCGCGCAGGCCGTCGCCGGCCTTGGCCACCTCGGCACCGCGCGCGCCGTGCTCGCCGACTTCGAGTTCGACCGCCCGATGGGCGGCACCCTGGTCACCCGCGAGCCGGTCGGCGTCTGCGGGCTGATCACCCCGTGGAACTGGCCGCTGAACCAGATCGCCTGCAAGGTCGGCCCGGCCCTCGCGACCGGCTGCACGATGGTGCTCAAGCCGTCGGAGGTCGCGCCGCTGAACGCGATCCTGTTCGCCGAGATCCTCGACGAGGCGGGCGTCCCCGCGGGCGTGTTCAACCTCGTCAACGGCGACGGCCTCGGCGTCGGCGCGCCGCTGTCGGCGCACCCCGACGTCGACATGGTGTCGTTCACCGGGTCCACCCGCGCCGGCATCGAGGTCGCCCGGGCCGCGGCCCCGACCGTCAAGCGGGTCGCGCAGGAGCTCGGCGGCAAGTCCGCCAACATCATCCTGGACGACGCCGACCTCAAGGCGGTCATCACCCGGGACGTCGGCAACATGTGCACCAACTCCGGCCAGTCGTGCAACGCCCCCAGCCGGATGCTCGTCCCGGCCGCGCGCATGGACGAGGCCGCCGCCATCGCCGCGGAGGCCGCCCGCGACATCGTCGTCGGCGACCCGCGCGAGGAGACCACGCGGATCGGCCCGGTGGTGTCGGCCACCCAGTACGGCCGCATCCAGCAGCTCATCGAGAAGGGCATCGGCGAGGGCGCCAAGCTGGAGGTCGGCGGCCCCGGCAAGCCCGAGGGCCTGGAGACCGGCTACTTCGTCCGCCCGACGGTGTTCTCGCACGTCTCCAACGAGATGACGATCGCCCGCGAGGAGATCTTCGGGCCGGTGCTCGTGCTGATCGGCTACGAGGACGACGACGACGCGGTGCGGATCGCCAACGACACCCTCTACGGCCTGTCCGGCTACATCTCCGGCAGCGCCGACCGCGCCAAGGCGGTGGCCCGCCGGCTGCGCACCGGCAACGTCCACCTCAACGGCGCCGGCCCCGACTTCAACGCCCCGTTCGGCGGCTACCGCCAGTCGGGCAACGGGCGCGAGTGGGGCGCGCTCGGCTTCGAGGAGTACCTCGAGACCAAGGCCATCATGGGCTACAACGCCTAGCTCGGCGACCGGTGCCCGCCGCGGCGGGCACCGGCGAACCGGGTCAGCGGATCATCGGGACGAGGTAGCGGACGGCGAACGCGCGGGCGCCGGCGTCGTCCAGCGGGATGTGCCCCTCCGGTGTGAGCAGGAGCGAGTGGGTGAGCCGGATCAGGATCTCCGCCACCACCTCGGGGTCGAACGCGCCCGCGTCGCCCTGCCGCTGCGCGGCGCGCAGCCGGCGGGCCAGGTAGCCGCGCGCGGCGGCGAGCAGCGGCCCGGCGCGGCCGGTGGCGTGCGGGAGGAGCAGGTCGGGCTCCAGGACGAGCAGCCGGTTCACCAGCCGCTGCTCGCGGCTGATCCGCAGCGTCGCGACGAACCCCTCGACGAGCCGCTCCTCCACCGTCGGGCAGGCCGCGACGGCGGCGTCCAGCTCGGCGAAGAACCGCCGGGCCTCGCGCAGCAGCACACCCGTCACCAGGTCGTTCTTGGTCGGGAAGCGCCGGTAGAGGGTGGCGCGGCCGAGCCCGGACGCGCGGGCGACGTCGTCGACGGTGGTGCGGCGCAGCCCGAACGTCCCGTACAGCTCCAGGGCGGCGTCGAGGATCCGGTCGACCTGCGGGCCGGACACCGCCGGGCCGGCGAGCAGGTCGGGCAGCGGCGCCCCGTCCGTCGGCTCGGTCATGATGCCCCCGAGCCTAGTGCCCGCGCCGGGCCCGCCGCATGGCGCGCGCCGCGATCGGCGAGTAGCGCAGCCGGTCGACCAGCACCCGGTCGCCGGCGCGCATCGCCTGCGCGAACAGCCGGAAGCGCCGCTCGTCGGCGGGCGTCCAGCGCAGCCCGAACCGGTCCCGCAGGACGGGCGGGAGGCAGCCGACGCCCATCCGGCCCAGCATGACGGTCGGCGGCCCGGCGACGCCCGACCAGGCGAGGTCGGGCAGCGGCCAGCGCGGCGGGGGCGGCAGCGGCCTGCGGTCCAGCTCGATGAGCAGCCGCACCGTGGCGTTGTCCTCCAGCCGCTCGTTCACCATCGTGTCGAAGTAGTCGCGGAACGCCTCCGGGCTGCCCGGGATGTGGCGTTCGGTGATGCCGAGCGCCAGCGCGAGCCGCGCCCATTCGCCGTGCAGGACGCGTTCGCGCTCCGGCGGGATGGGCGTGCCGAACAGCCGCTGCGTCTGGATCATGCCGTGCAGCAGGGTGGCGTGCACCCACAGGTAGGCCTCGGGGTTGAGGGCGTGGTAGCGGCGGCCCTGCGCGTCGACGCCCTTGATGTCCTTGTGGATCTCGCGCAGCCGGGCGGCCTCCCGCCGGCCGCGCCCCTCGCCCCGGTAGCCGAGGAAGTTCATCGTCGACTCGCCGGTGCGCAGGAGCCGCCCCCAGCGGTCCTCCAGGAACTCCGAGTGCTCGGCGACCCCGGCCCCGACGACCGGGTGCGCGACCTGCAGAAGCAGGATCGCCCGGCCGCTGAACGCGCTCCGCCAGTCCCCCGCGTACCGCCAGATGAGGGAGCCGGGTCCGGGGATGGCGCCGGCCTCGGTCCGACCCGGCTGCACGTCGACGTCGGTCATGTCGCATCACCCGCTCTGAGACGTTGATACATCTTTTGTATCAAGCCTTCAGCACGGCGGCCAGGGTCACAGGGTGTCGAAGAG
>NZ_WBMR01000194.1 GCF_008923365.1 Actinomadura montaniterrae
GGCCGCCTCAAGCAATGGCGCGGCATCGCCACCCGCTTCGACAAGCTCGCCCGCAACTACAGAGCGGCAATCGTCCTAGTCACAGCACTGCTCTGGATCAACGCATGATCCACTGGACACGACCTAGGCGCTCCGCAACGCGCCAGCTCCTCTCAGCGGTCGATGACGCAGAGGCGGCCTTGCCGGTGCCGGTGGCTGTGACCTTACGGTTTGTGGTGGTCTGCGTGGGGTCGGTGGGTCGTAGGGCCGTGGGTTGGGCCTCCTCCCTGTTGGGCGGGAGGGGCGGGAGCTGATCCTGGGAGCCAACGAGGGCGAGATCACTCGGCTCGGGGCGACTGTGTTGGTGGTTTGCCTGGGCTGGTTTCCCTGTTGTCGCAGGTGGGCGGCATTCGCGCGTGGGGCTGAATAAGGGTGGCTCAGCGGTTCCCTAAGTGAGGCTTAAGGGGGTTCTGGGGGGCGCGGGGGCGGCTTAGCGTTGGGCTTGTTCACATCGGAAGACGGCGGAGGTGCACAGGCGGAGAGCAGAGCGAACGTCGACTGAGGTTCCTGATTGAGACAGGTCTCTGGCCCGCACGGCCCCGTTACCCCGCTCTGGGGCCGTGCGGGCCAGAGGCCTTTTTCAGTCGCGGGGGAGGGCGCCCAGGAGGAGGAGGCGGAAGGCGTCGGCGGTGCCGGTGGCGGCGGTGTCGCCGGTGGCCAGGCGGCGGACGGCCAGGCCGTAGAGCATCGCGACGATCGCCGGGGCGTGCCGCTCGGCGTCGGGGATGCCGAGTGCTGTGAGGACGGCGGTGGCGAGCCGGTCGTAGGCCTCGACGGAGCGGGCCGACGTGTCGCGGATCGCCGGGTCGCGGGCGGCGTGCAGGTGCAGCTCGAGGTTGGCGATCTGCTCGGGGCCGTAGGCGAAGTCGACGACGGCCTTCTCCACGAGGTCCGCGGCGTCGACCGGGGCTATGCCGGATTCGCGGAGGTTCTCGGCGTAGGCGGTGATGCGGGCGATCTCGGCGTCCACGAAGGCGCGCAGCGCCTCGCGGAGCAGTTCGTCCTGGCTGGGGAAGTGGTAGGTGAGGGAGCCGAGGGAGACGCCGGCCGCGCGGGCGACGGCCCGGTTGGTGACGGCGCCGATGCCCTGCTCGCCGATCAGGCGGAGGGTGGCGTGGAGGATCTGGTCGCGGGCGCTCATTACCGCACAGTCTTCCCTAAGGCCGGCGCGGACGCTATCGTTCGTTCGAACGAACGATACCCCGGAGGTGGGCGTGGAGCTGGGTCTGGCCGGTCAGGCGGACGCGCTGCGGAAGGGCGCGGTGTCCTCCGTGGAGCTGGTGGAGGCGTCGCTGGACGCCGTCCGGCGGCAGGAGTCCCTCGGGGCGTTCCGGGTCGTGCGGGAGGCCGCGGTGGAGGAGGCGCGGGAGGCCGACAAGCGGCTGGCGGAGGGGGAGCGGCTGCCGCTGCTCGGGGTGCCCGTCGCGATCAAGGACGACACGGACATCGAGGGCGAGACCACGCCGTTCGCGGTGGCCGGCGACCACGAGCCGGTGAAGCGGGACGGGGAGGTCGTGCGCAAGCTGCGGGCTGCGGGCGCGATCGTCGTGGGCAAGACGACGACGTGCGAGATCGGGTTGTGGCCGTTCAGCGAGTCGCCGGAGTACGGGATCGCGCGGAACCCGTGGAACCCGGAGTACACGCCCGGCGGGTCGTCGGGCGGGTCCGCGGCGGCGGTGGCGGCGGGGATGGTCGCGGGGGCCGTGGGGTCCGACGGGGCGGGGTCGATCCGGATCCCGGCGGCGTGGACGGGATTGGTCGGCATCAAGCCGCAGCGGGGGCGCGTTTCCGGTTATCCGCACACGGACCCTTTCAACGGCATCACCGTCTGGGGGCCGCTGGCGCGGAGCGTGAAGGACGCGGCGTTGATGCTGGACGTGCTTTCGGGCAGCCATCCGGAGGACGTGTACCAGGTGGGACGTCCGGTGCTGCCTTTCGTGGACGCGACGAGGCGGGAACCGGGACGGCTGCGCATCGCGGTCTCGTACCGGACGGCCTTCGGGGTGAGCGGGAAACTCGACCCGGAGATCCGGGCGGCGGTCGAGCGCATTTCGCGAAGGCTGACGGAGCTGGGACACAAGGTGTTCCCCGCGGACCCGGATTACGGGCTGGTGGGGCTCGGCCTGATTCCCCGGGGGACGGCCGGGGTCGCGGACTGGCTGGACGCGATGCCGAACCCGAGGCCGGAGGCCCGGACGGAGGCCGAGGCGCGGATCGGGCGGGTCCTCGGGAAGCGGCTGCTTCCGCTGGCCAAGAGAATGGATCCGTATCTGCAGAAGAAGGTCGGGCGCATTTTCCGGTTCGCCGATGTGGTGCTGACGCCGACGACCGCGCAGCCGCCGTTGAAGGTCGGCGCGTTCGACGGCGCCGGGTACCAGAAGACGCAGTCGGGCGTGGCGGCGGCGTGTCCTTATGCGTGGACGTGGAATGTGCTCGGGTGGCCGGGCGTGAACGTCCCGGCGGGCTTCACGAAGAGCGGCCTGCCGATCGGGGCGCAGCTTCTCGGCCATGATTCCGACGAGGCGACGCTGATCTCGCTGGCGGCCCAGCTGGAGGCCGTCGAGCGGTGGACGGAGCGCCGTCCCCGATGAGGCCCGTGCCGGGCCGCCGGTGCGGGGGTCCGATCCGTCACCGGCGGCCCGGCGCGTTCAGTAGCCGGCGCCGGTGAGCAGGCCGCCGTCGACGAGGACCTCGCTGCCGGTGCAGTACGACGAGTCGTCCGACGCCAGGTAGACGATGAGGCCGGACACCTCCTTGGTCTTGCCCATCCGGCCGAGGGGGAGCGCCTTCATGAGCGCGTCGGCGCTGTCGGCCTTGGCGGCGATGATGTCGTCCTGCATGAACAGCGGAGTGATGATGCCGCCGGGGTGGATGGAGTTGACGCGGATCCCGTACTCGCCGAGCTCGCGGGCGGCGGACTTGGTGAGGCCGCGGACGCCGAACTTGCTGGCGCTGTAGGCGGCGAGGCCGTCCGCGCCGACGAAGCCCTCGGTCGAGGAGACGTTGACGATCGAGCCGCCGCCGGCCACGCGCATCGCGGCGGTCACCGACTTCACGCCGAGCCACTGGCCCATCAGGTTGACGTCGATGATCTGCCGGAACTCGTCGAGGGACATGTCCTCGATGGTCTTGTAGCGGATGATGCCGGCGTTGTTCACCAGGACGTTCAGCGCCCCGAAGACCGAGGTCGCGGTGCCGACGGCGTGCTCCCAGTCGTCGGGCGACGTCACGTCCATCCGGACGAACCGGACGTCGTCCCCGAGCTCGGCGGCGAGCTTGCCGCCCTCCTCCTCCAGGACGTCGCCGAACACGACCTTCGCGCCCTCGGCGACGAAGCGCTTCACATGGGCCTTGCCCATGCCGCGCGCACCACCGGTGATCAGCGCCACCTTGCCGTCAAGCTGCCCCATCAACGCTCCTCGCTCCCAGCGGCGACCGCGACCGCGGCGCCCCACCAAACTAGCGAACGCTTGGTTCGGCGAACAAGGCGGCCCCGGAGCCGGAGCGCGGGGTCAGCGGGTGCGCAGGCCGTCGAACAGCAGCGCCAGCATCCGCTCGGCGTACCCGGCGGGATCCTGGGTGCGCTCGGCCGCGACGCCGATCGCGTTGGTCAGCCGCAGCAGGTCGGCGGCGTCGGCGTTGGCCCGGATCGCGCCCGCGCGCTGCGCCCGCTCCAGCAGCCCGCCGACCGCGTCGCGGATCGCGGCGGCCGCGATGCCGAGCCGCGTCGCCGAGCACCGCGGTGACATCGCCTCGATGAGCACGGTCGACGTGCCGTGCGGCGTCGTCGCGCCCGCCAGGTAGCCGCGCAGCCAGCCCGCCAGCGCCGCGTCCGGGTCCGGCTCGCGCATCAGTTCGGCGGCGTGCGCGAGCAGCCCGTCGATGCGCTCCTGGAGCACCGCGTGCAGCAGGTCGTCGCGGGTGGGGAAGTGCCGGTACAGCGTCCCGGACCCGACGCCCGCGCGCCGCGCGATGTCGTCCAGGGACGCGCCCGTGCCGTGTTCCATGAAGGCCGCGCGGGCCGTGCTGATCAGTCGTTCGTAGTTGCGGCGGGCGTCGGCCCGCATCGGGCGCGGTTGCATGGGCACCGTCCAGCGGCGTGCGCGGACGGCCGGACCGGCCGCCGCGTGTTACCGAAGAGCCTGCCATCTCCCCGCGCCGACGTCGAGGAAGGCGCCGTCGCGCGCCATCAGCCTCCGAGTGCGTCGCGGGACAGCCGGTCCGCCCTGCGAGTCGTCTCCGGAAGGCGGTACTCGGGCGTCACCGCGAGGACGTCGCGGCACGCCGAGTCGAGGTCGGTGCGGTGGCCGACGGACACGAACACCGGCTTCACGCCGTCGCGGGTCCGCAGCACGCGCCCGACCTCCTCGCCGCCGTCCACCAGCGAGGACGCGGCACCGCGGCGCGGGCCCGGCGCGTCGTAGGTCCCGACGAACGCGGTCTTGCCCACCCCGATCGTCGGCAGGCCGGTCAGCACCCCGAGATGGCACGCCAGCCCGAACCGGCGGGGGTGCGCGACCCCGAACCCGTCGCAGACGAGCAGGTCGGGCGTGGTCTCCAGGGCCCGGAGCGCGTCCAGCAGGGTGGGCAGCTCGCGGAACGCGAACAGCCCCGGGACGTACGGGAACGCGGTCGTCCCGAAGGCGACCGACTCCTCCACGACGTCGAGGGTCGCCGCGTCCAGGACGACCACGGCGGCGGCCAGCCGGGGCGCGGTCCCGCCGCCGTCGCCCGCGTACGCGACGTCCAGGCCGGCGACCGTGCGCGGGTTCGCCGGGCCGGGGACGTCGAGCTCCAGCATCGGGCGCAGCCGGTCCTGGATCGCCTCCGCCTCCGCCGGCGTGGACGGCCACGGGTGCAGGTCGCGTACCTCCATGAACCGGCACGCTACCGCCCCTGCCGGCGGCGATGCGGGCGGCGGCTACGGTGAGGGCACGAGCGGCCGGAGCGGAGGACCGATGGACGGCATGACCCTGGACGGACGCACCGCCGTCGTCACCGGCGGCGCGGGCGGCATCGGGCGGGCGATCTGCGCCGACCTCGCCGCGCTCGGCGCCCGCGTCGTCGTCGCGGACCTCGACCTGCCCGCCGCCGAGGGCGTCGCGGAGGAGAGCGGCGGGACCGCGGCCCGCGTCGACCTCGCCGACCCGGCGTCCATCGACGCGTTCACCGCCGGCGTCGGGCCGGTGGACGTCCTCGTCCACAACGCGGGCGTCAGCATCGTCGAGCCGTTCGCCGGCAGCGACCCCGCCCACTGGGACCTGATGTGGCGCGTCAACCTGCGCGCTCCGATGCAGCTCACCCGCGCCCTGCTGCCCGGGATGACCGGGCGCGGCTGGGGCCGGCTCGTGTTCGTCTCCTCCGACGGCGCCCGCGCCGGGTCCGGCGGCGAGGGCGCGTACGCGGCCACCAAGGCGGGCCTGTTCGGGCTCGCCAAGAGCCTCGCCCGCGAGGCGGCGGGCGACGGCGTCACGTCCAACGTGGTGTGCCCCGGCCCGACGGACACGCCGATGGTCCGGACGGTGTCGGAGCGGCATCCGGACCTGCTGGCGAAGCTCGCCCGGCAGATCCCGCTGCGCCGCATCGGCCGCCCGGACGACGTCGCCGGCATGGTCGCGTTCCTGTGCACCGACCGCGCCGGGTACATCACCGGGCAGACCGTGTCCGTCAGCGGCGGCATCACCATGCAGTGAGCGGCGGCATCACCATGCGGTGAGCGGCGGCATCACCATGCGGTGAGCGGCGGCATCACCATGCGGTGAGCGGCGGCATCACCATGCGGTGAGCGGCGGCATCACCATGCGGTGAGCGGCGGCATCACCATGCGGTGATGCCTCGGCCGGGCTCAGCCCAGCGACGCGTACGCGGCCTCCGTCAGCCGGAACGCGCGCAGGTCGCCGGACGCCTGCTCGCCCATCCTGTTCGGTAGGTACGCCAGCGCCAGGCCGGCGTCCGGGTCGCCGAGCCCGATCGAGCCGCCCGCGCCGGTGTGGCCGAACGCCGTCTCCCGCGCCCGCTTCGGGACGAAGTACGTCTGCGACGGCCGCATGAACCCGAGCCCGAACGAGCTGTCCACGATGAGCGTGCGGTCCGGGCCGGACACCCGGCGGCGCATCGCCTCGCGCAGCGTGTCCGGGCGCAGGATCCGGCCCGCGACCAGGTCGCGGTAGAACCCCGCGAATCCGGACGCGGTCGCGAGCACCCCGGCGGACGGCCAGCCGGCGCGCAGCACCACCGGGTTGTTGTAGCCGCCCTTGCCCGGATGCGGGTTGTTCAGCGCCCGGTTCATTGGGCTCCGCGGGTCGGCGTACGCCGCGGCGATCCGCTTCAGGACGTCGCCGGCCGCGGTCTTCGGCCCGTCGGCCGCGCCGGAGACGCGCCCCTTCGCGGTCATCTTCGCGGCGCGCCCGATCACGTCGTCCGGCGCCCCGATCCACATGTCGAGGCCGCCGGTGAACTCCTCCTTGGCGAACGCGCCGACCGTCCGGCCCGACAGCCGCCGGACGATCTCCCCGGCCAGCCAGCCGTACGTCAGGGCGTGGTAGCCGTGCGCCTCGCCGGGCGTCCACTCCGGCTTCTGCGCGGCGAGCAGGTCTGCGAGCGCCTTCGGGTCGGCAGCCTCCTCCGCCGACACGGGACGGTCGAACGCGGGAAGCCCGACCTGGTGCGACAGCAGGTGCGCCGCCGTCGCGCCGTCCTTGCCGTGCTCGCCGAACTCCGGCCACCACGCGGTGACCGGCCCGTCGACCTCGTAGGCGCCGCGCTCGGCGAGCAGCAGCGCCGCCGCGGCCGTCACCGCCTTGGTGCAGGAGAAGCCGAAGCAGGGCGTGTCGGCGGTCCAGGCGCGGCCCGTCCGGTGGTCGGCGACGCCGCCCCACAGGTCCACGACCTTGCGGTCCCCGGCGTACACGGCGACGGCGGCGCCCAGTTCCCGCCCGTCGGCGAAATGCTGCTCGAACACCTCACGGACGGCGGCGAACGCCGGATCGCAGTGCCCCTGCACAGTGCTGCTCATGCCCGGTCCTCTCCACGGGGGTTTCTAGAATCATGCTCGAAGATTCCAGAAGACCGGGCATCGGCCCCCGTGTCACGCTTTCCGGGCGGTCACCAGCGGTCGCGGTGCACGACGTCCTCGAACGCCCGCCGGGCCGGGTTCCGGACGGGCTTCAGCGGACGGCCCGCCGGGTACCCGAGCCCGACCAGGTACGCGCAGAACCGGTCCTCCGGCAGGCCGAGGACGCGGCGCGCCACCGCCTGGTCCATGACCGTCGCGTGCCCGCTGCCGATGCCGAGGTCGGCCGCCGCGAGCATGATGCTCAGCATCGCCTGGCCCAGGTCGAACCGCGCGGTCTCCCGCTCGCCGGGATCGTCGTAGTCGCGCATGACCAGCGCGATGGTCGCCGCCGAGCCGGGGATGTGCGCCGCGTACATCCCCGCGTCCGCCAGCTCCTCGAGCTGGTCCCGCTTCGTGACGACGACGAAGTCCCACGGCTGCCAGTTCTTGGACGACGGCGCCCGCCGCGCCGCCTCCAGGACGCGGTCGAGGTCGTCCGGCGCGATCGGCTCGTCGCTGTACTCCCGGACGTTGCGCCGGGACGTGATGGCGTTCCAGGTTTCCACGCGAGTCCGCTACCCGCCGCCCGCCCCGGGAAACGGCCAGGTCACGGGCGGCGGAGAGCGGCTCGGTCACGGGCGGCGGGGACCGGCACGGTCAGGGCCATCCCGCGCCGGGCACCTCGACCTCCGCGACCAGCACCCGCCCGCTTCCCGGCCGCACCGGATCGGGCTCGGTCATGCCCTGCCATTGCGCCGCCGTGATGAACAGCGTCGTCCCGCCGGGGCCGCCCAGGGCGCAGGCGAACGCGCCCCGGTCCACCTCGACGACGTCCAGGACCTCGCCGCCCTCGGCGACGCGCACGCACCTGTCGTGGGGCACGTCCGCGTACCAGACGGCGCCCTCCGCGTCGGTGCAGATGCCGTCCGGCGTCCCGTCACCGAGGTCCGCCCAGACGCGCCGGTCCGACAGGCCGCCGCCGGCGCCGATCGCGAACGCCACCAGCTCGCCGCGGTAGGAGTCGGCGACGATCAGCGTCGAGCCGTCCGGCGTCACCGCCATCCCGTTGGGGAACGCGATGTCGTCGGCGACCTCCCGCACCGTCCCGTCCGGCGCCGCGAGGAACACGAATCCGGGCTTGACCTCCTCACCGGCCATCGGGTCGAACCCGGCGCGGTCGACGTAGGCGTTGCCGCGGCCGTCCACCACGATGTCGTTCCAGCCCGTCAGGCCGAGGTCCGCGTGGACGGTCAGCGACCCGTCGTCCTCGCGCCGCAGCAGCCGCCCGTTCGGCGAGTCGACGATCACCAGCCCGCCGTCCGGGAGCCACGCCGTGCACAGCGGCAGCGACTTCACCCGCGCGACGACCTCAGCGCGCCCGTCCAGGTCCGCGGCGACGACCTCGCCCGCCGACCAGTCGGAGAAGTACACGCGTCCGTCGTGCCAGCGCGGCGACTCCACCAGCCCCCGCCCGCCGACCAGCGTCCGGATCTCGGTCATGCTCCCTCACCCCCAGGTTCGCGGCCGGTCCGCCGCCGGCCTCCGACCCCTATACGAAGGACTCCCGCCCGGATCGACATCGCCGCGGCGGCGATTCCGGAAACCCCGCCCGCCGCGCTAACCTCGCCGGTGAGCGCGGGAAACGCCCCGCGCGAGAGACGGGGCCGACCGTGGACGAGACGCAGCGGCACGAGACGACCGTTCCGAGCGCCGCGCGGATTTACGACTACCTGCTCGGCGGCAAGGACAACTACGCCGTCGACCGGGACGCCGCCGACCGGCTCCTCGCCGTCGTGCCCGACCAGCGCATCCTGGCCCGCGCGAACCGCGCCTTCGTCATCCGCGCCATGCGCGTGCTCGCGGAGCAGGGCGCCCGGCAGGTGCTCGACGTCGGGACCGGCATCCCCACGTCCCCGAGCATCCACGAGGTGTTCCACGCGGTGGACCGGTCCGCGCGGATCGTCTACGTCGACAGCGACCCGCTGGTGAAGGTGCATAACGACGCCCTGCTCGCCACGACGGACCAGGTGACCTCGATCGAAGGCGACGTCCGCCGGCCGGACGAGATCCTCGACCACGTGCGGAGCCGCGGGCTGCTCGACCTGTCGGAACCGGTCGTGGTGGTCCTCGCGGCGGTGCTCCACCTCGTCCCCGACGCGCAGGACCCCGCCGGGATCGTCGCGCGGTACCGCGACGCCATGGCGCCGGGCGGCCACCTCGTGCTGTCCCAGTTCGCGGCGCACAGCGATCCGGCCGCGATGGCGCGGCTGCACGCGATCGCCGACGGCACGCCCGTGCAGACCTACTTCCGCCCGCGCGAGCAGATCCTGACGTTCTTCGACGGCTTCGAGCTGCTCGCCCCGGGCCTGGTCGACGTCGAGCGGTGGCGTCCCGGCATGGACGCCCCGGCGACCCGCCTGAAGATCACCGGTGGTGTCGCCCAAAAAAGCCGAACGCCCGGATCCGCGGGATCCGGGCGCTCGGCGACGCGGCGTCAGTAGCGGCTGTAGTGGTGTGCGGGCTCGGTGACGGCCTCCTCGGGCGCCGCCGCCGGCTTCGTGCGGCCGAACTCCAGCGTCAGCAGCGCCGCCGCCAGCCACACGATGTCGAACCACGACCGGAACACGATGCTGCGCGGCTTGTAGGCGGGCCGGAACTTCTTGTCGAACAGGTACAGCGACTCGACCGCGATCAGCGGGTCGAGCAGGTGCAGGGCCTGGTAGCCGGCCTTCTCCAGCGCGCCGCGCTCCTCCGAGTCCAGCAGCTCGCGGAAGGCCGCGAAGTTCAGCGAGACGAGCGCGTGCCCCTGCTCGCCGGCGTACTCGATCATCTCGACGATCAGCCGCTCGTTGACGCCGTTCGGCCCGCCGGGGGTGCGCCGCATCGCGTCCAGGCTGATGCCCTCGCCGGCGGTCACGTACCGCTGGAACGCGATCGGCTTCTTGTCCTCGTCGTAGGCGACCGCGACCACCGCGCCGGGGTGGTAGCCGGTGAGCAGCTCGTCGAGGTTCATCGAGAAGCCGCGCTCGGCGGCGCCGCCCAGCGAGCCGGACGCCACCTCCAGCAGTTCGGCGCGCAGGCTCGCGGACAGCTCGCGCTCGGGCACGATCTCGGTGGTGACGCCCGCGTTGACGGTCCGCTTGACGGCCTGCCGGACGTTGCGCATCTGCCGGCCCGACAGCGTGAACTCCTCCGGCCGGACGACGACCTCGTCGCCGAAGCCGAACGAGCGCAGCGGGCCCCACTCCGGCAGCAGGTCGGCGCTCGCGCCGAGCACCGCGGGACGCCAGCCGGTCGTCCGGCACAGCTCCAGGAACTCCGCGATGGCGGCGGCGTGCGACTTCGGGTCGCCGACGGGGTCGCCGCCCGCCACCGCGATGCCGAACAGCACCCGGTAGCCGATCGCGGCGCGCCCGTCCGGGCTGAACACGTACGCCTTGTCGCGGCGCAGCGCGAACGGGGCGAGGGTGTCCGAGCCGGGGTGCGCGACCAGGCCGGCGACGCGGCGCCGCTCGTCCTCGTCGCCGGGCGGCGGCGCGGGGTCGGGCGCCAGCAGCGTCATCACCAGGGCGAGCAGGCCCACCGCGCCGGCCAGGCCGAGCACGCCGGGCAGCCAGGACGCGCCGTCGATGCGCGCGCCGGTGGCGCCGAGGCCGCTCGCCACGACCCGCACGGACCGGACCGACACGCCGCCGACCAGCACCGACCCGACCACCGCGCCGATCACGAGGATCGCGCCGGTCTTCACCGCGGTGCGGACGCGGTCGGGGTGCGGGCGGACGGGGAACCGGTCGCGCTCCAGCCAGAGCCCGACCAGGACGGCCGCGAGGAGCGGCACCCGCCACGGCGCGTCGTCGCCCGCCACGACGGCGAGCAGGCCGAGGACGACCAGCGCGACCAGCCCGTACCAGGCGGCCCGGCGGCGCAGCAGGACGCCGCGCGCGATGAGCAGGAGCACCAGGCCCAGGGACACGGCGTGCGCGGGGGCGAGCGGGGTTCCGGTCGCCACCTCCGACAGCCGGCTGAGCCAGTGCGGGGACCATGCCATGGCGGGCACGGCGATCAGGACGGCGACGAACGCGGCGACGAGCGCCAGCGGCCAGACGGGCAGTGCCTCGCCGCCGGCGCGCTCGGCCGATTTCGCTGCATGCACGAGAAGGACACCTCCGCTGAGCCCCAACCATGATCCTTTGGAACTCATTCCCCGGATCGGACGTTATCTTTGGCCGCTCATGGTCAGCGTCGTCCGGACACCTCCTATGACGTCGCGTTCGGCGTCTTCGGCGGTCGTCGTCCCCACGACGGCCGTACCCGGCCACCCGAGGGGAAACTGGTTAGTCTCGTGAGGGTGAAGAGGCTCCTGCTCGTTCATCACACGCCCTCGCCGTCCGTCCAGGCGATGTTCGAGGCGGTGCGCGCGGGGGCGCGCACGGACGAGATCGAGGGCGTGGAGGTCGTCTCCCGTCCGGCGCTGACCGCCTCGGCCGTGGACGTCCTCGAGGCGGACGGCTACCTCCTCGGCTCCCCTGTGAACCTCGGTTATCTCTCCGGGGCGCTCAAGCACTTCTTCGACCAGGTTTATTACCCGTGCTTGGAGGAGACAATCCGCCGGCCGTTCGGGGCCTTCCTGCACGGCAACAACGACGCCACCGGGGCGCTGCGCGCGCTTGAGGCGATCACCACGGGGCTGAAGTGGCGGGCGGTCCAGCCGCCCGTGGTGGTGACGGGGGAGCCGGGCAAGGCGGACCTGGAGGCGTGCTGGGAGCTCGGCGCGGTCGTCGCCGCGGAGCTCGGGACCGTTTGAGCCCGCCGCTTCTCGGTAGCGTGCCCGCATGAGCGGTTTCCGTCACGTGGTGATGTTCAGGTGGGCCGAGGGCACGACGATCGGCCAGCAGGAGGAGGTCGCGGCGAGGCTGCGCGAGCTGACCGGGGTCATCCCGGAGATCGGCGGGTACAGCGTCGGCCTCGACGCGGGCGTGAACCCGGGGTCCTACGAGTTCGTCGTGGTCGCGGACTTCGCGAGCAAGGACGACTACCTGGTGTACCGCGACCATCCGAAGCACCGGGCGGTGATCGACGAGTTCATCACGCCGATCGTCGCGGAGCGGGCCGCCATCCAGTACGAGACCTGAGGCGCACGAGGCCCGCCCCCGGGCGGTGCGATGTGCGCTGTCCCACACAACGCTTACCGAGCAAGCGCTTGTGTCCGAGCACTTTTCGGGTTAGTTTCACACAACGCCCGCCGGGAACGGATCGCGCCCCGTTCCCGGCGGACGGCCTTCGCTCGCCTTCGTCCGTCCTCCGGCGGCGGCCCCGTGGGAACGTTCCGATTCCTCGCGGGGCCCGAATCGTCGTACGGTTGCGCCGTCGCATCCGGGCCGGACGGGAGCCCGGGCGGACGGGGGAGCAGGCGTGATCACAGTGCTGCTGGCCGACGACCAGTCGCTGGTGCGGGCCGGGTTCCGGATGCTGCTGTCCGGCGAGGACGGCATCGAGGTCGTGGGCGAGGCCGAGGACGGCGACGCCGCGGTGGAGCTGGCCCGCCGGCTGCGGCCCGACGTCGTCCTCATGGACCTGCGGATGCCCGGCACCGACGGCCTCGCCGCCACCCGCCGGATCGCCTCCGACCCCGCCCTCGACGAGGTGCGCGTCCTCGCCCTCACCACCTACACCGACGACGAGCACATCTACCTGGCGCTGCGCGCGGGCGCGGCGGGCTTCCTCGTCAAGGACATGGAGCCCGCCGAACTGGTGAACGCCGTCCGGGTGGTGGCGGGCGGCGAGGCGCTCCTGGCCCCCGCCGTCACCCGGGCCGTCATCGAGGGGTTCGTCGGCGGGCGGCCCGCCCCCGCGCCCGCCGCCGTCGGCCGGCTCGAGATCCTCACCGACCGGGAGCGGGAGGTGGTCCGGCTGGTCGGGCGGGGGCTGTCCAACGCGGAGATCGCGAACGCCCTCGCGGTCAGCCCCCTCACCGCCAAGACGCACGTCAGCCGGGCCATGAGCAAGCTCGGGGTGCGCGATCGGGCCCGGCTGGTGGTGCTCGCCTACGAGTCGGGGCTGGTCACCCCCGGGTCCGCGAGTTCATGATCTCGTCGCGGAGCTGCTGCGGGGTGGGGGCCTCCAGCAGCCGCGGGCCGTCCCGCAGCGGGACCATGGCCCACCAGGACCCGGTCGCCTCGCCGAACCACACGCGCACCCCGGGGAACTGCTCCTGCAGGCCGCGCGCCGTGGCGGCGCGGATGGCCGCGGGCGTGGGCTCGTCCCGGCCGGCGCCCTGTGGAGCCGTCATGCCGCCCTCCCCCCGATGATCCCCTCAGTAACAGCGTCCCCACGGGCCAAAGCGTCACCCCTACTCGGCAAATTGTGACTAAGCACACTATGGAGGTTCGGCGGGCCCAACGGTGGGATACCGCGCCGGATGTACTCCGGCGGAAGTAGCGGACCCCGCGGAAGCCGCCGCCCGCCCGACGACGCGGGCCGGGTGCGGGAGCCACGATTCCGGGAACGACGTGTTCTCTACCCGCGGACTCCCGCGAAGGTGGTTCCCATGAAACTGGCCAGGCTCGCCCGGGTCTGCTACCGAAGGCGGCGGCTCGTCGTCGCCGCCTGGATCGTCGGCGCCCTCGCCGTCCTCGTCCTCGGCTACGGCTTCGCCGCCAAGCCGCTCAACGACTTCACCGGAGGCTCCTCCCAGTCCGCGACCGCCAAGAAGCTGCTCGACGAGCACTTCCCCAAGCGCAGCGGCGACACCATCACGCTCGCCGTCCGCGCGGACGCCGGGGTGCGCTCGGCCGACGCGAAGGCCAGCGTCGCTCAGGCGATCGACCGGCTCGCCAAGACGCCGCACGTCGCCTCCGTGACCTCGCCCTACGACGTCCCCGGCCAGATCTCCAAGGACGGCCGGACCGCGTTCGCCACCGCGAACCTCGACGTCCCCACCGACGACGCGCCGGCCTCCGACGTCACCAAGCTGATCAAGGACGTCCGCAGCGACTCCGGCCCCGTCCGGATCGAGCTCGGCGGCGCCGCCATCGACAACGCCGAGACCGCCGGCGGCGGGTCCTCGGAGGGGATCGGCGTGCTCGCCGCCGTCGTCATCCTGCTGATCGCGTTCGGCTCGGTGCTGGCGATGGGGCTGCCGATCGTGACCGCGCTGTTCGGCATTGGCTCCGGCCTCGGGCTCATCGCGCTGATCGCGCACCTGCTGCCCGCGCCGTCGTTCGGGCCGATCGTCGCCGCGCTCATCGGCATCGGCGTCGGCATCGACTACGCGCTGTTCATCGTCACCCGCTACCGGGAGGAACTGGCCGGCGGCAAGGAGCCGGAAGAGGCGACCGTCACCGCCATCACCACCGCCGGGCGCGCCGTGCTGTTCGCCGGCAGCACCGTCGTGATCGCCCTCATGGGGCTGTTCGTCATGCAGCAGAAGCTGTTCGACGCGGTCGCCGTCGCCGCCGGGCTGGCCGTCCTGATGACGATGCTCGCCGCCGTCACGCTGCTGCCCGCGCTGCTCGGCTTCACCGGGCGCGCCATCGACCGGCTGCGCGTGCCGGGCCTCGGCCGGGCCCGCCGCCCGCTCGCCGAACGGTGGGCCCGGGTCGTCCAGCGGCACCCCGTCGTCACCGGGCTGTGCGCCGCCGCGCTGCTGCTCGTGCTCGCGGTGCCGGCGCTGTCGATGCGGCTCAGCCTGCCCGACTCCAGCACCCAGCCGCACGACACCAGCGGCTACGCCGCGAACCAGATCATGGCCGAGGGCTTCGGGCCCGGCACCGCCGCGCCGCTGGTCGTCGTCACCCGCGGCGGGGACCCGGCGCCGGTCGCCGCGGCCGTCGGCGCCGCGAAGGGCGTCGCCGCCGTCCAGCCGCCCCGCACCAGCCCCGACGGCGCCGTCTCGGTGATCATGGCGTTCCCGACCACCGGCGCGCAGGACGAGGCCACCCCGCGGCTCGTGCACCGGCTCCGCGACGACGTGCTGCCGCGCGTCACCGAGGGGCGGGGCGTGCGGGCCTACGTCGGCGGCCAGAACGCGGCGTCCATCGACTTCGCCGACGACGTCCAGACCCGGCTGCCGTGGCTCATCGCGGTCGTCGTCGGGCTGTCGCTGCTGCTGCTCGTCGCGCTCGTCCGCTCGCTGACCGTCGCGCTGCAGGCCGCGCTGATGAACCTGCTGTCGATCGCCGCCGCCTACGGCGTGCTGACCGCCGTCGTCCAGTGGGGCTGGGCGGGCACGGTGCTCGGCTTCCCCACCTCGATGCCGGTCACCACCTGGGTGCCGCTGATGATGTTCCCGATCCTGTTCGGGCTGTCCATGGACTACGAGGTGTTCCTCGTGTCGCGGATCCGCGAGTCGCATGAGGCGGGCGTCCCGACCCGGGAGGCCGTCGCGCGGGGCCTCGCCGGCACCGCGCGCGTCATCACCGCCGCCGCGGCGATCATGGTGATGGTGTTCCTGTCGGTGCTGCTCGGCGCGAACATCGCTGTCAAGCAGATCGGCCTCGGCCTCGGCGTCGCGATCCTGATCGACGCGACCGTCGTGCGGATGGTGCTCGTCCCGGCCCTGATGGAGCTGTTCGGCGAGAAGAACTGGTGGCTGCCCGGGCCGATCGCGCGGCTGCTGCCGCGCCGCCGCCCCGAGGCCGCCGCGCAGTCCCCGGGCGTGCCGGTCCGGGGATAGGGGGCCTGCGGGCTCTAGTGGGTGTTGATCCCGTCGAACATGACCTTGATGTAGTGCTCGCCGAGGCTCTGGGAGTCGAGCCGTCCGCCCGGCTTGAACCAGCGGACGGCCACCCAGATGGTGTCGCGGATCATCCGGTAGGTCAGGTGCGGGTCGAGGTCCTCGCGGAACAGGCCCTGCTCCTGGCCCGCCGCGATGGTCTCGACCCACATCTTCTCCACCTCGTCCTCGGACTTGGTGAGGTAGGCGAAGCGGTCCATGCCCTGGAGGTAGTTCCAGTCGTTCTGCATGACCGTGATCGCGGCGCGGTGCGGCTCGAGGCTGTTGAACGCGATCCGGACGAGCCCGGCGATCGTCTCGCGCGGGTCGCGGCCCGCGTCGATCTCGGCCCGGTAGGCGGCCATGATCTCGTCGAAGAAGCCGGTCAGGATCTCGTCCACGATCGACTCCTTGGAGTCGAAGTGGTGGTAGAGGCTGCCGGACAGGATGCCGGCCTCGTCGGCGATGTTGCGGACCGTGGTGGCCTGGAAGCCCTTCTCCGCGAACAGGTCCGCGGCCAGCCTGACCAGGTGCTCGCGGCGCTCCGACGCCAGGGCCGGCGAGCCCTTGCCGCGGCGGCGCGCGCCGCCCTCGCCGGCGGCCCGGGGCCTCGCCCGCCCGGAATTCGCGCTCGTGGTCGTCACCCTCTCATTATGCCGTGTGCGCGCCCAACCGCTTGCTCAGTCGGCGCGTCAACGGCAGTTTACGGTCTGCACAAGCGCTTGTTCCATCACCCGGGGCGCCGGTATCGCGACGCCCCGCGACCGGCGCCGCGCCGCGGCCCCCGCGGCGCGGCCCCGCGACGGCGGCACCGTCCCGCCCCGCATACCCTCGGACCATGCCCGATGTGATCGTCTTCGACCTGTTCGGCGTCATCGCCCGCACCCAGACCCCCGAGGCCGTGCGGGAGATCGAGGAGATCGCCGGCGTCTCCGGCGCCCCGTTCTGGGACGCGTACTGGGCGCTGCGCCCCGGCTACGACGCCGGCCAGGACAGCACCGCGTACTGGGCGGACGTCGCCGCCGCCCTCGGCACCGAGTTCCCGGACGTGCCCGCGCTCATCGACGCCGACCTGCGCAGCTGGACGAACGTCGACGAGCGCATGGTCGCCCTCGTCCACGAGCTGGCCGACGGCGGCCGCACGCTGGGCCTGCTCTCCAACATCATCGCCGACCTCGTGCCCCGCTTCGAGGCGCGGCACGAGGGCTGGCTGTCCCGGTTCGACGCGCTCACCTACTCGTGCGCCATCGGTGTCGCCAAGCCGGACCCGCGCGCCTACCGCATCTGCGCCGAGCGGCTCGGCGTGCGGCCCGCCGACGTCCTGTTCATCGACGACACCGAGCGCAACGTCCTCGCGGCCCGCGAGACCGGCATGGCCGCCGAGGTCTTCGCGAGCCCCGACCAGGTCCGCGCCCTGCTCGCCGTCTAGATGTACTCGGCCGTGAGGTTGGTGACACGCCGGGTTGGTGGTTGATCAAAGCGAAGACCTCCGAGTGCGGTGGAGATAGCCGTCTTCACCCGTCTCGGAGGTCTTCATGGGCCACGCTAATGCACGGT
>NZ_WBMR01000195.1 GCF_008923365.1 Actinomadura montaniterrae
GGGCGCGGAGCACCAGGAGCAGGCGCGGCGTGCGGCGGAGTCGGTGGACCGGGCGACGCAGGCGGGCCTGGAGGCGAGGGCGTCCTCGGGAGCCGTGTCTCCGGTCGGAGGATGGACGAGGGTCACACCGCTCCTACAGGGCTTCCGGGCCGGTCTCGCCGGTCCGCACGCGGACCACGGTGTCCACGGGGACCGCCCAGACCTTGCCGTCGCCGATCTTGTCGGTGCGGGCCGCCTTGACGATGACGTCGATGATGTCGTCGGCGTCCTCGGCGTCCACGAGCACCTCGACCCGCAGCTTGGGCACGAGGTCGACCTTGTACTCGGCGCCGCGGTAGACCTCGGTGTGGCCCTTCTGGCGGCCGTAGCCGCTGGCCTCGCTGACGGTCATCCCCTTGACCCCGAAGGTCTCCAGCGCCGCCTTGACCTCGTCCAGCTTGAACGGCTTGATGACGGCGGTGATCAGCTTCACGCCTCGGCCTCCACCTTCTTGTCGGGCGACACCGCACGCGGTGCCGCGGTGCCGGGAACGGCGGCGCGGGAGGCGCCTCCCCCCGCGGGCGTGAGATCGTACGCGGTCTCGGCGTGCGCGGTGACGTCGATCCCGGCGGCCTCGTCGTCGGCGGAGATCCGGAACCCGATGGTCATGTCGATGATCTTGCCGATGACCCAGGCCATGACGAACGAGTACAGGCCGATCACGACGGGGCCGAGCGCCTGCAGGCCCAGCTGGTGCGCGCCGCCGCCGTAGAACAGGCCCTTGTGCTGGCTCGGCAGGAACGGGTAGGCGGCCAGGAAGCCGAGCGACAGCGCGCCGATCGCGCCGCCGACCAGGTGGACGCCGACGACGTCGAGGGAGTCGTCGTAGCCGAGCTTGTACTTCAGGCCGATCGCGTAGGCGCAGACGGTGCCGGCGATGACGCCGAGGACGATCGCCGCCCACGGGTCGACGAACCCGCACGCCGGGGTGATCGCGACGAGCCCGGCGACGGCGCCGGACGCGACGCCGAGGGTGGTGGCGTGGCCGTCGCGCAGCTTCTCGACCAGGGCCCAGGCGCCCGCGGCGACGGCGGTGGCGATCTGGGTGTTCATGAACGCGAGGCCGGTGGTGCCGTCGACGGCGAGCTCGGAGCCGGCGTTGAAGCCGAACCAGCCGAACCACAGCAGGCCGACGCCGAGCAGCACGAACGGCAGGTTGTGCGGCCGCATCGGCTCCTTCGGCCAGCCGCGCCGCTTGCCGAGCACGAACGCCAGCGCGAGGCCCGCGGCTCCGGCGTTGACGTGCACGACGGTGCCGCCCGCGAAGTCCTCGATGCCGAGCTTGTTCAGCCAGCCGGTGCCCCACACCCAGTGCGCGACCGGGAAGTACACCAGCGTCGCCCAGGCGACGGTGAACGTCATCCAGGCGCCGAACTTGGCACGGTCCGCGATGGCGCCGCTGATGAGCGCGACCGTGATGATCGCGAACGTCAGCTGGAACATCGAGAAGACCATGGTCGGAATGTTGTCGCTCTGGTCCTTCAGCAGCCCTTCGGAGACCTGGGTCGCGACGCCTTTCAGCCCGACGGCGTCGAATCCGCCGATGAACTTGTTGACGAAGGAACTGCCGTTGTCGGTGAAGGCGATGGAGTGCCCGAAGAGGACCCAGAGGATGGTGACGCTGATGATGGCGCCGAACGACATCATCATCATGTTGAGGACGCTCTTGGCGCGCGTCATGCCGCCGTAGAAGAAGGCGAGCCCGGGTGTCATGAGCAGCACCAGCGCCGCTGCCGCCAGCATCCAGGCGGTCGCGCCTGTATCGATCTTCATCTCGGAGAGTGCCCCTCCTCGACCGGAAACGTGGATGCCCCGAGATTCCTGGGCGGCCGTTTCACCGGCGCGCCGCCCGTGTTTCCGGAGTGTGAAACCCCGCTACGGCATGTTTCGCGGCTGTTTCGGAACCCTCACCGCCTTACCCGCCCGTTGGCAACCGTTTGCTTTTCCCGGGGTCATGCCCCGGTCCAGGTGAAACGGCGCCCGGAAAGGGCGGCGCCCCGCGACCGCAACGGGTCGCGGGGCGCCGCGGGACGCTTCCGCTCAGTCGCCGAGGATCGCGTCCACGAACGCCTCGGGCTCGAACGGGGCGAGGTCGTCCGGGCCCTCGCCGAGCCCGACCAGCTTCACCGGGACGCCCAGCTCGCGCTGCACCTGCACGACGATGCCGCCCTTGGCGGTGCCGTCGAGCTTGGTCAGCACCACGCCGGTGATGTTGACGACCTCGGCGAACACGCGGGCCTGCTGCATGCCGTTCTGCCCGGTCGTGGCGTCCAGGACGAGCAGCACCTCGTCCACCTCGGCCTGCTTCTCCACGACCCGCTTGACCTTGCCGAGCTCGTCCATCAGCCCGGTCTTGGTGTGCAGCCGGCCCGCGGTGTCGATGATCACCACGTCGACCTTGGTGTCGATGCCCTGCTTCACCGCGTCGAAGGCGACGCTGGCGGGGTCGGCGCCCTCGTCCTTGCGGACGACCTGCGCGCCGACCCGCGAGCCCCAGGTCTCCAGCTGGTCGGCGGCGGCGGCGCGGAAGGTGTCGGCGGCGCCGAGCAGCACGGTGTTGCCGTCGCCGACCAGGACGCGGCCCAGCTTGCCGCAGGTGGTGGTCTTGCCGGTGCCGTTGACGCCGACGACCATCAGCACGGCGGGCCGGGTGCCGTGCGGCTCGGTGCGCAGGGAGCGGTCCAGGTCGGCGCCGATCTGCTTGACCAGCTCCTCCTTCAGCAGCGCGCGGACCTCCTCGGGGCTGCGGGTGCCGAGCACCTGTACCCGGGTGCGCAGGTCGTCGGTGACCTGGCGGGCCACGGCGGCGCCCATGTCGGCGGTGATGAGGGTGTCCTCGATCTCCTCCCAGGCGTCGTCGTCGAGAGTGTCGCGCGACAGCAGCCCGAGCAGGGTCTTGCCGAACGCGGACTGGGAGCGCGCGAGCCGCGCCCGGAGCCGGACGAGCCGTCCCGCGCCGGGCGGCGGCTGCTCGATCTCGACGGTGGGCGGCGGCGGTGCCGCCTCGGTGGGCGGCGCCCGCTCGATGGTGGGGGCGGCGGCCTCCGCCTCGTCGACGGCGGTCGCGCCGTGCTGCTCGGCGGGCGGCCGCTCGGCGGGCGGGACCGGCGGACGGCGGCGGCGGACCGGGCGGCGCAGCAGCGTGACCCCGCCGACGATCAGCGCGACCGCGCACAGCGCGACGATGACGATCACATATTCCATAGCGTCCCCAGTTTTCCAGACCGGCGGTGCTGGGCCGAACACCCCGCCGAACGCCCACCGAACACCCGCCGGATGCCCGCCGATCACCCACTCGTCCGCGCGTCCCCGCGCACGCGAAGAGCACGCCCGCCGCGGGCGTGCCCGATCAGCCCCGGAGCGGCGGCCCCGGGGTGTCCCCCGGTACCGATGCCCGTTCCGAGCTCTCCCACTCGTCGACGTTGCGCAGCAGGGCCTCCAGGTAGGAGCGCAGGTGGGTGCGGTACACCTCGCTGTAGGTGCGCAGGTACGCGATCTCGCGCTCCAGCTCGTGCCGCCGGTCGTCGCTGGACGCCCCGCCCGCCCCGGGCGCACCGCCGGGTCCGGACGGCACGCCCGGCCCGGACGGCGCCGTCGCGGCGGGCGGCGGAACCGCGCGGACCGCGGCGTCGGCGACCTCCGCGGCCTTGCGGTGCGCGTCCTCCAGCATCTGCTCGGCGCGGCCCTTCGCGTCGGACAGGATCGCCTCGCGGTGCAGCCGGGCCTCGTGCGCCAGCTCCCGGGTGTAGCGCTCGGCGTCCGCGACGTACAGGTCGGCGGTCTGCTGGGCCTGCGACAGGATCCGGACGGCCTGGAAGTGCGCGTCCTCCGGGGCCATGACGCCGCCCGCGCCGCGGCCCGCCTGGGCGCGCAGCCGGTTCACCTCCTCGCCCAGCGCGGCCTTCTGGTTGAGGATCTGGACGAGTTCCCGCTCGACGTACTGCAGGAATTCGCGGACCTGGTCCTCGTCGTAGCCGCGGCGGCCGAGCGCGGCCCGCGCGAACACCACCGACTGCAGCTCGCCCGGGGTCAGCCGGGAGCCGTCGGGCACGACGGGGAGGTTCGGGGAGTTCACTGCGGTCACCTCTGTGCGTCGGCGAAGGATTCGAGGCGGATGCGGTCGCGCGCGACGCCGGACGCGGCGAGCCGCTCGACGGCGGCCTCCGCCATCGCGGCCGGCCCGCACACGTAGGCGTCGTGGCCGGGCCAGGGGCCGCGGCGGGCGACGACGTCGGGCAGGTCGCCGTGCTCGATCCCCTCGTTGGCGGGGCCCCCGCGGCCGGTTCCGTGCCCGCCGCCGGAACCCAGCAGCGCGGAGAAGCCGTGCCCGCCGGACTCGTCGGGGACGGGCTCGTCCGACACGGCGGGGACCACGGTCAGCCACGGCAACTCGGCGGCGAGCTTGCTCAAGTGCTCCAGGTCGTACAGGCCGTCGCGGTCGCGGGCGCCGAAGAACAGGTGCACGCGCGGCGGGACGGGCCGGCCGGCGATCTGCTCCAGGATCGCCTTGAGCGGCGCGAGCCCGGTGCTGCCCGCGACGAGCAGCACGTCCCGGTCGGACGACTCGTCCAGCGTGAGCGTGCCGACGGGCGCGCCCATCCGGACGCGGTCGCCGGGCTTGGTGCCGCGGACCAGGACGGGGCTGACCGGCCCGCCGTCCACCAGCCGGACGTGGAAGTCGACGGTGTGGTCGGGGCGGGGCGCGTTCGCCATCGAGTAGTACCGCCAGTGCCGCAGCCGCGACGGCACCTCCAGCGCGACGGACTGGCCGGGCGTGTACGGCAGCGGGCGGTCCGGCTGGACGCGCAGGACGGCGATGTCGAAGCGGCGCCGCTCCGCCGCGATGACCTGGCCGTTCCACCAGGCGGGGCTGGTGAGCGCGTTCTCGTCGGCGGCCTCCAGCATGACCTTGGCGACCAGGCTGTAGGCGGCGTTCCAGTCGCTCTCGACGTCCTCGGTCCAGGCGGCGCCGGAGAAGTGCCGGAGGGTGGCGAGCAGGCTCGCGCCGACGTTCGGGAAGTGCTCGGCGACGATCCCGAACCGGCGGTGGTCGCGGCCGAGCTGCTGCAGGAACGGCACGAGCGACGGCAGGTCGTCGACCTTGGAGACGATCTGGCCGAGCGCGCGCAGCAGCTTGTCGCGCTGCCCGGTCATCCCGATCGGGAACATGTCGCGCAGGTGCGGGTTGCGCACGAACAGGTCGGAGTAGAAGAACATCGCGACGGCGTCGCCCTGCTCGGCGACGGCGGCGAAGTTCTCCTTCAGGCGCTGGGCGTCCACGCCGGCTCAGGCGACGGGCTCGGCGGCGGCCTCCGTCATGACCTGGGCGACCAGGCCGTAGGCGGCGGCCCAGTCGCGCTCCAGGTCCTCGTTCCAGTCGGGGCCGCTGAAGTAGGCGAGGGTCGCCAGCAGGCTGGCGCCGACGGGGGCGTAGTGGTCGGCGGCGACTCCGAAACCGTGGTGCCGGCGGCCGAGATCCCGCAGGAACGGGACGAGCGTATCGGTGTCGTCGACCGAGGACACGATCTGCGACAGCGCGCCGAGCAGCACCTCGTGCTGCTTGCTCATCGCGGCCGGGAACATGCTTCTGAGCTGCGGTTCCCGGGCGAACAGATCGGCATAGAAATATTCCGCGACGACAATGCCGTTCGCTCCCACCTGCGCGAAATTGTCCTTGAGTTTCTGCGGGTCCACGGTGTCCTCTCCAGCGGTTCTCCGAGCCCGGGCGGGGTGTCCGGGAGGGGAGCCGGAGAACCACGGGGCACATGACTAGTGGAACCACCGGGCGGGCACAAGCCCGTCAGCGTCGCCGGTGGATCACGGTCGGTGCACGCGGCCCGCCCCGTTCACCCGTTACCGGGGAAAATGCGGCGCCGGCAATGCGCTATTCGGACGCGAAATATTTCGGATGAACATCGGGAACGTCCACGGAACGAGACGGTGGTCCATCTCACAGCCCATTTGGAATGGTCCAATATTGTGGGCAAATGAAAGATCAGGCGGATTCCTGCTCGCGGAGCCGCTGGCTGACGACCTGGGTGACGCCGTCGCCGCGCATGCTGACGCCGTAGAGCGCGTCGGCGCCCTCCATCGTGCGCTTCTGGTGCGTGATGACGATGAGCTGGGACGACTCGCGCAGCTCCTCGAACACCGTGATCAGCCGCTGGGTGTTGGTGTCGTCCAGCGCTGCCTCGACCTCGTCCAGCACGTAGAACGGGGACGGGCGGGCCTTGAACACCGCGACGAGGAACGCGATCGCGACCAGCGACCGCTCGCCGCCCGACAGCAGCGACAGCCGCTTCACCTTCTTGCCGGGCGGCCGCGCGGCGACCTCGACGCCGGTGGCGAGCATGTCCTCCGGCTCGGTGAGCGACAGGCTGCCCTCGCCGCCGGGGAACAGCCGCGCGAAGATCCGCTCGAACTCGCGGGCGGTGTCGTCGTAGGCGGCGGCGAACACCTGCTGCACCCGGTCGTCGACCTCCTTGACCAGGGCGAGCAGCTCCCGCTGCGTCTTCTTCAGGTCGTCGAGCTGCGAGGTGAGGAACGCGTGCCGCTCCTCCAGCGCCGCGAACTCCTCCAGCGCGAGCGGGTTCACCTTGCCGAGCTGGTTGAGCTGGCGTTCGGCGGCCTTGGCGCGCTTCTCCTGGACGGCCCGGACGTACGGGGCGGGCACCGCGTCCTCCCCCTGGTCGGGGTCGGGCGGGACGGGCTGGTCGGGCCCGTACTCGTTGACGAGGGAGTCGACCTCCAGGCCGAACTCCTCCAGCGCGCGCTGCTCCAGCTGTTCGAGGCGGAGGCGCTGCTCCGCGCGCGCGACCTCGTTGCCGTGCACGACGTTGACGAGGCGTTCCAGCGTGCCCGACAGTTCGCGGACCTGGGTGCGGACGACCTTCAGCTCGGCCTCGCGGGCGGCCTTGGCCTGCTCGGCGGCCTCGCGCTGCCGGACGGCGGCGGCCAGCGACAGCTCGATCCGGTCCAGGGTGGTGCGCGCGCCCTTGAGGACGGCCTTGGCGGTCCGGGCCTGGAGCTCGCGGCGGGCGCGGCGCTCGGCGGCGCGGGCGCGCTCCTCGCGCTCGCGCCGGGCGCCGCGCTCCAGCGCGTCGGCGCGGCCGGTGATGGCCTGGACGCGCTCCTCGGCGGTCCGGACGGCGAGCCGGGCCTCCATCTCCGACGAGCGCAGCACCCGGCAGCGCTCGGCGAGCTCGTCGCGGGCGTCGGTGTCGTGCCCGGCCTCGTCGGCGACCTCGGCGGCCTCCTCCGACTCGGCGAGCCGCATCGCCAGCTCCTCGGCGGCCTCGGTGTCGCGCTCCAGCGACTCGTTCGCCGCGTCGAGCGCCTTGGTGAGCCGTTCGGCCTCGCCGCGCGCGGCGCGGACGTCGGCCTCCAGCCGGGCGGCGCGCTTGGCCTCCTGCGCGGCCTGCGCGTCGAACTCGCGGAGCCGCGCGCGGACCCGGTCGAGGTCGGACTGCGCCTGGTTCACCCCGTTCTGGGCCTGGTTGGCGGCGGCCTGCGCCGCGTCCAGCGCCGCCTGCGCGGACTGCTCGGCCTCCGCTGACGCGGTGAGCTCCTCCGCAGCCGTCGCGGCGGCGGTCTCGGCGGCGGCGAGGTCCTCGGTGGCCTGGTCGAGGGTGGCGCGCATCTGCAGCAGGCTCTGCCCGCCGCCGGCGGCGCCGCCCTGCGCCCAGTGCGCACCGACGAGGTCGCCGTCGCGGGTGACGGCGCGCAGCGCGGGCTCGCGGCGGACCAGCGCCGCGGCGGCGGGGACGTCGTCGACCACGGCGACGCCGCGCAGCAGATGCTCCAGCGCGGGACGCACCGCGTCGGGCACGGTCACCGCGTCGGCCGCGTAGTCGACGCCGGGCAGGCGCTCGGACCGGCCGGGGTCTCCCCCGCCGACGAGCAGGCCCGCGCGGCCCGCGTCGCGGGACCGCAGCAGCGTCAGCGCCGCCTCCGCGGTGGCGAGCGACCCGACCGCGATGGCCTGGGCGGCGTCGCCCAGCGCGGCGGCCACCGCCGTCTCGTAGCCGGGCCGGACGGTCAGCAGCGAGGCGACCGTGCCGAGCACGCCCTCGACGGAGCCGTCGGCGCCGGCCGCGAGCAGCGCCTCGCCGCCGTCGGCGGCGCTGGCCAGGGTCAGGTTGAGCGCCTCGATCCGCGCCTGCAGCGCGGTGACCTTCTTCTGCGCGGCCTGGTCGGCGGTCCGCGCGGCGGCGACGGCGGAGCGCGCGTCCTTCAGCGCGCGGCGGGGCTCGTCGACGGCGGCGCGGGCGGCCTCGGCGGCGTCCTTGGCGGTGGCGAGCGCCTCCTGCGCCGTCTCGTGCTCGGCGGCGAGCGCCGGGTCCTCGACGACCTCGGCCTCGAACGCCTCGAACTCGGCCTGCGCGGTCTCGGCGCGCTGCCCGGCCTCGTCGCGGGCCTCCGCGAGCCGGCCGATCTCCGAGCGGCCCGCCTGCGCCTTGCTGCGCAGCGCCTCGACGCGGCCGCGCAGCCGGGCCAGCTCCTCGCGGCGGTCGGCGGCGGCGCGGGCCGCGGCCTGCAGCCGGCGCTCCTCGGCGGCGAGCGCCTCCTCGGCGCCGGTGCGCTGCTCGACCGCGTCGGCCAGCCCGTCCTGCGCCTCGTCGAGCGCGGCGCGGAGCATCTCCTCCTGCTCGCGGATCTCGGCGGCCTCGCGCTCCATGTCCTCGGGGTCGCGGCCGCGGCGCTCCTCGTCGCGCGCCTCGGCGGCGTTGCGGTGCCGCTCGGCGGCGAGGTCGCCGACGCCGCGCAGCCGCTCCTTCAGCGCCGACAGCCGGAACCAGGTGTCCTGCACCTGCGCGAGCTTCGGCGCCTGCTCGGCCTCCTCGGCCTCCAGGACCGCCTCGCGCTCCTGCGCCTCGCCGAGCGCGCGCTCGGTCTCGGTGCGGCGCTCCCGGATCGCCGCCTCGTCGGCGGCCTCCTGCTCCAGCTTGGTGCGCAGCGTGACCAGGTCGTCGGCGAGCAGCCGCAGCCGCGCGTCGCGCAGGTCGGCCTGGATGACGGCGGCCCGGCGGGCGATCTCGGCCTGCTTGCCGAGCGGCTTGAGCTGGCGGCGCAGCTCGGTGGTGAGGTCCTGGACGCGGGTCAGGTTCGCCTGCATCGCGTCCAGCTTGCGCAGCGCCTTCTCCTTGCGCTTGCGGTGCTTGAGGACGCCGGCCGCCTCCTCGATCACCGCGCGGCGGCCCTCGGGGCCGGAGTGCAGGACGCGGTCGAGCTGCCCCTGCCCGATGATCACGTGCATCTCGCGGCCGATGCCGGAGTCCGACAGCAGCTCCTGGATGTCCAGCAGCCGGCACGAGTCGCCGTTGATCGCGTACTCGCTGGACCCGGACCGGAACATCAGCCGGCTGATCGTGACCTCGGTGTAGTCGATCGGCAGCGCGCCGTCGGCGTTGTCGATCGTCAGCACGACCTCGGCGCGGCCGAGCGGGGCCCGGTTCGCGGTGCCGGCGAAGATGACGTCCTCCATCTTGCCGCCGCGCAGCGACTTGGCGCCCTGCTCGCCCATCACCCACGCCAGCGCGTCCACCACGTTGGACTTGCCCGACCCGTTGGGGCCGACGACGGCGGTGATGCCCGGCTCGAACTTCAGCGTCGTGGAGGACGCGAAGGACTTGAAGCCGCGCAGCGTCAGGGTCTTCAGGTACACGCGCCCGCCGTCCTCCTCCTGCGCCGCCGGCTCCCGGGAATCCGAACGAACGATACCGGCCGCGGGCGGTGCGGGCACGGCACCCGCACGGATGGGAGGCGGATTCGGGGCACGGCCCGGTACGCCGGACGGATGCCCGTTAATACGGCGAATGCCGCAAAGACCCCGAACTCGGTCAGACCAAAACCCTACGAAGGTTTGACCGGAGATCGACCGCCCGGCGGCGTGCGGTGACGCCCGTCACCGGGTGGGATGGGCAAAACAGAAGGGACGCCTGGTGACGGCGTCCCTGTCCAGTTCCAGAAAAAAGGCGCCGATCAGGTCAGCGCCGGTTCACGGTCCTTCACCGCGAGCGACATCACGTCGTCGTCCGTCGCCGTCGCAAGCGCGTCGTTCTCCGCCTGGAGCCGTACGAGCTCGGCTTCCAGGTCCCGTACGCGCTGCTGCAGGCGCCGCATCTCCGCGACCATCCGGGGGTCGGGACCGCCGACGTGGCCGAGTAGAGCCTTCGCCATGACTAAGGGTCCTCCACGCTGAGTAACCAGCAGGGATCGCGCACGAGAAGCATCTGAAGTCGGTGCGCGTATCGTCTAGAGTCGCACCGGCCGGTGTCCTGGTCAAGACGCACATCACAGGCCGGTAACAACCTTCCTCTACTAGTTTAGCAGGTAAAAACCGGAACCCCCTACCCGGTCACCGTTCCAGGAAACCGGCGGCCTCGCCGCGCGGCTCGCTCCACCGCAGCGCCACGCCGGTCACCTTCCCCGGCCGTCCCGGCACCCCGCCCGGCTCGTCGCCCTCCAGCAGCTCCAGCAGCCGCTCGCAGCGCTCCCGCGCGCCCTCCGCCACGACCTCCACGCGCCCGTCGCTCAGGTTCGTCGCGCTGCCCGCGAGCCCCAGCTCCAGCGCACGCGACCGCACCCACCAGCGGAAACCCACGCCCTGCACCCGGCCCCGCACCCACGCGGTCAGCCGCACCGTCTCCTGCTCCGGCTCGCCCATCGGCCCCCCTCGATCCCGGACCCGGGCAGCCTAGTAGCGCGCGCGGCGCGGCTTCGGCTGGCACACCGGGCAGCTGTAGGACGAGCGGTTCATGAACTCGTCGCGGCGGATCGGCGTCCCGCAGCGGCCGCACGGCTCGCCCCGCCGGCCGTACGCCTCCAGCGACCGCTCGAAGTAGCCGCTCTCGCCGTTCACGTTGACGTACAGGCTGTCGAACGAGGTGCCGCCGACGGCCAGGGCGGCGCCCATGACCTCCCTGGCGGCCTCCAGCACGCGGGCGGCCTCGGCGCGGGTCATCGTCTCGGTCGGCCGCGCCCAGTGCAGCCGCGCCCGCCACAGCGCCTCGTCGGCGTAGATGTTGCCGACGCCGCTGATGAGGGACTGGTCGAGCAGCGCCCGCTTGATGCCCGTCCTGCGGCGGCGCAGCGCCCGGTAGAACGCCTCCGCGTCGAACGCGTCCTCCAGCGGGTCCGCGGCGATGTGCACGATCGGCTCGGGGACGAGCGCGCCGGCGTCGAACGCGTCCGGCACGAGGTCGGCCACCATCAGGTGCCCGAACGTCCGCTGGTCGACGAAGCGCAGGTCGTGGCCGCCGTCGTCGAAGACCAGCCGGACCCGCAGGTGCTTCTCGCGCTCCCGGTCCGGCTCGCCGACGAGCAGCTGCCCGCTCATCCCGAGGTGGGCGAGCAGCGCCTCCCCCGGCTCGTCCTCCGCCTCGGCGCGCAGCGGCAGCCACATGTACTTGCCGCGGCGGCGCGGGGCCAGCACGGTGCGGGCGGCGAGCCGCCCGGCGAAGTCGCCCGGGCCGGCCTCGTGCCGGCGGACCGAGCGCGGGTGCAGCACCTCGGCCGACGCGATCGTCCGGCCCGCCGTCCACCGCTCCAGGCCGCGCCGGACGACCTCGACCTCGGGGAGCTCAGGCACCGGCGAGCCCGGCCGAGCGCGACCCCTTCGGCCCCGCCTGCGCCTCCGCCGGCTCGGCGGCGGCGCCCGCCTGCTCGGCCGCCTCCCGCTGGACGACGATCTCGCGGATCGCGTTCCAGGCGGCCTCGGCGGCGTGCTGCTCGGCCTCCTTCTTGCTGCGACCCTCACCGGACCCGTAGGTCGTCCCGCCGACCCGCACCGACGCCCGGAACGTCTTCTGGTGGTCGGGGCCGCTCTCGGCGACGTGGTACTCGGGGACGCCCAGCTCCTCGACCGCGGTCAGCTCCTGCAGCGAGGTCTTCCAGTCGAGGCCGGCGCCGAGGCCCGCCGACCGGGCGATCAGCGCGTCGAACAGCCGGTGTACGAGCGCGGACGCCTCGTCCAGGCCCTTGTCGAGGTAGACGGCGCCGATCAGCGCCTCCAGGGTGTCGGCGAGGATCGAGGCCTTGTCGCGGCCGCCGGTGCCCTCCTCGCCGCGGCCGAGCCGGATGTGCGCGCCGACGCCGAGGGCGCGGGCGACGCCCGCCAGCGCCCGCATGTTCACCACGGCGGCGCGCAGCTTCGCCAGCTGCCCCTCCGGCAGGTCCGGGTGGCCCCGGAACAGGGTGTCGGTGACGACCAGGCCGAGGACCGAGTCCCCGAGGAACTCCAGCCGCTCGTTGGTGGGCAGGCCGCCGTTCTCGTAGGCGTACGAACGGTGCGTCAGCGCGCGCTCCAGCAGATCGCCGGTGACCTCCACGCCGAGGGCGGCGGACAGCTCAGCGCGGTCGGGAACGGGATCGGACGACTTCTTGCTCACAGGCCCTCCTCGCAGGCCGGGCACCGCGCAGGGCGCGGTCGCCGCAGGGGCGCGGCGGCCGGGGAGGCCGCGACGGCGAGCAAGCACGACGCGTCCGGGTCGCCCCGGAAGGACGGGTCCGCGAAGACGAGGTGCGCGCCGGTTCGGATGATCCCGGCGTGCACCACGGCTCCGGGCGCAGGGTCCGCGCCGCTCACCACGCCGACGTCACGCGCCGGGTGGTCGGGGTTGCCGCGCGTCCGCGAGGGGCGGGCGCCGGCGCCGCGCCGCAGGGCGCGCCGCCGGCGGGTCCGCCCCCCGGGATGCGAAAAGGCTCAGGCCGACGGGGCGATGACCTGCCGCCGGTCGTAGGTGCCGCACGTCGCGCACGCGGTGTGGGGCAGCTTCTTGTCGCGGCACGTCGGGCACTCGACGAGGGTCGGCGCGGTGGCCTTCCACTGCGAGCGCCGGTGCCGCGTGTTGCTGCGCGACTTCTTCCGCTTCGGGACGGCCACGTCAGCCCTCCTGCTTTCCTTGTTGGTCGACTGATCCACGGGGACCGGAGTCCCCGCGTCCCCCCTCGGGAGGCTCCGGCGACGGTTCGCCGGCGAGGTCCTGCAGCGCCGCCCAGCGCGGGTCGGCGACGTCGTGGTGGTGGTCCGGGCCGACGTCGGCGAGCCGTGCGCCGCACTCCGCGCACAGCCCGGGACAGTCGTCCCGGCACAGCGGCGAGAGCGGCAGCGCGAGCAGCACCGCGTCCCGGAGCACCGGTTCGAGGTCGATCAGATCGTCCTCGAGGCGGAGCTCGTCGTCCTCGGCGTTCCCGCCGGAGCGGGTGTCAGGATAGACGAAGAGCTCCTGGAAGTCCGCCTCGAAGGTCGAGGCGATCGGGTCCAGGCAGCGGGCGCACTCCCCCTCGAGGGGGACCGTCGCCGTGCCCGTGACGAGCACCCCCTCCAGCACCGCCTCGAGCCGGAGGTCCAGCTCGATCGCGGCGCCCTCGGGGACGCCCACCATCTCGACGCCGAAGTCCTCCGGAGCCGGCACGGACAGGCGCATCTCCCGCGACGACCCGGGTTGCCTGCTGAGAGCTCGGGTGTCGAGCACGAGCGGGGCGTTGGGATCGAGGCGAGTCAGCGGAGTCCTGCTTTCGTGAGGCATGGCGAACTGCGGCCGCCGTGATGGCCGATGTCCCAGGGTACCGAACACCGGCCGATGCCCCAACTCGCGCCCCCGCCACCAGGGGGGACCGCGGCGCCCGGAGGATCAGGCCTGCTGCTGCAGGCGCTCCACGAGGCGGTCGTGCACGATGTCGGGGACGAGGCCGGAGATGTCGCCGCCGAACTTCACGACCTCCTTCATCAGGCTGGAGGACAGGAAGGCGTACTCGGGGTTGGTGGCCATGAACAGGGTCTCCACGCCCGCGATGCGGTGGTTCATCTGCGCCATCTGCAGCTCGTACTCGTAGTCGCTGACGGCCCGCAGCCCGCGGACGATCACCGGGATGTCCTGCTCCTTGCAGTAGTCGACGGTCAGCCCGTAGAACTTGTCCACCTTGACGTTGCCGTACTCCTTGGTCACGGCCGTGATCATGTCGGCGCGCTCGTCGACCGTGAACAGGCTCTTCTTGTTCTTGTTGATCAGGACGGCCACGACCACCTCGTCGTAGAGACGGGAGGCGCGGCTGATGATGTCGAGGTGCCCGTTGGTAACGGGGTCGAACGATCCCGGACAGACGACACGGCGCACGGCGCGAACCCCTTCGGTCCTGGTTTCTGACCTGCGGCGCGAACGTACCAAATCCGGTTCGGCCCGCTTTCACCCGGGCCGCTCGCCGCCCCGCCTTCCGCTCCGCCGGCGCTCCGTTCCAGGCGCCGTCAGTCGCCGAGGGCGTCGAAGATCTTCGCGGCGATCGGGCCGGACTCGATGCCGTAGCCGTCCTTCTCGGTCATCACCGCGACCGCGTACCGCGGGTCGCTGCGGGGGCCGAAGCCGATGAACCACCGGTCGTTGTAGGGGGCGTTCTCCACGTCGGCGGTGCCGGTCTTGCCGCCGGCCACCGAGGTGCCCTGCAGCGACTTGCCGGTGCCCTTCGCGACGACGGCCTTCATGAGGTCCCGCATCTGGCTCGCCTGGCCGGACGTCAGCGGCCGCGCCATCACCTTCTGGTCGGCCTGCTGGACGACCGACCCGTCGGCGGCGCGGAGCTTGTCCACCAGGTACGGCTGCATGATCTTCCCGTCGTTCAGCACGGCCGCGGCGACCAGCGCCATCTGCAGCGGGGTGGCGACGGTGCTGCCCTGGCCGATCGAGCCGAGCGCGCTGAGCACCGGCTGGCCGGTCTCCGGGAACGAGCTGGGCGCGGCGGACATCCCGTCCTCGATCTTGATCCGGTCGCCGAAGCCGAACTTGCCGGCCTGCTCGTGGACGGCGGCGTTGCCGGGGTTCTGCGCGCCCATGTAGGCGAACGTGGTGTTGCAGGACTGCGCGTAGGCGTCGATCAGCGGGATCGGGTTCTGGTCGCACTCGCCGCCGATGTCGCCGGCGTCGTTGTTGATCGGCTGCCCGCCGCCCGGCGCCTGGTAGCTGCGTCCGGCGCGGACCTGCGAGTCCTCGCTCTTGCCGGCGTTCAGGGCGGTGGAGGCGACGATCGTCTTGAACGTCGAGCCGGGCGGGTACACCTCGCCGGTCGCCTTGTTCAGCAGCGGCTTGAGCGGCTCGGAGTTCAGCTTGTCGAACGCCGCCTGCGACTTGTCGCCGCTGAGGACCGACACGTCGTTGGCGTCGTAGGACGGGGTGGAAGCCATCACGAGGATCGCGCCCGTCTTCGCGTCGATCGCGACGGCCGCGGCGCGGCGCGCGCCGGTGGCCTGCAGCGCCTCGTAGGCGGCGCGCTGCGCCTTCACGTTGATCGTGGCCTCGACGGTCCCGCCGGGGACGTGCTTGCCGATGAGCTTGTCGATCAGGTTCGTGGTGGCGAGCCGCGCGTCGCTGCCGTCGAGGAAGTGGTTCTCCGCGCCTTCGAGCCCGGTCTCGGCGAACGGCGAGAAGTACCCCGTGATCGGCGAGAAGATCTTGCTGTCGGCGTAGTGCCGCTGGTACGTCTTGCCGTCCGACGTGAGCTCCGACCAGGCCAGCCGCTGGCCGTCGGCGACGATGGGGCCGCGCTCGACCAGGTTGCGGTTCTGCAGGCGGCGCGCGTTGAGGCTGCTGTCCCGCAGGTCCTGCGCCTCGAAGCCCTGCACGTAGGTGACGTTGGCGAGCAGGGCGACCGTCATCGCGAGCGCGACGACCCATGTGGCCGCCAAGGCCCGGTCGATCCCCGGTCTCATGCCTCCGCCCCTACCCTGAGCGCGCCGCGCGACGCGTCGCCGCCGTGTACTCCCAGGTATCTCTCGGCGGGCGTTCAGCGGGTGTTCAGGCGCCGAGCGCCCGGCCGTACCAGAACACGGCCTCGCCGTACCGCCGGTCCCGTTCCCCCTGGTACCCGTCCGGCCAGGCCAGATCATCGCCGCGGACGGAGCGCTCGACCACGACCAGCGCGTCCGGCGCCGTCCAGCCGTTGTCGCGCAGGTCCTCCAGCAGGCCGGTGACGGCGGCGTCCGCGAGCGCGTACGGCGGGTCGGCGAAGATCAGGTCGTACGGCTCGTCCGGCGCGGTGCGGGCGAGGCGCTCCGCCTTCTCCCCCGTCGGGACGGCTCCGGGCAGCCCGAGCGCCGCGGCGTTCTGCCGAATCACCTTCAG
The DNA here is from genome assembly GCF_008923365.1 of Actinomadura montaniterrae. Lineage (GTDB taxonomy): Bacteria > Actinomycetota > Actinomycetes > Streptosporangiales > Streptosporangiaceae > Spirillospora > Spirillospora montaniterrae. Next base: position 16,152 of record NZ_WBMR01000195.1, read on the forward strand.
CGCGCGCGGGTGCGACTCGACGAGCAGGGCGTGCGCCGCGCCGCGCGACAGCGCCTCCAGCCCGACCGCGCCGGAACCGGCGTACAGGTCGGCGACGCGCAGCCCGTCCAGCGGGCCGAGCAGCGCCTGCACGGTGGAGAACAGGCCCTCCCGCGCCCGGTCGCTCGTCGGCCTGGTGTCCCGTCCGGCCGGGACGGCGAGCCGCCGTCCGCCCGCACTCCCCGCGATGACCCTGGTCATCGGTCCAGTTTCGCAGGATCGCGGACCTCGACCGGACGTCCTGACCCGGTCGACCGCCGCGGGTCGTTGCGGAAGGTGCACAAAAGACCACTGACGCAGTTGTGAACGTCTCCCCAAATACGGGGATCGCCGTTCACTTCGACTACGTGACGTGTAAACGTGCTCGCAGGTTGTGCAACCAATACCCCTCCCCCTCAGGAGCATCAGTGCACCACGGTAGGAGACTCGCGGTGACGGCCGGAGCGACGGTTCTCGGCATCGCCGCGATGAGCGGCGTGTCGAACGCCGACACGTCCCGGCCCCCCGCCGATCGTTCCCCCTTCCTGCTCGCCTCGGCCGAGCATCCGGTCGGGGCCCACAAGCATCCGCTGAAGGCTCGCAAGCATCCGGCGCATCCCGCCAAGCACCGCCAGCGTGTGAAGAGCGCCGCGCACAAGGTGAAGGCGAAGCGCAGCAAGGCGGCCGCGAAGCCGGTCGCGAAGCCCGCTGCGCCCGCACTGGACCTGCACCTGAACGCCACGCTCGCCTATGACGAGCGCACGAAGACCGCGAGCGCCGGCCTCGACCTGGGCGCGGGCGTCCGGACGCCGGACGGCGAGGCCGGCCTCCGGGTGCGGACCGGCGCGAGCGTGGGGCTCGGCGACGCAACCCTCGCGGCGGGCGCCCGGGTGGACGGCAACGTCAGGACCCCGGCCGGCGGCGCGAACCTGAAGGTCGCGACCGGCGGCACCCTGTCGGCGGGCCGGCAGCTCATCAGCGGCAGGACGGAACTGGGCGTCGGGCTCGCACCGGCGGGCGGCACGCCCGTGTCGGCGCACCTGAACCTCGGCGCGTGCGTCGGCGGCGGCTGCGAGCAGGCCCCCACCCCGCCCAGCCCGCCGACCCCGCCGCCGACGTCGCCGCTGCCGCCGTCGCCGCCCACCCCGCCGCCGTCCCCGGGCCCCGG
>NZ_WBMR01000196.1 GCF_008923365.1 Actinomadura montaniterrae
GGACCCCGGGCGGGACGCCCCGCCCGGTGCGCCCGCCGAGCCGGACGTCCCCCGTGCGCACGGTCGCGCCGACGCCGCGGGGCGCCGGCGACCTCGGCGGCTACCCGGACCGTCCGGCGGCGCAGAAGGCGGCCAGGGCGGACGCGCTGGCCGTCGCCGCCGCCGTCCAGGCCGGCAAGCCCGTCCCGGACGCGGTGTGGAAGCGGCTGGCGGCCGACGCCGGGGATCCCGACTACACCGAGACGCTGTACGCGCGGCTCGGACCGGCAGGCGCGGCGGACCTGGTCAGGGCGGCGCACGGCGACGCGGCGCGGCTGAAGGCCGTCCGCGGGTCGCTCGGCACTTCCAGCCACCATCTGACGATGGACGTGAAGTGGCTGCGCGCGTACCTGGCCGAGGCCGACCGGGCCGGGGTGCGTCCGGCGGCGGTGCAGGTCGTCACCGAGGCGAACATGAGCGCCAGGACGCGCGAGGCCCTGGTCAAGCTGCATCTGGACGCGCGCATGCACGCCGAGGGCGCCCCCGGCGGCGCCTCGCCGCAGCCGCAGAGCACAGCCAACCCGCAGAGCACACCGGACCCGAAGAGCACACCGCATCCGAAGAGCACACCGAGCAACGTCGCCTGATGTGAGGTCGCCATGGCCGCTCCGCCGCCTCCCGGGAGCCTGCCTCCGCCGTACACCGCCGCGTCGGCCGCCGAGCTGTCGCCGGCGGAGCAGCCGAACCCGGAGTACGAGCGGCTGTACCACGCGTACGCCGACGCGTACGGGAGCATCGACCAGGTCCGGCGGGCCCTGGACGCGCCGGTGCGGACGCTCGGCTCGACCGACGCGTGGCTGGGCCCGGAGGCGCGCGAGTGGGGCGGGCGGCTCGACGCGCAGCGCGGGACGCTGCGCAAGGCGGCCGACCGGATCCTCTGGGACATCTACGACCGTCTGTCGTCCACGCAGCGGACCACCCCGCGGGTCTAGTCTCTGTCGGGTGAGGGACCCGAAGCTGCGCGAGATCGACGAACGCGCCTTCCTACGCCGGCTCCACCCCATGCTGGAGGTGTACCGGGCCGCGATGGAGCCGCCGGACGAGCAGCTGCCGGGCCGGCACACGATCATGGAGCGGCACGCGGCCTACCCGTCGTTCCGCGCGTTCGTCGCGGAGCGGCGCGGCGCCCTGCCGGGCCTGCCGGGCCCGGTCCACGGGTTCGCGTACGGGTTCCGGGGGGCGCGCGGGCAGTGGTGGCACGACGTGGTGTACCAGGCGCTCATCGACCTCGGCGGCGAGGCGCACGCCGCGGCGTGGATGGACGACTCGTTCGAGGTGGCGGAGCTCCACGTCCACCCGCAGGCGCAGGGCAGGGGCCTCGGCCGCGCGCTGCTGACCTCGCTGTGCGAGGGCCGCCCGGAGCGGACGGTCGTGCTGTCGACGCTGGACCGGCGCCCGGAGACGCCGGCCCGGCACCTGTACCGCTCGGTCGGCATGGTGGACCTGCTGACCGACTTCGAGTTCCCCGGCGGCGGTCCCCGCTACGCGGTCATGGGCGGGACGCTGCCCTTGGCGCCGTACCCGCCGGCCTCCAGCAGCCCGTAGACCTCGCGCGTCGCGGTCGACTGGTTGAAGGTGATGAAGTGGATGCCGGGCGCGCCCTGGTCGAGCAGCTCGCGGCAGAGGTCGGCGGCGTGCTCGATGCCGAGCCGCCGGACCGCCTCGGGGTCGTCGGCGACGGCGTCGAAGCGGGCCCTGACCTCGGGCGGGAACGGCGCGCCCGACAGCTGCTCGGACCGCTCGATGGTGCTGTACTTGGTGACCGGCATGATGCCGGGGATGATCGGCGTCTCGCAGGCCGCGGCCGCGACGCGGTCGCGCAGCCGCAGGTAGTCGTCGGCGCGGAAGAACATCTGGGTGATGGCGTAGTCGGCGCCGGCGCGGCACTTCTCGACGAAGTAGCGGGTGTCGCTCTCGATGTCGGGCGAGCGCGGGTGCTTGTAGGGGAACGCCGCGACGCCGACGCTGAAGTCGCCGTAGGAGCGGATCATGCGGACGAGCTCGGCGGCGTACTCGACGCCCTCGGGGTGCTTGACCCACTCCCCCATCGGGTCGCCGGGCGGGTCACCGCGCAGCGCGAGCACGTTGCGGACGCCGGCGGCGGCGAACCGGCCGATGAGGTTGCGCAGCTCGGCCTGGGAGTGGTTCACGGCGGTGAAGTGCGCGACCGGGGTGAGGGTGGTGTCGGTGGCGATGCGCTCGACGATGTCGACGGTCGTGTCGCGGGTGCCGCCGCCCGCCCCGTAGGTGACCGACACGAACGTCGGGTGGAGGGGCTCCAGCTCGCGGATCGTACGCCACAGGTTCCGCGCGCCCTTGTCGGTCTTGGGCGGGAAGAACTCGAAGGAGAACGACCGCTCGCCCGAGGCCAGGAGCTCGCGGACGGTGGGGGGCCGGTCGGGACGTACGGGTCGCATCCCCCAAGCCTACAGTGGGGGTCCGGCGCGGATCCCGGCCCGTGCGGGGCCGCGGGAGTGCCCCGGCCCGCGTCCGTTACGCGTGATCCTGCACACGTCTACACCAACGTAATGCCTCTATTTCCTACGATGTACTGACATATCGCTCAATAGCTGGCCGGTGGATTCCGTCCGGCTGGATACGATCACGGGCATGCCAAGCCTGCCCGTGGGAGGACGACCCATCGCATCCCCCGGCTCGCTCCATCCGTCCTGGAGCCGCGTCCGCAAGCAGGTCGACGAGGCGCTGCTGGCCTTCGTCGACCGCCAGCGCCCCGGCCTGCTGGCGATCAGCGACGACCTCGGGCCGCTGCTGTCGGCGCTGGACGCGCTGCTGGCGGGCGGCAAGCGGCTGCGCCCGGCGTTCTGCTACTGGGGCTGGCGCGCGGCCGGCGGCGGCGTCGACGACCCGGCGATCGTGCACGCGGCGGCGTCCCTGGAGCTGCTGCAGGCGAGCGCGCTGATCCACGACGACGTGATGGACTCCAGCGACACCCGGCGCGGGCAGCCGTCGGTGCACCGCAGGTTCGAGGCGCTGCACCGCGCGCAGGGCTGGCCCGGCGCCGCCGTGCCGTTCGGCTCCGGCACCGCGATCCTGCTCGGCGACCTGTGCCTGGCCTGGTCGAGCGAGATGTTCGAGACCTGCGAGCTGGACGAGGAGCGGCGCCGCCGCGGCCGGTCCGTCTACGACCTGATGCGCACCGAGGTCATGTGCGGCCAGTACCTCGACATGCTGGAGGGCACCCGCGGCCGCGCGACGGTGGACACGGCGCTGCGGGTGGTGGAGTTCAAGAGCGCCAAGTACACGGTCGAGCGGCCGCTGCACCTCGGCGCCGCGCTGGCCGGCGCGGACCCGCGGGTGACCGCCGCGCTCACCGGCTACGGCCTGCCGCTCGGCATCGCCTTCCAGCTGCGCGACGACGTGCTCGGCGTGTTCGGCGACCCGGCCGAGACGGGCAAGCCCGCGGGCGACGACCTGCGCGAGGGCAAGCGGACGGTGCTGGTCGCGCTCGCCCTGGAGCGCGCCTCGCGGGCGCAGGCGGCGGCGCTGGAGCGCCGGCTCGGCGACCCGGAGCTGGACCGTCCCGGCGTGGACGAGGCGCGCACGATCATCGAGGAGACCGGCGGGCTGGCGGCCTGCGAGGCGATGATCGACGGCTACCTGGACGAGGTGGGCCGGGCGCTGGCCGCCGCGCCGGTCGCCGAAGAGGCGCGCGACGCGCTCGCCGAGCTGGCGATCGCCGCCACCGCGCGCCGCACCTGAGCCGAATGCAACGAATTGGCAAAGTGAGGCTGGTGGGGTAGCACCATCCCACCATTTGGTGGCAGAAATGTCGCCATGTGCGCAGACATCCCCGGGAACCGCGTGCCGCGCGTCGCCCCGCTGCCCGAGGCGGAGTGGGACGACACGCTGCGGGCCGCGACCGCGTCGATCGGGCCGCTGAACGTCCTCACCACGCTCGGCCGGCACCCGAAGCTGTTCCGCAGCTGGATCGGGCTCGGCACGGCGTTGCTGATGAAGGGCCTGCTGAGCGACCGCGACCGGGAGCTCGCCATCATGCGGACCGCGTACCTGCGGGACTGCGCGTACGAGTGGGGGCACCACCGCCGGCTCGCGCTCGCCGCGGGCCTCACCGAGACCGAGGTCGCGGCGCTCCGGCTGCCGCTCGACGACCACGGCTGGGCCGACGACGACCTGATGGTGCTGACGGCGGCGGACGAGCTGAACGAGCGCAGCACCCTCACCGACGCGACGTGGACGGCGCTGTCGGCCCGGTTCGACGAGCGGGAGCTGATCGAGCTGGTGATGCTCGTCGGGCACTACCACATGGTCGCCTTCGCGCTGAACGCGCTGCGCGTCCAAGACGAGGACGTCCAGGACGGGGAGGGGCACTGATGCGCCGCGCCGGACGGAGGACAGGACGGTGGACGCCGACCGCGGGGGCGCTGGTGTCCGTGCTCGCGCTCGCGGCGCCGCTGTCCGCGGCGGCCCCGGCGGGCGCCGCGCAGACCCGGTGCGGCGACCCGGCCCAGCGGCCCTGGTGCGACACCGCCCTCGGCCCGGACAGGCGGACCGCGCTGCTGATGGCGAAGATGACCGACGACGAGAAGATCGCGATGCTCGCGTCGGACGACCCGCTCGGCGGCCCGCTCGGCGGGTTCATCGACACCGCGCACGCCGACACCAACAGCGGCATCCCCCGGCTCGGGATCCCGCCCGTCTACATGGCCGACGGCCCGGCGGGCGTCCGGCAGGGCAAGGCGACCCGGCTGCCCGCGCCGATCTCGCTGGCCGCCGGGTTCGACCCCGCGGCGGCGCGGCTGTACGGCGGGACGGTCGGGTGGGAGGCCAAGCACCGCGGCAACGACCTGATCTTCGGTCCGACCGTCGACGTGCTGCGCGCGCCGCGCAACGGCCGCTCGTTCGAGGGCTTCGGCGAGGACCCGTACCTGTCGTCCGGGCTCGGGGCCGCGTGGATCCGCGGCGCGCAGGCGCAGGGCGTGATGGCGTCGGTCAAGCACATGGCCGTCTACACGCAGGAGAGCGACCGGCTGTCGCTGGACATGAAGGTCGACCCGCGGACGCTGCGGGAGATCTACCTGCCGCCGTTCGAGGGGGCGGTGAAGCAGGGCGGCGCCGCGACCGTCATGTGCGGGTTCGGGAAGCTGAACGGGCGGTGGGCCTGCCAGGACGGCGGCGTCCTCGACGGGATCCTCCGGTCGGAGTGGGGCTTCAAGGGGTTCGTGCCGTCCGACCACACCGCCGTGCAGGACACCGTCGCCGCCGCCAACGGCGGGCTCGACATGGAGCTGCCGATCGGCATGAAGTACAACGCGTTCCTGCTCAAGATGGCGGTCGCGCAGAAGCAGGTCACGCAGGCGGCCATCGACGGGCACGTCCGCAACGTGCTGCGGACGATGTTCGCGTTCGGGGTGTTCGACCGGCAGGCGTACCCGAACGACCTCGCCGCGATCGACCGGACGGCGAGCCGGACGGCCGCGCGGAGCATCGCGGAGGGCGGGATCACGCTGCTGCGCAACGCGGGCGGGATCCTGCCGCTGACGTCGCCGTCCTCGATCGCGCTGATCGGGCGGGCCGCGAAGGAGAGCCAGAGCGGGACGGGGTCGGCGAACGTCGTGCCGTTCACGTCCGTCAGCGCGCAGGACGGCATCGCGCGCCGCGCCGGCTCCGGCACGAAGATCAGCTACAACGACGGCGACGACGCGGGCGCCGCCGCCGAGGCCGCGCGCAAGGCCGACGTCGCGATCGTCTTCGCGACCGACAGCGAGGGCGAGTTCTTCGACCGCTCCTGCCTGACGCTCAAGTGCGGCGACCCGCTGCGCGGCGACCAGGACGCGCTGATCGGCACCGTCGCCAAGGCCAACCCCAACACGATCGTCGTGCTGGAGACCGGCGGCCCGGTGCTCACCCCGTGGCGGAACCAGGTGAAGGGCATCGTCGAGGCCTGGTACCCGGGCCAGGAGGGCGGGAACGCGCTGGCCCGCGTCCTGTACGGGGACGTGGACCCGGGCGGGCGGCTGCCGGTCACCTTCCCCGCCGCCGAGGGCGACGCGCCCCTCGCCGGGAACCCGTCGCAGTTCCCCGGCGTGAACAAGACCGTCACGTTCTCCGAGGGCGTCATGGTCGGCTACCGGCACTACGACACCAAGGGCCTCACGCCCGCGTTCCCGTTCGGGTACGGGCTGTCGTACACGACGTTCCGCTACAGCGGGCTGACCGCGTCGTCCACGTCGGTGCAGGTCACGGTCACCAACACCGGAACCCGTGCGGGGACCGCCGTCCCGCAGCTGTACCTCGGGCTGCCCTCCGCGGGCGTGGACGTCCCGCAGCCGCCCCGGCAGCTCAAGGGCTACACCAAGGTCGCCCTGGCCCCCGGCCAGAGCAAGCGCGTCGCGTTCCCGCTGACCTCGCGGTCCCTGGCGTACTGGAACCAGGGCGCCAAGGCGTGGAAGGTGGCGGGCGGCTGCTACAAGGTGATGGTCGGCGGCTCCGAGCGCGACATCGAGCAGACCGGGAGCTTCGGGACCTGCGCCGCGAAGTAAAGATCGGGGTTCCGCTGCCCCGGTCCGCGGTGACAGGGTACAAATGAGGAATTCTTCGTCCGTCCCCGCCGAGTCGGAGTCCCCCCTTGCCGCACGACACCTCCCGCGGGAGGACGACCCCCCACACCGCGCGTCCCGCCCAGTCCCGCAACGGCCAGCAGGCCCGTTCCGGGCAGGGACGCGCGGGGCAGCCCCACGGCCGCCCGCCGGGGCCGCGCCCCGGCACGTCCGCGCAGGCGGCGGGAACGGGCGGGAAGCGTCCCGGCCCGCGGCAGGGCCGGGGCCGGCGGCACGAGCGGCCGCTGCGCTCCGGCGACCCCCGCAGCATCGGCGGCTACCGGCTGCTCGGGCGGCTCGGCGAGGGCGGCCAGGGCGTGGTCTACCTCGGCCGCGACGGTGACGACCGGCTCGTCACGGTGAAGGTGCTGCGCGGCGGCCTCGACGCCGGGCAGCGCGCGCGCAGCCGGTTCGTCAAGGAGGCGGAGGCCGCGCGGAAGGTCGCCGGGCGGCACACCGCGCGGGTGCTGGACGCCGACGTCACCGGCGACCGCCCCTACATCGTCAGCGAGTTCGTCGAGGGGCCGACGCTGCAGCGGGTCGTCGACGAGGACGGGCCGCTCCCGGCCCCGCAGCTGCGCAAGGCGGCGCTGCGCACCGCCGGCGCGCTCGCCGCGATCCACCGCGCGGGGATCGTGCACCGCGACTTCAAGCCCGCCAACGTGGTGCTCGGCCCGGACGGCGCCAAGGTGATCGACTTCGGCATCGCGCGCGCCGCCGACGCGCTGGCCCGCACCGAGCCGCTGACCACGAGCCCGGTCGGCACGCCCGGCTACATGGCGCCCGAGCAGATCGAGGACGAGCCGGTCGGGCCGCCCGCCGACGTGTTCGCCTGGGGCGCCGCGATGGTGTTCGCCGCGACCGGACGGCCGCCGTTCGGCAGCGGTCCGGGCGCCGCGGTGATGCGGCGGGTGACGTCCCGGCCGCCGGAACTCGGCGACATGGACGGGCCGCTGCGCGACCTCGCCGCCCGCTGCCTGGACAAGAACCCGGCGGCGCGGCCCACCGCGCCGCAGCTCGTCCGCGCGCTGCGCGAGGGGCAGGGGCCCGCGCCGAAGCCGCGGCCGACCCGCATCCCGCGCTACCGCTGGCGGATGATGCTGGCGCTCGCCGCGGTGATCATCGCCGGTTTCGTGCTCGGCATCCTGTTCTAGCGGCGCACGCCCCTCCGGCGCCCGCCGGGCACGTGCTCACCGGTGCTGCGCTCACCAGTGGGTGTTCACCGGTGCGGCGCTCACCAGTGGGGCGGGCGCTCGTCGAGCAGCCGCGCGTCGTCATCGCCGCCGCCGCGCCACTCGCCCCAGCCGGTGTCGGTGTCGTCGGAGGTCTGGTCCGGCAGGATCTCCAGGTCGTCGCCCAGGTCGACCGGCCGGTCGTCGTCGGGTCCCACGCTCATGATCCCCATTGTCGGCCATCGGCGGGACCGCCCGCACCGTGATCCCCGTCGCCCCCGGTCAGGCCGCGGCGAGCCGGCGCGCGAACTCGGCCGCGGCGGCGCCCGGATCGGCGGCCTCGGTGATCGCCCGGACGACCACGACGCGCTCGGCGCCCGCGTCCAGCACCGCGCCGAGGTTGCCGAGGTCGACGCCGCCGATCGCGAACCACGGGCGGGACTGGCGCTGCGCCGCCACGTACTCCAGCAGCTTCGGGCCGGGCGCGGGACGTCCCGGCTTGGTCGGCGTGGGCCACACCGGGCCCGCGCAGAAGTAGTCCACGCCCGGCTCGGCGGACGCCGCGGACGCCTGCTCGTCGGAGTGCGTGGACCGGCCGATCAGCACGTCCCCGCCGACGATCTCGCGGGCGGCGGGCACCGGCAGGTCGTCCTGCCCGAGGTGCAGCACGTCGGCGCCGACCGCGCGGGCGACGTCGGCGCGGTCGTTGACCGCCAGCAGCGCGCCGTGCCGCTCGCACGCCGCCCGGAACACCTCCAGGTAGGCCATCTCCTGCCGGGCCTCCAGGCCCTTCTGGCGCAGCTGGACGATGTCGACGCCGTTGCCCAGCGCCGCGTCCAGGAACGCGGGAAGGTCCCCCTGCCGCTCCCTCGCGTCCGTGCAGAGGTAGAGGCGGGCGCGGCTGAGCCGGGCGCGCAGCGCCACGGCCCGTTCGGTCGGGATGTGCCTGGACACGGTGGGGGCGGTTTCCTTTCGCGGTGCTTGCGTCGAGCGGCCTGCCCGGCGGGCATGCGGCGCGGGGCCACGCGCGGCGGCGTGACCCCGCGGCCGGTCGCTCGGTCGGTTCGGGTCAGAATGCCAGGGCCTGGGCGCGTCGCCGCACCTCGGTCCCCCGGTTCTCGCTGAGCGCCTGGACGGGCGTGCCGGGCAGCGTGTCGTCGGCGGTGAACAGCCAGCGGAGGGTCTCGACCTCGTCGAAGCCGGCGTCCGACAGCAGCGTCAGCGTGCCGGACAGGCCCTTGATGACCTGGCCGTCGCGGATGAACGCCGCCGGCACCATCGGCTCGCCGTCGCGGCGGACCGACAGCAGCTTCCGCTCGCTGATGAGCTGCTTGATCCGGCTGGTCTTGATGCCGAGCCGCTCCGCCGTCTCCCGGAGGGAGAGCCAGTCGCCGGCGAGGGCGTCGGTGCGGGGGTCCAGTGCGCTGTCAACGGTTGCGTGCGTCTGGGTCACGCCCCCTTGCTACCACGCCTTCGGAAGCCTCAAACCCGCCCGGCCGCCGTTACCGCCGGTGAGGTTCCGCTACCCGCGAACGGCCTGGCGGACGGCCACGTCCGGGTCCGCGATCGCCTCCGGGTCGACCGGCGTCCCGGCCGCGATCACCCGCCTGGCCTGCACCAGGTCCCGGGGCCGGTCCACGGTCAGGATCGCGTCGAGCCGGTCGCCGGTCAGCCAGGCGATCGCCCACTTGCGGCCGGACGGGTCGCCGCGGTGGACGAGCCGCTCGGACCGCGCGTGGTTCCCGGCGTACTGCACCATCCGGCCGAACTGCTCGGACCAGAAGTAGGGGGCGGCGTCGTAGACCGCGTCCTGGCCGAGCAGGGCGGCCGCGGCGGTGTCGGGGGCGTTGAGGGCGGTGTCCCAGTGCTCGACGAGGAGGCGGCGCCCGTACCGGTCCGACCACCAGGCGGCGCAGTCGCCGACCGCGACGACGTCGGGGCGGACGGTCCCGGTCTCGTCGTCCATGACGGTCCGGAACGAGGCGTCGGTGACGACGCCGCGCTCCAGCAGCAGGCCGGAGCCTTCGAGCCAGCCGAGCGCGGGCCGCACGCCGATGCCGACGACGACCTCGTCGGCGTCGATCCGCTCGCCGCCGCCGGGCCCGGCGAGGGCGAGGCCGCCGTGCTCGACCGCGGCGACCTTGACGCCGGTGCGCAGCTCGACGCCCGCCTCGGCGTACCAGGGGATGGTGAGCGCGCCGATCTCCTGCCCGAGGGCGACGGCGAGGGGGGTGTCGGCGGCCTCGACGACGGTGACGGCGCAGCCCTTCTTCGCGGCGGTGGTGGCGACCTCGGCGCCGATCCAGCCCGCGCCGACGATCACGATGCGGGCGCCCTCGGTGAGGCGTCCGCGCAGGTCGCGGGAGTCGTCGATGGTGCGCAGGACGTGCTGGCGGCCGTCGCCCGGCAGCGTGACGGGCTCGGCCCCGGTGGCGATGACCAGGCCGTCGAAGGGCAGGTCGCCGGCGGTGGAGGCGACCGTGCCGCCGCGCCCGGGGCCGTCGAGGCGCAGGCCGGTCGCGCGCTCGCCGAGCAGCAGCTCGCAGCGGAGCGCGTCCCAGTCGGCGTCGACGGTGGTGTCGTCGGAGTCGCCCGCCAGCACCGCCTTCGACAGCGGCGGCCGGTCGTAGGGCATGTGCCGCTCCGCCGAGACGAGGGTCAGCGCGCCCTCGTACCCCTTGCTCCTGAGTGCCTCGGCGGCCCGCACGCCCGCCAGCCCGCCGCCCACGACGATGACCCTGTTCATGGGCGCCCACCCTAACCGGGCGCCCCGGCGCGGTTTTGGACGGGTGTCCAGACAGGTGCATCCGGGCCGTTGGCCGTATGGTGGGGGACATAACAAGACATAGCGCGGGAGTCCGGTGCGACCGGGCTGAGAGGGCGGCTGACCGGGCCGCCGACCGCCACGACCTGATCCGGATCATGCCGGCGAAGGGAGCGCGCAGTGCGAATCGTGATCATCGGGGCCGGGGTCATCGGCCTGGCCACCGCCTGGCGGGCCGCGCAGGGCGGCGCCGCCGTCACCCTCGTCGACCCGGCGCCCGCGAGCGGCGCGTCGTCGGTCGCCGCGGGCATGCTCACCCCCGTCAGCGAGCTGAGCTACGGCGAGGAGCCGCTGCTGCGGCTCGGCCTCGCCTCCCGCGACCGCTACGGCGCGTTCGCCGCCGAGCTGGCCGAGGCCACCGGCCTCGACACCGGCTACCGCGACGACGGGACGCTCCAGGTCGCGTTCGACGCCGACGACCTGAAGCTCCTGGACGACCTCCGCGCCTTCCAGGAGAGCCTCGGCATCCCCGTCGAGGCGCTCACCGGCCGCGAGTGCCGCAAGGCCGAGCCGATGCTGGCGCCCGGCGTGCGCGGCGGCCTGCTCGCCCCCGAGGACGGCTCGGTCGACCCGCGCCGCCTCGCCCCGGCGCTGCTGGCGGCGGGCGAGCGGCTCGGCGTCCGGCTGGTGCGGCGGCGCGCGGAGGGCGTGCTGGTCGAGCACGACACCGCCGCCGGAGTCCGGCTGGACGACGGCACCGAGATCCGCGCGGACAAGGTGCTGCTGGCCGCCGGGCCGTGGTCGGGCGACCTCGGCGGCCTGCCCGCCGGGACCGTTCCACCCGTCCGCCCCGTCAAGGGCCAGGTGATCCGGCTCCGCACGCCGGTGCCGTTCCTGCGGCGCACCACCCGCGGCCTCGTGAAGGGCTCGTCGATCTACCTGGTGCCGCGCGCGGACGGCGAGATCGTCATCGGCGCCACGCAGGAGGAGCTCGGCTTCGACACGCGGGTCACCGCGGGCGGGCTGTGGGAGCTGCTGCGGGACGCCCGCGAGCTGCTGCCGGGCATCACCGAGCTGGAGTTCGCCGAGGTCACCGCGGGCCTGCGGCCCGGCTCCCCGGACAACGCCCCGCTGATGGGGCCGACCGCGCTGCCCGGCTTCTACCTCGGCACCGGCCATTTCCGCAACGGGATCCTGCTCGCGCCGGTCAGCGCCGACGCCCTCGCCGCGATGCTGCTGGACGGCCCCGTGCCCGAGGTGGCCGCCCCGTTCTCCCCCGCCCGCTTCTCCCCCGAACCGCAGTGACGAAAGCCGCAGTGATGAAGGTCGTGCAGGTATGAAGATCATCGTGAACGGAGAACCGCGCGAGCTGCCCGACGGGGCGTCCGTGGCGCAGGCGGTCGCCGCCGTGACCACCGCCGCGTCCGGCGTGGCGGCCGCGCTGAACGACGAGGTCGTCCGGCGCTCGGCGTGGGAGGCGACGGAGCTGCGCGAGGCGGACCGCCTCGAGGTGCTGACCGCGGTGCAGGGAGGCTGACCGGTGACGGACGAGACGGCGAACGGCGGCGACGGCCTGGTCATCGCCGGCGAGGAGATCGGCTCCCGGCTGATCATGGGCACCGGCGGGGCGCCCAGCATGCACGTGCTGCGCGAGGCGCTGACCGCGTCGGGGACGGCGCTGACCACGGTCGCGATGCGGCGGGTCGACCCGTCGGCGCGCGGCTCGGTGCTGGACGTCCTGACCGAGTGCGGCATCCGGGTGCTGCCGAACACCGCGGGCTGCTTCACCGCGGGCGAGGCCGTGCTGACGGCGAAGATGGCGCGCGAGGCGCTCGGCACGAACTGGGTCAAGCTCGAGGTGATCGCGGACGAGCGGACGCTGCTGCCCGACCCGATCGAGCTGGTCGAGGCCGCCGAGCAGCTCGTCGACGACGGCTTCGCCGTCCTGCCGTACACCAACGACGACCCCGTCCTCGCGCACCGGCTGGAGCAGCTCGGCTGCGCGGCCGTCATGCCGCTCGGGTCGCCGATCGGGTCGGGGCTCGGCATCCGCAACCCGCACAACATCGAGCTGATCGTCGAGCGGGCGGGGGTCCCGGTGATCCTGGACGCGGGGCTCGGCACCGCGTCCGACGCCGCGCTGGCGATGGAGCTCGGCTGCGACGCGGTGCTGCTGGCGACCGCCGTCACCCGCGCGCAGTCGCCCGCCCGGATGGCCGCGGCGATGCGGCACGCCGTCGAGGCGGGGCGGCTCGCCCGGCTGGCCGGCCGGATCCCCAAGCGCCGCTACGCCCAGGCGTCCTCGCCGTTCGAGGGCCTCGCGTCGTCCTGACCGGTCGGTGAAGCAGGGCTAAAGCTTCGACTGAAGAAATATTCGCTGGACCTGAACGGTGGACGTCCCCAGACTGAGGGCGTCCACCGGAAGGCCCGCCCGCAACCGCGCCGCACCCTTCGGTGTTCATGGAAACGTCCCGAACCTAAGGTGCGTCACATGCAACAGGGCAGTGCCCCGCGAGCGGGCGTCGACCGGCTCGCCGTCGCGGCGGCGGCCGTCACGGTCGTGCTGTGGGCCTCGGCGTTCGTCTCGATCCGCAGCGCCGGCGCGGAGTACGGCCCCGGCGCCCTCGCGCTCGGCCGGCTCCTCTCCGGCACCGTCGTGCTCGCCGCGATCTGCCTCGTCCGCCGCGAGGGCCTGCCGCCGAAGGGCGCCTGGCCCGGCATCGTGGCGGCGGGTGTGCTGTGGTTCGGCGCCTACATGGTCGCGCTGAACTGGGGCGAGCGCCTCGTGGACGCCGGGACCGCGTCCCTCGTCGTCAACATCGGCCCGATCCTCATCGCGCTGCTCGGCGGCTGGCTGCTCAAGGAGGGCTTCGCGCCGCGCCTGCTGGCCGGCATGGCCGTGTCGTTCGCGGGCGCCGCGATCGTCGGGCTGTCGATGTCCGGCGGCGGGGGCTCCTCGATCGGCGGCGTCCTGCTGTGCCTGGTCGCCGCGGTGACGTACGCGTTCGGTGTCGTCAGCCAGAAGCCCGCGCTCCGGCACGCGACGCCGCTGCAGTTCACCACTTGGGCCTGCGCGATCGGCGCGGTCGCCTGCCTGCCGTTCGCGCCGCAGCTGGTCTCGCAGGCCGCCGGCGCCCCCGCCGGCGCGACCCTGAACATGGTCTACCTCGGCGTCTTCCCGACCGCGCTCGCCTTCACCACCTGGGGCTACGCGCTGGCCCGCACGTCCGCCGGGAAGATGGGCGCCACCACCTACGCCGTGCCCGCGCTCGTCGTCACGATGTCGTGGCTGTTCCTCGACGAGGTCCCCGGCCTGATCACGCTCGGCGGCGGCGTCCTGTGCCTCGCCGGCGTCGCCGTGTCCCGCAGCACCCGCGGCCTGCGCCGCGCCCGCCCGGCCTCCCCCGTGGCCGCCGCCGCGGACCCGCCCGCGCCCGCGTCCGACCCGCGGCTCATCGATGCTCATACTCACGACTGATGAGAACATCCGTCATTCGCCCGTAAACTCGCACCGATGGACACGTCGGTTGCAGATCCACTCGTCGGGCAGGTGCTCGACGGGCGCTACCGCATTGAGTCCCGGATCGCGCGCGGCGGCATGGCCACCGTGTACGTGGCCCGCGACATCCGGCTGGACCGCACGATCGCGATCAAGGTGATGCACGCCGGCCTCGCCTCCGACGAGGACTTCGTCGCCCGCTTCATCGGCGAGGCCAAGGCCGCCGCGGCGCTCTCCCACCCCAACGTCGTCGCCGTGTACGACCAGCGCTCCGACGGCGAGCACGTCTTCCTGGTGATGGAGTACGTCCCGGGCCGGACGCTCCGCGACGCCCTCACCGAGCTCGGCCGGCTCGGCCCGCGCTCCGCCCTGGAGATCATGCAGCCGGTGCTGGCGGCGCTCGGCGCCGCGCACCGGGCCGGCCTCGTGCACCGCGACGTCAAGCCGGAGAACGTGCTGATCTGCGAGGACGGCACCATCAAGGTCGCCGACTTCGGCCTCGCCCGCGCGGAGAGCGCGAGCAAGATGACCAAGACCGGCATGATCATCGGCACCGTCGGCTACCTCGCGCCCGAGCAGGTGCTGCAGGGCACCGCCGACGTCCGCTCCGACGTCTACGCCGCCGGGATCATGCTGTTCGAGCTGCTCACCGGCCACCTCCCGCACCAGGCCGACACGCCCCTCGCCGTCGCCTACAAGCACGTCAACGAGGTCGTCCCGCCGCCGTCCAGCGTCGTGCCCGGCATCCCGCAGCGCGTCGACGAGCTGGTCACCGACGCCACCAGCCACGACCCGGCGCGCCGCCCCGAGGACGCCAACCAGTACCTGGCCGAGGTCGCCGAGGTCTTCGGCGGCCTGCCGCGCGACTTCGACCGCCGCATGGAGGAGGCGTCCCGCAACGCCACCAGCATGCTGGAGTCCCCGCCCGCCGGGCCGCCGCAGGGGCACACCGCCGTCCTCGACGCGAGCACCCTGCCGCCCGAGACCCTCCCGTCCGGGTACGCCCCGCGCTCCCGCACCGACCGGGCGCTCGGCGCGCTCACCGGCAAGTACGTCCTGATCGCCATCGGCGCCATCGCCGCCGTGGTGCTCGGCTGGGCGGTCTGGTACCAGACGTCCGGCCAGTACGACCACATCCCGTCCCAGATCATCGGGATGAAGGTCGCGGACGCCCAGCGCGAGCTCGACCACGCCGGCCTCGACGTCCGCGTCGCCACCGCCGTCTACGACGACCACGTCCACAAGGGCATGGTCGCCAAGAGCGACCCGCCCGCCGGGGCCCGCATCGCCAAGGGCGAGACCGTCACGCTGACCCCGTCCAAGGGCATCACCCCCCGCGAGGTCCCGGACGTGTCCGGCAAGTCCCTCGACGACGCGAAGCGGACCCTGCAGAGCAAGGGCTTCACCGTCGGCAAGACCAGCACGACCCCGTCGCAGACGGTCCCCAAGGACAAGGTCGTCGGCACCGACCCCGACGCGGGCGAGAAGCTGTCCCCCGACAAGCCCGTCGACGTCATCCTCAGCAGCGGCATGTCCATGCCGAACGTCGTCGGCACCGACGGCGACGCCGCCGCCAACCAGCTGCGCTCCATGGGCCTGAACGTCACCGTGCAGAAGAAGAAGGTCGACGGCAAGCCCGCGAACACCGTCATCAGCCAGGACCCGGCGGAGGGCACCGGCGTGTCCGACGGCGACGACGTCACCATCGTCGTCAACAAGCGCGACTGCATCGTGGACGCGGGCCCGATCCACTTCGGCTGCAACGACGGCGAGCCTCAGCAGAACATCCCCGTCCCCAACGTGACCGGCCGGAAGGTCAGCGACGCCAAGAAGGCCCTCGAGGACTCCGGCTTCAACGTCAACGTCACCGGTTTCGGCGGGAACACCGTCCGGTTCCAGAGCCCGAACAGCGGCGAGGCCCCGCGCGGCTCCACCGTCACCCTGGTGAAGGGCCCCTGACCGGGACCGGACGGTCGGACCCGGCGGCTAGGCTGAACGGGCTATGACCGCACCGCAGAGCCCCATCGGGGCGCACGTTCCCGTGGCCGGCGGGCTCGCCACCGGCGGCCTGAAGTACGCCGCCGAGATCGGCGCCGAGGCGATCCAGGTCTTCGTCGCCAACCCGCGCGGCTGGGCGCTGCCCGAGGGCAAACCCGCAGAGGACGCGAAGCTCCTCGCCCGCACCGACGTGCCCGTCTACGTGCACGCCCCGTACCTCGTCAACTTCGGCTCGCCCAGCGAGGAGACCCTCGCCAAGTCGATCGCGACCGTCCGGCACTCCCTCGTCCGCGGCCGCGCCATCGGCGCCCGCGGCGTGGTCGTCCACACCGGCTCCGCCGTCAGCCAGAGCTACGACGCGGCGATGGCCCAGATCCACGACCACGTCCTCCCCCTGCTGGAGGAGATCCCGGACGACGGCCCCGACCTGCTCCTGGAGCCGATGGCCGGGCAGGGCAAGATGCTGTGCGCCAAGGTCCAGGACCTCGGGCCGTTCTTCGAGCGCCTCGAGCACCATCCGAAGCTCGGCGTGTGCTTCGACACCTGCCACGCGTTCGCCGCGGGCCACGACCTCGCCGCACCCGGCGGCGTCAAGGACGCCATGGACGCCCTGGTCGCCACGGTCGGCGAGGGCCGCCTCAAGCTCGTCCACGCGAACGACTCCAAGGACGTCTGCGGCTCCGCCAAGGACCGCCACGAGAACATCGGCGCGGGCCGGATCGGCGAGCAGCCCTTCGCCGACCTGTTCCGCCACCCCGCCGTGGCCGGCGTCCCCTTCATCATCGAGACCCCCGGCCGCGCGCCCGAACCCCACGCCAAGGACATCACCACCCTCAAGTCCCTAAGGGCCGACTAGAAGAGCCCGAGCCGGGGCATCAGCCACAACAGGCCGCAAGATGATCGTCCGTAAGCTCAGGCAGGCGACGACCGGGGCGTTGCGATCGCGTGCGAAGCCAGATTCGAGCGAAGCAAGAATCTGATCGCGCAGCGAGGCCCCCAGGGCCGAGTCGGAGCGATGCTGCGATCGCCGCAGCGCCCGTTGAAGGGAGGGCGTCCAACGCCCGACCGCCGAGGGCGGTGCAATCAACACAGCGATCGCCGCTTTGCCCGCCGAAGGGAAGGCCGTCTAGCTGTACTCGGCCGTGAGGTTGGTGACACGCCGGGTTGGTGGTTGATCAAAGCGAAGACCTCCGAGTGCGGTGGAGATAGCCGTCTTCACCCGTCTCGGAGGTCTTCATGGGCCACGCTAATGCACGGT
>NZ_WBMR01000197.1 GCF_008923365.1 Actinomadura montaniterrae
CTGCGTCCGGCCGCGCTGGGGCCCGCGGCGCTGCGGCAGGTGTCGCTGCCGGTGACGAGGCTGCGGGCGAGGCGGGCGGCCGCGGGGAGCGGCGCCGGTGTCTGACCTCGGTCGGGTGCTCCGGCTGGACGCCCGCCGCTCGGCGCTGCTGGTCGCGGTGCCGATCCTCTCCGCGGTCGGGACGGCGGCGGCGGGACCGCCGCTGCTGCCCTCGGTCGCGTACTGGGACAACTCCGTCGTCGCGCTGCTCAACGCGGTGCGGTTCCTCGGCCCGGCGGCGGCCGGGCTCGCCGCGTGGACGGCCGTGCGGGAGCGCCCGCTCGACTACCTGCGCGACCTGACGGCGCGCTCGCCCGCCACGGGCGCCCTGCTCGACCTGCTGCTGCTCTCCGCGGCGGCGCTCGCGTCCTACCTGGTGGTGACCGCGCTGGTGGTCGCGGTCACGCTGCTGCGGCAGGAGGCCGGGCATCCGCATCCGCTCGGCGTGGTGGCCGGGGCGGGCGCGCTGGTCCTGCACGTCGCGGTCGGGTACCTGGCCGGACGGGTCGTCCCGCACCGGGCGACGGCGGCCGTCGTGCTCGCCGTGACGGCCCTGTGGGCGGCCGTGCGCGTGCCGGGGACGTCCTGGCTGAGCCTGCTCCCCCCTGCGGCGTTCAGCCGCATCCACCTCTTCACCACGCTGCGCGCGGGCGTGCTCGCCTACCAGGTGCTGTGGGCGTCGGGGCTGACGGCGGCGCTCGTCCTCGGATACGTGCTGTGGGCGACGCGGCGGTTCCTGCTCGTCCTGCCGCTCGCCCTGGCGCTCGCGGCGACCGGCGGCGCGACCATCGGGCTGCGCGACGCCGGCGGGACGGTGGCGCCCGCGCCGGCGGAGCGGGTGTGCCGCGAATGGCCGCTGACCGTCTGCGTGCATCCGGCGCTGCGCGCGGCGCTGCCCTCGCTGATGACGGCCGTGACGCCGCTCGCGGCGCGGCTGCGCGGCACGCCGGGCGCGTTCACCCGCGTGGAGCAGCTTCCGGGCTGGGCGCCGACGGGGGTCGCGGACGGCGTCGCCGGCATCCACCTGGACGAGGACCTGTCGCCCGGCTACCAGGAGCGGGCCGTCCGGCAGATCCGGGACGGCCTGCTGAACGCGAGCGCGTGCGCGACTCCCGGGCGGCCGCGCGGCTACGGCTCGCTGGTGGACGCGTGGCTGCTCGGCGAGCAGCCGCCGGCGATCCGCGACGCGGGGGCGGCGCGCCGGTTCGGCTCATGGGACGACGACCGGCGGCGCCTCTGGCTGCGCCGCCATTTCGGCGGCTACCGGGCGTGCGCGCTGGGCCCGGCGGACTTCCGTCCGGCGCCCCGGCGCGTCCACCGTGGCGCGGGACGGACGGCGCGGGACGCGCATCGGGCCGTCCCGGCGGGTCCGCGGGAGCTCGGCAGCGCTAGTTCCCCCGCGTGACCGCGGCGGAACCCCCATTCGGCCGCGGTCACGCGGAAGCCGTGGGCCTCAGGCCCGTCCGGCGGGCTGCGGCTCGGGACGGGCGGCGGCCGGCTTGGTCCAGTGCCGCTCGACGAAGAACGGCGCGACGGGCAGCACCGCGGCGATGAGCGCGAGCACGGTGCGCTTGAGTCCCCAGCCGAGCTTCTCGCCCGTGACGTACGCCAGCCCGACGTAGGCGAGGAACAGGATGCCGTGGATGGGCCCCATCACCTGGACGGCCACCGGCAGGTCCGCGCCGTACTTCAGCGGCATGGCGATCAGCAGCAGGACCAGGAACGAGGTCGCCTCGGCGATGGAGACGACACGGAATGCGCGCACGATGTCCACGAACCCCTCAACGCCCCGCCCCCGTTCCGGGTTTCCCGCCCGCCTATGGCCCTGCTCACACGCCCCTGGCCCTGCTCACGCCCCCCCGCACTCACGTGCAGGGCACGGACCGTTACCAAGATGGGACGACATGCCGGGCACCCACCCGCTCTAAGGTGTCGGGGTGGACTGGAGCCTGCTGACTTGTGCGCGCAAGGGGCACGTCACCTACGCCCCCGACGAGAAGCCGCTGCGCGAGCGGCTGCTGGTGTCGTCCCCCGTCGGGGACGCGTGGCGGTGCCTGCGCTGCGGCGCGTACGTGCACGGCGAGCCGCACGGCTCGGGCCCGGCGGACCGGGCGCCGCTGGTGAAGCGCGGCAAGGAGCTGCGGGACGCGTTCATCATGCGGTTCTTCGCGGTGGAGCGGCTGATCCGCGGGCTGATCGTGGCGGTGGCGGCGTACGGGGTGTGGCGGTTCGCGCAGAGCCGCGGCTCCATCCAGGAGGTCTTCGAGAAGGAGATCCCGCTGCTGCGGCCGATCGCGAAGCAGTTCGGCTGGGACCTGGACCACTCCAAGATCGTCACCTCGATCCGGCACGTGTTCGGGCTGGAGGAGCGGACGCTGCGCTGGCTCGCGATCGGGCTGCTGGTGTACGCGGCGATCGAGATCATCGAGGCGGTCGGGCTGTGGCTGCTGCAGCGGTGGGGCGAGTACTTCGCGGTCGTCGCGACCTGCTTCGGCCTGCCGGTCGAGATCTACGAGCTGTCCGAGAAGGTGACGGTGCTGCGCATCGGCGCGCTGGCCATCAATATCGGTCTGATCGTCTACATCATCGTCACCAAACGGCTGTTCGGGGTGCGGGGCGGCCGCGCGGCCCACGAAGCGCATCTGCGCAGCGAGTCGCTGATGGAGGTGGAGCACGCGGCGACCGATCGGGACGTCGCGGGGGCGCCGCGTCCCGCCGCCGGGTCCCCCGGGTGAGGTGAGTGGGCGGTAAGTCCGGGAATGTGGGGGACATGCCGAAGAACGACGCGGCCCGCGAGCCCGCCCCCCAGCGCGTGCGACCCGTCCCCCGGCGCGGTCTCCTCACCGCCCTCCTGCTCGTCGTGGCGACCATCGCGGTCGTCATCGTCGTGCAGCGGGCGGTGGACGGCCTGCCGCACTGGCTGAACCCGTTCCACGAGGAGACGAAGGACCGCAGCGGCCCGGTGCTGCTGCAGTCGATCCGCGACCTGAACCGCTACGAGGCCGCCAGCGGCAACTTCCAGGTCGTCGTCGACCTGGAGAAGGACGCGAAGTTCCTGCCGTCGTCGCTGCGCGGCAAGCGGACCCTGTTCGTGGGGAACGGGTCCGTCGACGCCTACGTGGACTTCTCGAAGATCGCCTCCGGCGCCGTCAAGGTGAACGCCGACCGGACGGCCGCGGTCATCACGCTGCCGCACGCCCGGCTCGAGCCGACGAACCTCGACACCAAGCGCAGCTACGTCTACGCGACCGAGCGCGGCCTGTTCGACCGGTTCGGCGACTTCTTCAGCAGCAACCCCGACAACCAGCAGCAGCTGTACGTCCTGGCGAGCCAGAAGATCCAGACGGCGGCGCAGCAGAGCAACCTTGCGGCGCAGGCGGACGCCAACACCAAGCGGATGCTGGAGAACATGCTGAAGGCGCTGGGCTTCAGGACGGTCACCGTCCAGCAGCCCAACGCCCAGTAGCCTCCCGCGTTACGCGTTACGCGTTCGGGACGCGGAGGATCAGCGCGTCGCCCTGGCCGCCGCCGCCGCAGAGCCCGGCCGCGCCGACGCCGCCGCCGCGCCGCTTGAGCTCGTAGGCGAGGTGCAGCGCGATGCGGGCGCCGGACATGCCGACCGGGTGGCCGAGCGCGATGGCGCCGCCGTTGACGTTGACCTTCTCGGGGCCGACGCCGAGGTCGCGCATCGACTGGATGCCGACCGAGGCGAACGCCTCGTTGATCTCGATGAGGTCGAGGTCGTCGACGGTCAGCCCCTCCTTGCCGAGGGCGTGCTTGATGGCGTTGGACGGCTGCGACTGCAGCGAGTTGTCGGGGCCGGCGACGTTGCCGTGCGCGCCGATCTCGGCGAGCCACGTCAGGCCCAGTTCCTCGGCCTTCGCCTTGGACATCACCACGACGGCGGCGGCGCCGTCGGAGATCTGCGAGGACGACCCGGCGGTGATCGTCCCGTCCTTGCTGAACGCCGGGCGCAGCTTGGCGAGGGACTCGGCCGTGGTGTCGGCCCGCACGCCCTCGTCCTTGGCGACCACGATCGGGTCGCCCTTGCGCTGCGGGACCTCGATCGGCGCGATCTCGTCGTCGAACACGCCGTTCTTGATGGCGGCGGCGGCGCGCTGGTGCGAGCGGGCGGAGAACTCGTCCTGCTCCTCGCGGCCGATGCCCAGCTTGGCGTTGTGGTGCTCGGTGGACTCGCCCATGGCGATGCCGTCGAACGCGTCGGTCAGCGCGTCGTAGGCCATGTGGTCGAGGACCTCGATCGAGCCGTACTTGTAGCCCGCGCGCGACTTCGGCAGCAGGTGCGGGGCCTGCGTCATCGACTCCATGCCGCCGGCCACCACGATGTCGAACTCGCCGGCGCGGATCAGCTGGTCGGCGAGCGCGATCGCGTCCAGCCCGGACAGGCAGACCTTGTTGATGTTGATGGACGGGACGCTCATCGGGATCCCGGCCTTGACGGCGGCCTGCCGCGCGGGGATCTGCCCGGCGCCCGCCTGCAGCACCTGGCCGAGGATCACGTACTGCACCTGGTCGCCGGAGACGCCCGCGCGCTCCAGCGCCGCCTTGATCGCGTGGGCGCCGAGGTCGGCTGCGGAGAAGTCCTTCAGCGCGCCCTGCAGGCGCCCGACGGGGGTGCGCGCTCCGGCGACGATCACGGACGTGGCGGTCATGTGGGGGCCTCCAGGAGGGTGCTGCGGCGACGTTTGCCACCATACCCAGGGAAGCGGCGCACGCTTCCGTTCGCCCCTGTCTGGCCGTCCGTAGGGAGAAACGCCCATGCTGACCCGTATCGACCACATCGGCATTGCCTGTCACGACCTGGAGGCCACCGTCGCGTTCTACAAGGCGACCTACGGCTTCACCGACGCGCACTTCGAGGTGAACGAGGAGCAGGGCGTCCGGGAGTGCATGCTCAAGATCAACGAGACCGGTGACGGCGCGGCCAGCTACCTGCAGCTCATCGAGCCGATCCGGGAGGACTCGGCGGTCGCCAAGTGGCTGGCGAAGAACGGCGAGGGCGTGCACCACATCGCGTTCGGCACCGACCAGGCCGTCGCGGACGAGGCGGCGGAGATCGGCGGCAAGGGCGTCCGGGTGCTGTACGACGCGCCGAGGAACGGCTCCATGGGTTCCTTGATCAACTTTTTGCACCCGAAGGACTGCCACGGGGTGCTGACCGAGCTGGTCCAGAAGGCCTAGCCGGCGGGGGCGGGGGCCGTGCGATCCGGCGGGACGGGGGCGCGGCCCGCGCACCGGCGCGGTCTCGCGCGCGCGCCGCGCGGGCGCGATCGGATCGTGACGTGTTCGATATCACCTCGCAGGCCGGTGGGGTGCAAGACCGCCGCTCTGTGAGCATTCGGACACATCTGGTGCATTTGCGGCCCCCGTACCTGGGCACCCGGGGCACCGGACGCCGTAACCGCAAACTGGGACAAACCACGCAGCGCGTCAAGATGAGCCCCCAACACGGCAGTGTCCGGAGTACGCTTCATCCACCGGAAGAGGTCTGGGGCACCGCGCCCTTTCATGGCGGCCGTCCATGCCAGGCGATCAACCGGTCCCCGGAACCACCCGTAGCCCCGTCACATCAGGATTGAGCCCTATGCAGTCCGACATCGACGCCCAGCTCAGCAACTTCTTCGAGGACACGCCCCCGCGCGATTTCGACGTGGTGCTCCGTGGCTACGACCGGCACCAGGTCGACGAGCACATCAAACAGCTCGAGAACGAGGGCCGGCAGGCACGCGAGCAGTCCCAGGCCCTGCAGCGGGAGCTGTCGGACGCCCATCGGCAGCTGCAGGAGCAGGAACGTCCCACCTACTCCGGCCTCGGCGCCCGCATCGAGCAGCTGCTGCGGCTCGCCGAGGAGCAGGCCACCGAGCTCGTCCAGGCCGCCCGCTCCGAGGCCAACGAGATCAAGGCCGCCGCGAAGGTCGACGCCGCCGAGCAGCGCGCCACCGCCGAGAACGACGCCGCCGAGCTGCGCGCCACCGCCCAGCGCGAGGGCGACGACATGCGGCAGGCCGCCGAGCGCGAGGCCGAGGAGGTGCGCACCTCCGCCCGCCGCGAGGCCGACGAGCTGACCTCCACGACCGAGCGCGAGGTCGCCAAGCTGCGCGCCACCGCCGACCACGAGGTCGCGGAGAAGCGCGCCGCCGCCGAGCGCGAGATCGCCAAGCTGCGCACCACCACCGAGCGCGAGGTCGCGCAGCTGCGCGCGTCCACCAAGCGCGAGCGCGACGAGATCCTCACCACCGCCAAGCGGCAGGCCGACGAGATGCGCGCGCAGGCCCAGCGCATCCTGGAGGAGAGCGAGGCGCAGCGGGCGCAGGCCGAGGCCGAGTTCGAGATCCAGCTCGCCGCCCGCCGCGAGGAGGCCGACCGGCAGGACGCCGAGCGGCACGCCGCCGCGCAGGCCGCCACCCAGAAGCTGGTCGCCGAGGCCGAGCAGCGCGCCGCGTCCGCCGAGCAGCGCGCCGCCAAGGCCACCCAGCAGGCCGAGCAGACCCGGCGCGAGGCCGACTCGCACGCCAAGCAGCTCATGGCCAACGCGCGCAAGAACTCCGACAACGTCATCGCCGAGGCCAAGTCGCAGGCCGAGCAGCTGCTCGCCGAGACCAAGGCCGAGGCCGACCGCGTCCGCACCGCCGCGCAGCGCCAGGTCGACGAGCTGACCCGGCAGCGCGACAGCATCACCAGCCACCTCAACCAGCTGCGCCAGCTCATCGGCGGCGTCGCCCCGGCGATGGGCGGCGAGCCCGAGCTGGCCGCGCCGCCGGAGAAGGCCGCCATCCCGGCCGCCGAGCCGAAGCCGGCCCCGCAGCAGCAGGCCCAGCCGAAGCAGCAGCCCGCTCAGCCCGCCGGCAAGGCCGCGCCCGCCAAGCAGGCCCAGGCCAAGAAGTCCGACGAGGACGACGAGGACTGGTGGCAGGAGTGACCCGCCGGGCCGGCTGACGGCCCGGAGCGTCCCGACGGAGAGCCTGGAGGCGGAAACGTCTCCGGGCTTTCCGTCGTCTACACCCGTAACGCGTGGTCGGCGGCCCTCCGTCCGGACCCGTGAACGACGACGGCAGGACGGCGAAGGAGAGCGGCGTGCCCGACGACACCCCCAGCGAGGACCGGCCGGACGGGGCGCCCGGAAAGGCGCGCACCGGCACCGCCGGCAAGGTCCCCGCGCCCGCACCCCCCGCCGACACCACGGACGCCCCGGAGGACCCGAAGGACCCGGAGAGCTCTGCGGGCACGGAGACTTCGAAGGGGGCGGAGACCTCGAAGGACGCGGAGGCCCCGAAGGGCGCGGAGGGCGGGGACGGTGCCGCGGCCGCCGGGGCCCCCACCGGCGCGCTCGACCCCGAGGTCGTGGACGAGGAGCCCGCCTGGGAGCTCGATCCGGCGACCGGCGGCCCGCGGACGCGCCCGGCGCCCGCGGCGGTCGAGCCGGTGACCCAGCGGTCGCCGGCGTCCGGCGACGGCGGCGCGGTGCCGGACCCGGACGCGCCCGACCCGGCGCACGACGTGGAGCAGCGCCGCCGCGAGGCCGGCGTGAACCCGCTGTTCCCGTTCGGCCGGCCCGGGCAGCCGCTCGGCCGCGCCCACCCGTTCGTGTTCGGGTTCACCGCCGCGCTCGGCGTGATCACCGCGTGGATGCTGGTGAAGGCCGCGACGAACGCCAAGTCGGTGCTCGTGATGATCGTGGTGGCGATGTTCCTCGCGGTCGGGCTGAACCCGGCGGTGGAGCGGCTGCGCCGGTTCGGGCTGCCGCGCGGCGCCGCGGTCGGCGCGGTGTTCCTGATCGTGATCCTGTTCTTCGCGGGGTTCGTCGCGTCGCTCGTCCAGCCGGTCACCGAGCAGGTCACCGAGCTGCGGCACAGCATCCCCGACTTCGTGAACCAGCTGCAGAACAACAAGACGCTGGCCGACTGGGACAAGCGCTACGGGCTGCTCAAGCGCGCGGAGAAGGCCGTCAACAGCCCGGGGTTCCAGAACGGGCTGACCGACACCGCCACCGGCATCGGCAAGGTCGCGATCAACGGCGTGTTCCAGACCGTCACGATCCTGATCCTGACGCTCTACTTCATGAGCTCGCTGCCGCAGATCAAGACGTTCTTCTACCAGCTCGCGCCGCGCTCCCGGCGGGCCCGCGTCGCGCTGCTCGGCGACGAGATCCTGGACCGGATCGGCGGGTACGTCGCCGGCCAGTTCACGATCGCGTTCATCGCGGGGCTGTGCTCGTACATCTTCCTGTCGATCCTCGGGGTGAAGTACGCGCTGGCACTGGCGCTGATCGTCGCGGTGACGGACCTCGTCCCGCTGATCGGCGCGACCATCGGCGCGGTGATCGTCTGCCTGGTCGCGTTCCTCACCGGGACGACCACCGACCTCATCGTCTGCGTGATCTTCTACGTGGTGTACCAGCAGGTCGAGAACTACCTGGTGTACCCGCGCGTGATGAAGCGGACGGTCGACGTGCAGCCCGCGGTGACGATCGTCGCGGCGCTGGTCGGTGCGGCGCTGCTCGGCGTGGTCGGGGCGCTGCTGGCGATCCCGACGGCGGCGGCGATCTCGCTGCTGATCCGCGAGGTGGTCATGCCGCGGCAGGAGACGCTCTAGCGCGGGGCCGCGCCGTCGGCGGGGCCGCGCGGTCGGCGGGGCCGCGGCGTCAGCGGGTGGTGCGGGCCGCCGCGGCGGCGAACTCGGCGACGGCCTGGTTGAACAGGTCGGGCTGCTCGACGGCGCACAGGTGCCCGGCCCGCGGGATGACGAGCAGCTCGGCGTTCGGCAGGGCGTCGGCCATGGCGCGCGCCTCGTCCTCGGTGGCGAGCGTGTCCTCGTCGCCGACCATCACCAGCGCGGGCACCTTGAGGCCGCGCAGCGTCTCGAACGACTCGGGACGCGCGGCCATCGCCCGCTGCGCCCACGCGGCGGCCGGCGCGGGCGTCGCCTGCACGAGCCCGCGGACGCGCCCGTACACGAGGGCGCGCTGCCGGTAGGTGGTCGGCCCGACGAGCCCGGGCAGCATCTCGTCCAGCAGGACCTGGACGGTGCCGTCGCGGTCGATCACGTCGGCCTGCCGCAGCCGGTTCTCCCGGACGCCGGGGGTGTCGGCGGCGGCGCGGGTCGACGCGAGGACGACGCCGAGGACCAGGTCGGGGTGGCGGCGGCACAGCGCCATCGCGACGTACCCGCCCATGGACAGGCCGCCGACGACGGCGCGCTGGAGGCCGAGGCGGCGGAACAGGTGCGCGACGTCGTCGGCCATCGCGTCGACCGACGGCTCGTCGGTGCCGAGCCGAGAGCCGCCGAACCCGCGCAGGTCCGGGGTGATGACGCGGAACCGGTTCGCGAGGCCCTGCCGCTGCTCCAGCCACATCGCCGAGGAGAGCGGGAAGGCGTGCAGCAGGACGAGGGGTGTCCCCGTTCCGACGTCCCTGGCGTACAGCTGCACGGTCATCCGGTTCCCTCACGTCCGCGTCCGCGAAACGCCGCCGCGTTCACGCGGCGGTCGGACAATCGTTACCCGCGATCGGGGGCGGTGGGACGGGAGTGGCCGCGATCGGCCGCGCGCGTTTATCTGTCCGGTTCGTCCCATTCTGTGGGGAGCGGATACGCGTCCGGGGCGACGTGCCGGACGATCTCGTTCAGCACGATCCGGACGTACGGCTCCCCCACCCACAGGTGCTTGGCGTTGTCCACGCCGATCACCTCCGCCTGCGGCGCGCGCGCGAACCGCTCCCGCGCCTCCGCCGGGCGCAGGTAGTCGTCGAACTCCGGGACGAGCGCGACGAGCGGCCGCCCGTCGGCGCCCCACGCGTCCAGGTCGCCGTCCCCGGCCCGCTTCAGCGGCGGCGACAGCAGGATCGCGCCCTCGACCAGCGGGTCCAGCCCCCAGCGCAGCGCCAGCTCGGTGCCGAACGACCAGCCGAGCAGCCACGGCCGCGGCAGGTCGTGGTACTCGGTGTACTCCAGCGCCGCCGCGACGTCGAAGCGCTCGGTCTCGCCCTCGCCGAACTCGCCCTCGCTGGTGCCGCGCGCCGACGTCGTCCCCCGTGTGTTGAACCGCAGGATGGCGAGGCCCGCGAGCGCGGGCAGCCGGTAGGACGCCTTGCGCAGCACGTGGCTGTCCATCATGCCCTCGGCGGTCGGCAGCGGGTGCAGGCAGACCAGCGTCGCGACCGGCGGCCGGTCCGGCGGCAGCGCCAGCTCACCGACGAGCCGCAGCCCGTCGGAGGTGTGCAGGGTGATCTCCTCGCGCCGCGCCGGGAGCACCGTCGCCGCCCTGATCTCCGCCATCGACTCCCTCACTCGGTGGTGCCGCGCCCTTCGACGCCGTGCCCGGTGACGCGCCGCGCCTAGTAGCGCGGCGCGTTCCTGCTCCGCTGGACGCGCGGCGCCCGGCGGGCCCGCGCCTGCCAGCACGGGCGGTGCCAGTGCCGCCGGTCGTCGGCGCCGCCCCGCTCGTCCGCCGGCCACGCGACGACGTGCGGGACGCCCGGCGGGATCTCCTGGTCGCAGCCCGGGCACCGGTACGCCTTCGTCGACGCCGCCCCGGCGATGGACCGGACGATCCATTCGCCGTCCGGGCCGTCCTCCGTCCGCTGCGCCCAGCCCCCGCCGCCGCTGCCGCCGCCGCTGCCCTGCGGCGGTTTCCCGGACACGGCACGGCGGTTCTTGCGGGGGCTCATGTCCCAAGGATATTCAGCGGATCGGCACGCCCGCGGTGACGTGCTCGGTGAGGAGCGGGACGGGCGCGAGGGCCGGCTCGCGGGTCTCGGCGTGCAGGGCGCGCAGCACGGCGACGGCCCGGTCGATCCCGAGACGGTCGAGGTCGGCGATGGGGCCCGTCGGGTAGCCGCAGCCGAGCGTCATCGCGGCGTCGATCGCGTCCGGGTCGGCGTAGCCGGCGCCGAGCATCGCGGCGGCGTCGTTGAGGTAGGGGAAGCGCAGCGCGTCCACGATGAAGCCGGCGCGGGCGCGGCAGCGGACGACGGTGAGGCCGAGCCGTCCGGCCAGCTCGGCGGCTCGGTCGGCGACGCCGGGGCCCGTCGCGACGGTCTCCGCGATCTCCGCGAGCGCGCCCGCCGCGTCCGGCAGGTGCAGGCCGACGACGTCGGCGGGACGTCCGGACGCCGTCGCCGCCTCGGCCACCGGGACCGTCGCGGACGTGACGGCGAGGACCGCGCCGGGCTTGGCGGCCTGCGCCGCGGCGGCGAGCAGCTCCCGGCCCGCGCCGGCGTCACCGGACGCCTCGATGATCAGGTCGCAGTCGGCGAGGTCGGCGGCGGCGTCGCGGACCTGCGCGCCGGCGCGGTCGCAGATCGCCGCGAACGCGTCGGCGAGGGCGCCGGTGCCGAGGACGCCGACGACGGGCGCGGGACCGTCCGCCCGCGCGGGCGCCTCTTCCTTCGGCGCGCCGTGGTCGTAGAAGCCGCGGCCCGTCTTGCGGCCGAGCAGGCCCGCGGTGACCAGCTCGCGCAGAAGCGGCGACGGCGCGTGCCGCCGGTCGCGGGTCTCGGCGTGGATCGCCTCCAGCACCTCAAGGCAGGTGTCGAGGCCGATCAGGTCCATGAGGGTGAACGGGCCCATCGGCAGGCCCGCGCCCGCCGTCATCGCGGTGTCGATGTCGTCGCGCGTCGCGTGCCCGGACTCCAGCATCCCGGCGGCCTGGTTGAGGTAGCCGAACAGCAGCCGGTTCGCGACGAACCCGGCGCGGTCGCCGATCGTCACCGGCGTCTTGCCGAGGTCCTTCACCAGCGCGGCGACGCGGTCCACGGCGTCCGGCTCGGTGAGCACCGTGCGGATGACCTCGACGAGCTTCATGACCGGCGCCGGGTTGAAGAAGTGCACCCCGACGATCTTGGTGGGCCGCTCGGTGGTGACCGCGATGTCGGTGACCGACAGCGACGAGGTGTTGGTGGCGAGCACCGCGTCGGCGCGGCACACCCCGTCCAGCGTCGCGAACACCTTGCGCTTCAGGTCGAGCCGCTCCGGCACCGCCTCGATGACCAGGTCGCAGTCGCCGAGGTCGGCGAAGTCGGTGGACAGCGCCACCCGGCCGAGGATCTCGCGCTGCGCGTCCTCGGTGAGCTTCCCGCGCTTCACCGCGCGCCCCGTCGACTTCTCCAGGTGGCCGCGGCCGCGCTCCAGCGCGTCCTGGTTCACCTCGATGCCGACGACCGCCAGGCCGCCGCGCGCCAGCACCTCCGCGATGCCCGCGCCCATGGTGCCCAGTCCGACGACCCCGACCCTGCTGAACGAACCACCAGTCATGCACCGCAGTCTCCCAGAGCGCTCGGCCCGGCCGGATGCCGGGTACGACCGGGACGTGCGCTTCGGAATCTTCCTGCTCGCCGCCCGCTATCCCGGTCAGGACGACGCCGCCGCCCTGGCCCGCACGGTCGAGGCCGCCGTCGCCGCGGAACGCGCCGGATTCGACGACGTGTGGCTGGCCGAGCACCATTTCATGTCCTACGGCGTCATCCCGTCCGCGACGCTCATGGCGGGCCACATTCTCGCCCTGACCGGCCGCATTCACGTCGGCACGGCCGTCAGCGTCCTTTCCGACCAGCATCCCGTCGCGCTCGCGGAACAGGCGGCGATGCTGTCACTGCTTTCCGGCGGACGTTTCCGGCTGGGCGTCGGACGCGGCGGCCCGTGGCGCAGTCTCGAGGTCTTCGGAACGGGGCTCCGCCGCTACGAGGAAGGGTTCGCCGAATCCCTCGACCTGCTGCTCGCCTGGCTGCGCTCGGAAAGGGTCGGATGGCAGGGCGAGCATTTCTCGTTCCGCGAAGTCCCGGTCGTGCCGAGAACGGACGTGCCGCCGCCGGTGTCCGTCGCGTGCACCTCTCCCGCCACTGAGGCCGTCGCCGCCGAACGCGGCCTGCCGATGCTCCTCGGAATGCACGTCGGCGACGACGAGAAGGCCGCCGCCGTCGCCCGCCACGGCGACCCGGACCTGCCGCACGTCTCCGTCCACCTCGCGCAGGTCGCCGACTCGCGGGACGCGGCCGTCCGGACGCTGCTCGCCGAGATGCCGCGCTGGCTCGGCCCCGGCCTGGACGGCTACGTGCCCGTCGACGACCGGCCCCGGCCGTCCCGCGACCCCGCCGCCTACACCCGCCGCCTCTGCGACCTGCACCCCGTCGGCTCCCCCGACGACTGCGCCGCCGCGCTCGCCGCGACCGCCGGGCGGACCGGGATCCGGCACCTCGTCCTGCTGGTCGAGGCCGCCGGATCGCACCGCGCGACGCTCGAGAACATCGCCCGCCTCGGCGAGGAGGTCCTCCCGAAAACCCGCGCCGCGCTCTCCTAATGCCCGGCGCTCCCCCGATGTGCGGCGCTCCCGTGACATGCGGCACTCCCCTGACGCGCGGACGCGCCGCCCTTCGCGGAAGGGCGGCGCGTCCGGGAGCGATTCGGCGAGGGCCGCCGAATCAGCAGTCGCGCAGTTCCGGAGACTGGTTCAGGATCTGCTCGCGCGGCGTCACGAACGTGCGGTACGCCGCCGAATCGCCGGACGGGAAGACGGCGACCCGATGGCAGTTCTGGAACGCCAGCTTCACCCCGAAGTAGCGTTCCAGCGTTCCGCGCATCGCGTCGCTCGCCAGCACGCGCAGCAACTGGCCGCGCGCCCGCTCGTCCGGCGGCGGCGTCAGGTTGTCGGCGAACTCGCCGCCGTCCACCTGCAGCCGCGCCACCAGACCGCTGATCAGCTCCCAGGCGTACGGGAGGGACGTCCTGATGCATTCGACGAACTCCCTGTCGCCGATCTCGCCCTGGCGAGCCGTCTCCAGGAGTTCCGGGGTCACGTCGAGGGACATCGCGGGGGTCCTTTCGCAGACGGATGAAACCCACCACCCGCGACGCTAATCACGGCATCCCGACAATTCCAGGCTTGACAGAGATCCTGACATGAGCCATATGCGGCCCGCGACCGCCCGGCCGGGAGCCCCCGTTCGTCCCGGCCGGAAGGCCCCGTTCGTCCCGGCCGGAAGGCCCCGTTCGTCCCGGCCGGGAGGCCCCGTTCATCCCGTCCGGAAGGCCTCGTTCGTCCCGGCCGGGATGCGTCCGCTCGTCGGGCCGGGGAAGCCGCCGGCCCGGTGGCCGGCGGCCCCGCCGTCAGCCCGCGGGCGCCGCTCCGTGCCGTCCGGACGGCCGCCGCACCGGGCGCGTGCCCCGCTGCGCCCGCTCCTCCCAGAACTCGCGCGCCCGCCGCGCCAGCGTCGCGTTCCGCGCCGCCCGCGCCTCGGCGCGCCGCTCGCGGGCCCGCTGCTGCATGATCGACCGCATGATGTCGTGGTGGTACACGGCCCCTCCTCCGTCGCGGGCCGCGGAAACGACCCGACATCCAAGAGGTTCGTCCTAAGGCCCCCGCCCCCACATCAGGACGACGCCCTATATCCGGCCTTACGGGGGTCTTAGACGCTCTTATGCAGGCCAGGGCGATGTCGGACGCGGCTGGCAGAATCCCGCGGCATGGACGAACTCCTGGCGGGGCTTGACGACGTCGACTGGGCCGGGCTCGGCCACGCCTACGGTTCCGCCGACGACGTCCCAGACCTGCTGCGAACGCTCCAGGCCCCGGGCCAAGAGGACCGCCAAGACGCGCTGCACATGCTCTACGCGAGCATCTACCACCAGGGCAGCCGCTACCCGGCGTCCGGTGCCGCCGTGCCGTTCCTGCTGGCCCTCGCCGCCGACCCCGCCACCCCCGACCGCGACGACCTGCTGTACCTGGCCGCCGGGATGGCGATCGGCTTCGACGAGTCGCACCTGCCGTCCGGCGTCGACATCGCCGGGTGGCGGCGCGAGGTCGCCCGGCTGCGCGCCGCCGACCCCGCCGACGAGGAACGCCGCCTGGACGCCTGGGTCGAGGAGGCCGCCGATCCCGCCGAGCGCTCATCCAGGAGGCGCCACCGGGAGCTCGTGGACGCCGGTTACCTGCTAGCCGAACTGGCCGCCTACGACGCCGTCCGGTCCGGGCTGCCCGTCGTCCGCGCCCTGCTCACCGACGCCGACGCGCACGTCCGCGCGGCGGCCGCCTACGCGGTCGGCTGGTTCCCTGAGGAGGCCGCCGCGTCGCTGCCGGTGCTGCAGGCGCTGCTCGCCGCAGAGACCGACCCCGCCGTCACCGCGAACGCCCTCGTCTCCGCCGGCCTCCTCGACGGCCGCGACCTCATCCCCCGGCTCCGCGAACACCTCGCCGGCACCGAACCGCTCCCCCGCTGGGCCGCCGCCATCGCGCTCCTCCGCCTGGACGTCACCGACCCGTCCGTCATCGCCGAACTCGCCGCCACCACCGTCACCCCGCCCGAGATGCCCGGCCCGCCCGTCGCGTTCATGAACGGCGACCTGCGCCTCTACTCGGCCGCCGCCATCGGCGCAATGGCCGAACCGCCGGACCAAGCCGTCGGCGCCGTCCTCGACGGGCTGTCCCGCACGTCCGACGACGCGTCCTTCCCCATGACCGCCACCGCGCTGCGGCTGACCTTCGGTGAGCCGTCCCGGCCGCTGCCGCCCTACGCCTCCCTCACGCCCGCGCAGCAGCGGACCGTCCGGGTCATCGCCGAACTTCCGCACGACAGCTGGCAGTGGGGCAACCTCCTGGAGGTCCTGCGCGACTGGGGCCTGCCCAACGACCGCGACGAGTGCCGTGCGTACGCGGGTCTCGCATGACGGCCACGCCACGTCCACGGCGGAACTAAGGTTGGGCAACGTGCGTCTCGTTATCGCCCGCTGCAGCGTCGACTACGCCGGCAAGCTCACCGCCCACCTGCCCATGGCCCCCAGGCTCGTCCTGATCAAGTCGGACGGGAGCGTGAGCATCCATGCCGACGACCGCGCCTACAAGCCGCTGAACTGGATGAACCCGCCGTGCTCCCTGCGCGAGGAGCCCTACGACGAGAACGGCGCGATCGCCCGCTGGACGGTGACGCACGGCAAGTCGGGCGAGCGGCTGATCCTCACCATCGAGGAGATCCTGCACGACACCAGCCACGAGCTGGGCCTGGACCCGGGCCTGCAGAAGGACGGCGTCGAGGCGCACCTGCAGGAGCTGCTCGCCGAGCACATCACCACGCTCGGCGACGGCTGGTCGCTGATCCGCCGCGAGTACCCGACCGCGATCGGCCCCGTCGACATCCTGTGCCGGGACGCCGACAGCGCCACCGTCGCCGTCGAGATCAAGCGGCGCGGCGAGATCGACGGCGTCGAGCAGCTCACGCGGTATCTGGAGCTGCTGAACCGGGACCCGCACCTGGCGCCGGTCCGCGGGATCTTCGCGGCGCAGGAGATCAAGCCGCAGGCCCGCGTCCTCGCCACGGACCGCGGCATCAACTGCGTCACCCTCGACTACGACGCGCTCCGCGGCATCGAACACGAGGGCACCCTGTTCTGACCCTCCACCGCCGCCGGTCTGACCCTCTACCACCGCCGGTCTGACCCTCCGGCGCCGCCGGCTCGGCCGCTATTGCGCGGCGACGGCCTCGATCTCCAAGAGCATCGCCGGGTCGGACAGGGCGTCGACGCCCGCGAGAAGGCTGGTCGGACGGCAGTCCCCGGCGGCGAGCTCGGCGGTGACGGCGTCGTAGTTCGCGGTCAGCGCGGGCAGGTCCACGGTGAACAGCCGGATCTGGACGACGTCGGCGAGCGCGAACCCGGCCTTGCCGAGCGTCTCCCGCAGCCGCTGGAACGACAGCGACACCTGAGCGCGGATGTCACCGGCATGGGCGATGGCCCCGTCATCGCCGCGCGCCTCATGCCCGGCAACGAAGAGCCAGCGTTCAGGCCGCTCGATCAGGACGGCCCGCTCGTACCCGAGCCGGTCGCCGAACATGCGCGGATCTATGTCGACGCGGTTCATATCTCGCTCCCCGGTGTCCGTTTCCTGCCGCCTCGTTTCCGGCCTCTGCTACCCCTACCCGCCGGGCGGCAATAATTCTCAGGTCGAGGTTGGATCCGGTCAGGGCTGAGTGCCCGTCCTTTAAGTGGGGATGTGGTTTGGATATCCACCAAGGGTTTCCGATTCTCGGAGCGGCCGTTCGAGTGACCCTATGCAAGGGTGTTCGGGAGATCGGAGAGAAAGGGTGTTCGGGTGGTGGGGTGGCGCTTGCGTACGGGGCCGCCCCTCCAAAGTCAAGGGCGCCTTCGGCGTCGCTTCGCGATGGACTTCGTCCACCCTTGACTTTGGAGCCTCTGCGGCCCCTGGGCAGGT
>NZ_WBMR01000198.1 GCF_008923365.1 Actinomadura montaniterrae
CGGCGCCGGCTGCGGCCCGGTGCCGCCGGCGGTGAGCGCCGCGGCGCCGCCGGAACGGCCCGCGCCGACCGCGGTGGGCTGGCGCACCTCCAGGCCGTTCTGCGTGGTCGTGGTGGAGGTCGACGCCGCCCGGACCCGGTCGCCCTCCTCGACGACCAGTCCCTTGGGGATCACGACGACCGCGGTGGTGCCGCCGTAGGCGGACCGCTTCAGCTGGACGCGCAGCCCGTACCGCTCGGCGAGCTTGCTGACCACGAACAGGCCGAGCTGCACCGAGCTCTGCAGGTTGAAGTCCGGCGGGTCCTCGATCCGCTCGTTGATCTCGGCGAGCTTCTCGTCGGTCATGCCGAGCCCGCGGTCCTCGATGTCGATCGCGAAGCCGTTGGCGACCAGGTGCCCGCCGACCTGCACGACCGTGTCCGGCGGGGAGAACGACACCGCGTTCTCGATCAGCTCGGCGAGCAGGTGGGTGACGTCGCCGACCGCGCGTCCGGCCAGCTCGACCGGCCCGAACGGCAGCACGGTGACGCGGGTGTAGTCCTCGACCTCGCCGACCGCGGCGCGCACGACGTCGACCATCGGCACCGAGCTGCGCCAGCCGCGGGCGGGCAGCGCGCCCGACAGCACGATGAGGTTCTCGGCGTTGCGCCGCATCCGGGTGGCGAGGTGGTCGAGCCGGAACAGCTCCTCCAGCTCCTTGACCTCGATGTCGCGGCGGCGCTCCATGGTGTCCAGCATGGTCAGCTGCCGGTGCACGAGGGTCTGCGTGCGGCGGGCCAGGCTGAGCAGGACGTCGCGGATGCCGCGGCGCAGCTCCGCCTGCTCGACCGCGGTGCGGATCGCGGTCTCCTGGACGGCGTTGAACGCGCGTCCCACCTGCCCGATCTCGTCGGTGCC
This sequence comes from Actinomadura montaniterrae, assembly GCF_008923365.1. GTDB lineage: Bacteria > Actinomycetota > Actinomycetes > Streptosporangiales > Streptosporangiaceae > Spirillospora > Spirillospora montaniterrae. Next base: position 898 of record NZ_WBMR01000198.1, read on the forward strand.
GAACTGCAGCGGCGGCGCCTCCACCGACACGTCGACCTTCTCGCCGTGCCCGAGCCGCTCGACGACGCCGGGCAGCCGCTGCTCGGCCAGCTCCCACGCGGCGACGCGCAGCCGCTCGAGCTGCCGCACGAGGGCGCGCGCCGTGGTGATCGACACGACGATGGACGCGATGACCGCGAGGAGCCCGAGACCACCGGCGAGCACCAGCCGGACGACCACGCCGATCGCGATCGGCTTGGCGCGGTCGACGAGCCGGTCGCCGCCCGCCTGGATGCTCTCGCGCACCTGGCTCAGCGCGGGCGTCGCCGCGGTCGACCACTGGTCGAGCGTGACCGCGGGCCGGGTGACGGTGTGCGGCGGCTTCCCGGAGGTGATCCGCCGGTTCTGCATGATCTGGTCTTCGAGCGACTGGACCTGGGCGAGCTTCGCGTTCTTCGTCAGCGCGTCGTAAAGGGCGCCGTCCGAATCCTGAATGGCGATGAGCGCCGCGGAGATGTTGTGCCGGCGCGTGCCCACCGTCTGGGTGAAGGTGATGAGCTCGGACTGGCTGAACCGGCCGGCCGTGAGCGAGCCCGCGACCAACGCGTCCTCCTGCGAAAGCAGTTCCCACGTGCGGTTGAGCTCGACTTCGGTGCGGGTGTCGCTGGCGAAGTCCTTGTCGTCCAGGGTGGCCAGGGAATCGTAGACCCGGAAAATGGACTCGATGACCTCGGAATACCCGGCGGCGATTCGGGTCCGGTCGGCGCCGTGCGCGTCGACCGTGCGGCGGATCGCGTCCACCCCGCGCAACCTGCCGACCATCTCGTCGATGCGGTGCTCGAGCAGGTCGCCCGCGAACCATTTCACCTTTCCGTCCCGGGCCTTCTTGATCGCCTCGGCGCTCGCGTCGTCGGTGCGGGACCGCTGCGCGGCGAGCGCGCTGCGGACCGACGCGCTCGGCCGGGAGAACTCGATCATGGACAGCCGGCGCTCCTTCTGGAGCTCGGCCAGCAGCGGGTCGGTCGGCTGGGCGATCGCGCTGTCCAGGGTCGTGACGCCGAGCAGATTGACGCCTTCTCGCAGGGTCACCCAGGCCGCGAAAATCCAGAGTGCGGTCAGGGAGAGCAACAGCGCCGTGATCTTGGTTCGCAGGCGCGAGTTGCGGAAGCGCATTACAATCGCCCCAACAATATGTGAATTGGCTCGCAACCGCGTGGCACATCGTGTTTCGCGGAAGCGAGCCTGCTGGTGTCGTGGTCCGCAGGGGCGGCGGCTAGTCGCCGTTCCATACGGCGTAGAAGACTAGCAACAGGGCCATACCCCCTCAAGGTGAATCGTCAACACACACGGTTTTGTCGCATTTGAGGGCGGTGCGCGGCGGAACCGGTGTGGCGAAATTCACCTCACCGAAACACGCCGGACCCGCGGCCGAGATGAAGCGCCGCCACGACCCCGGCCATGACGATCGCGCCGGGCCTGTAGAGGTCCTTGTCATGCCACAGCGCCGGCTCCGCGTCCGCGTGATCATCCGCGCTGGTCAGGCCGCGCAGCAGGTGCGGCCGGGCCCGCGCGGCGGCCTCGGCGGCGGCCGGATCGGCGCCGCGTCCCGTCAGCAGCAGCAGTTGGACCGCGTACGCCGTCTCCTCCGCCGTTCCCTCCCACCGGCCCCAGGAGCCGTCCGCGCGCTGCGTGCCGAGGACCCAGCGGCGCGCCGCCGCGACGGCCGCCGCGGACGCCTCGCCGCCGAACGCCGCCAGGGCGACGGCCGCGCACGCCGTCGCGTAGTAGGGGGAGGCGTGCCAGCGGTCCTCCCAGCTGCCGTCCTGCCGCTGCTGCCCGCACAGCCAGGACGCGGCCTTCGCCGCCGCGGCCGCGTACCGCTCCGCCGAGGCCGCGCCGACGCGGTCCCGCATGGTGGCGAGGTACTGGCCGAACGCTTCCAGGACGTGCGCGTTCGTCGTGATGGACGCCCCGTCCTCGCCCTGCCAGGTGCAGAAGTGCGTGTCCGTCTCGTAGGGGAGGAGGGAGTCGGGGCGGCAGGGCGCGTCCAGCAGGGCCAGCGCGTAGAGCGCACCGGCGGTGGTGTCGGCGTCCGACGGGAGCCCCGCCGCGGCGGCGGTCCCCGCCGGGCCGAGCGGCGCCGTCAGGCTGAGGACGAGCTCGGGCGGCACGGTGAACGGGACGCCCGCCCGCGCCAGCCACGCCAGCACCCAGCCGCGCTCGAACACGGTGAGCGGGATCCCGCACGGGACCGGGCCGCCGTGCCGCGCGACCACCGTCTCCAGGTACCAGCGGGCCGGATCGCCCGGTTCGGGCGGCGCCTCCGCGCCCAGCCAGGCGGCCGTGGCGGCGGGGGACGCGCCGATCGTCCCGGTCGGCTCGGGGCGGGTGTGCGGCAGTCCGGCGGCCGCCGGCCCGGCGACCTCCAGGGCGTGCATGAGCTTCTGCGGAGCGGGGGCACCGGAGCCGAGCAGCGAGCGCACGAGGCCGAGCTTGGCGACGTCCATTCCGGTCGGCGGGCCGAGTTCGTGCCCTGCCCATGCGCCGAGACCGGGGACGGGCGCCTCCCGCAGCCGGTCCAGCGACGCGTTGATGCCCTCGAGGAGCGCCGGCGTGATCAGCTCGATGGCGGGCAGGTCGGGCAGCGCGAACGCGGGGGCGGACGGCCCGCACAGGCGGGCCGCGGCGGCGCCGAGCCCCAGGTCCGCGGAGCGGGCGAGGCGGTCGCGGTCGGTTCCGGCGACCCCGCCCTCGCGGGTGAGCACCTTCAGCAGGGCCTCGATCGCGCTCAGCGTCGGGACGAGCGCATAGCCGGGTTCGGGGGCGCCCCACAGACCGTCCGGCCGCTGCTGCTCCAGCAGGTAGGAGACGCGCCGCGCGTGCCCGCTGAGCCATGGCGCGAGCGTCACCAGCCGGCCCGTCTCGTAGACCGACGGCGACGTCCGGCCCCAGGGGTGCTCGGTCAGCCCGGCGATGAGCCGGGCGACCGCGCGGGCGAGGTCGGCGTCCGGGTCATGAGGGGGGTGGGCGGTTTCCTGCCGGGGGGAAGGGACGGTGGTCGCCGCTATAGGGCGGTCGTCGATGCTCACAGGGAACCCCAGAAGTCCGTGACCCCGTAGAAGCCGGCGCAGAAGTCCATCTGCCGTTCCATGTAGTCGGCGAGGCGGGGGGCGCCGTCTCGCGCGCGCGCAATGAGCACGCGTGCCTCGGCGGTCAGCGCCGAGATCCGTTCCTGCACCTCCGCGCGCGGGCGGCCGAGCAGGAGCGCGTTGAGGTCGCCCCATTCGAGGTCGCGCTCGTAGGTTCCGAGGTCGTTGAGCAGCCGGATGACCCGCTGCACGGCCCAGCCCGCCTCGCGGACGGCCGTCACGTCCCCGCCGCCGCCGGAGGCGATCCAATGCGAGACGAACACGAAGGCGAAGCCCAGATTGTCGGCGTTCGCGAGGTACTCGTCGAACGAGGGGGCGTCGCCTCCGGCGTCCCGCGCGGCCTTCCAGTCCCATTCGAGGGCCATGGCGTCGAGCATGCGCTGCAGCTCGTCCCGCCAGACGTCGCCGAGCCCGGGGAACGCCGGCTCGGCCCGCAGCTCGTCCCGGATGCCGGCGAGGAACCGCGAGAGCTCGTCCTCGGCGGGCGTCCCCGGTGCGGGCTCCTCGCCGTCGGCCACGGCGGCGCACCTGCGGACCAGGCCGGCGACCTCGTCCCGGGACGATGCGGCGTAGTCGATCAGCCAGTCCAGGCCGAAGCACCACAGGCAGACCTTGTTGGCGACCGCGAGACGGTCCGCGCCGAGGTCCGGCCCGCTGAACGCCGCCGCCAGCGCGAGCGTGCTGAACAGGGCGGGGTCGAACGCCTTCGCGTCGTAGAGCGCGGGATGGTCGGCCGCCCACGCCCGCATCTGCCGCTGCGCCTGCCCGGCGACGGCGCAGATCGTCCCGGCCTGCAGAGCGGATGTTGGGGAGGTGAGGGCAGGCGTGGAGGACTGAAGGGCGGACGTGGGGGCAGGCGTGGAGGACTGAGGGGCGGCCGTGTCGCCGCCGATGCCGTCCATCAGCGCTGGACCGGGTGCAGCAGGAGGTGGAGCGGCTGGTTGGGGCGGAGCGTCGCGCCGATCCGCGCCTGTACCGGGCCCTCCGTCGGCGCCATCTCCGGACGGTACCGGCTGAGGATGGCGGTGAGGATCAACTCGGCCTCCATGTTGAACACATGCCGTCCGATGCACTGGTGCGGGCCGCCGCCGAAGGGGAAGTAGGCGTAGCGGTGACGCGCGCGCGCACGCTCGGGCGTGAAGCGTTCGGGGTCGAACTCCAGCGGCCGCTCCCACACCGACTCGAGGCGGTGCGTGAGGAACGGGCTGATCAGAACCGTCTGCCCCGCCTCGACCGGCACACCGCCGATGACGGTGTCCTTCAGCGCGATGCGCGGGAAGATCCAGCCCACCGGATACAGCCGCAGCAGCTCCTGGACGACCTGCTTCACATAGGGGAGCCGGTGCAGGTGCTCGGGCCGCACCGCCTCGTCGCCCACCACCGCCTCGATCTCCGCGCGCAGCCGCGCGGTGACGTCCGGATGCGCGGCGAGCATCGGCCAGATCCAGGTCAGCGCTACCGTCGTCGTCTCGGTGCTGGTGGCCCACATGGCGAGCAGGTTGTCGCGGACCCAGTTGTCGTCGAGGCCGCTGCCCTCCGTCATGCGGGCCTTGCAGAGCGCCGTGAAGATGTCGTAGCCCTCGCCCGGGTCGTACCGGAACCGGTCGACGAGTTCGTAGAGCGTCTCGTCCATGACCTGGAGGCCCGCGGAGAACGCGCGGTCGCCCGGCAGCGGGATGGAGCGCGGGACGAACGGCAGCAGGAAACGGAACGCGATCGACGTGGCCAGGCGCTCCATCGCGGGGATCAGCCGGTCCGCCTCGGCCTTCCTTATCTTGTCCCCGAAGAGCACCTTGATGACGGTGTCGTGGACGATGCGGCCCATCTCCGGCAGCACCTCGATGGACCGTCCCTCGCGCGCCGGTTCGTCGAGCTGCGCGACGGCCTCGTTGATGGCACGTGCCATATGGTCGCTCAGCGACCGGATCGTGCGGGTGGAGAAGACCGGCTGCAGGATCCGCTTGCTCAGCTCCCACTCGGCGTACTCGGACATGATGCTGTCGCCGAACAGGCTGTGCAGGGGGCGCCAGAACGTCCCGTCCCGGACGAAGTTCTCCGACTCCTTGCGCAGCACCTGCTGGACGTGGTCGGGGTGCGTCACCACGTAGGGGTGCGAGGCGCCGAGGTCCAGCCGCGCTATCTCACCTCCCGCCGCGGTGCTGATCCGCTCGATCTCCCTCAGGGGGTCGCGGACGAAGCGGGAAACCGTGCGGTAAAGGGGGAAGTTTCTCGGTTTCCGGGACCGTGGCGGGCCGGCGGTGACGGTCATCGTGACGTGCCCCTCAGACTGGACGTCTCTCGCGCGAAGGACGGTGTTCGACGAGTCGTGCGGGAAATCTTGCGGTGGAACGCCCCTCTCGCGGCAAAAAGGGCATCCCGGAAGGGTTGGTATAAGTTTGCCGAAACCTGGTCAATACCGTGGAAGTATCACATCGACCTAGATGTGGATCAAGATCGAATGTGTCCGATACATGCATCTGACGAGTGACATGAGTCACTCAGTCAAAGGTCTTGCCATTCGTCGGTCTTGATGGCATATGTAGACGGATGTCTTGGTCGGTGTACTTCTCACGCACCGTTCGTGCGGGACACCGAATCCGTCACCAGAGTTGAGGCGCCGTCGCGCCTGCCGGGCGTCGTGCCTGTCGAGCGTCGCGCCTATCGGGGGTCGCGCCTACAGGCCGTCGCGGTTGCCCGGAAGCAGGGTCGGCCAGACGAGCCGCCCCGCCACGCGCACCTTCCCGGTCGCCGTGTGCGACCCGCAGCGCACCCGCACCGTGTACGTCCCGGGCTTCGCGTCGTCCTCGAGCACCGCTGTGCCGTTCTGGCCGTCCAGCCGGGCCCGCCCGTCGAACACGTCCGACGACGCCCAGTGCCGTCCCGGACCGCACCCGGGAACCGACAGGTCCACCTTGTCCCCGGCCCGGGTCGTGCCCGGCCGCACCGTCAGCCCGTCGTGCCCCGAGGTCGTCGCCTCGCCCGCCGCCGGTGCCATCAGACCCGCCGCCACGAGTGCGGACCCCAACACGGTGACGCTCAGCAAACGCAACAGGACTCCTCGGATGCGGCGTGTGACGTCCGGCACTTTAGTGGCTCGGCCGGGCGCCTTCAATGCGCCGTTTCCGGCACGGCATCCGTTTCCGGAACCCGCGCCCGCCGCCCGGCCCGCACCCCGTCCCAGGTCAGCGCCACCAGCGCGAGCCACACGAGCAGGAAGCCGGCCCACCGGCTCGGCGGCATCTCCTCGCCCTGCACCAGCAGCCCGATGAGGAACTGCAGGACGGGCGCGAGGTACTGCAGCATCCCGATCGCGCTCATCGGCAACCGGATCGCCGCCGCGTTGAACAGCATCAGCGGGATCGCCGTCACGATCCCCGCGCCGGCGAGCAGCGCGGCGTGGCCCGCTCCGTGATGCCCGAACGCCGCGTCGCCCCGTCCCGCCAGCACCAGCACGGACACCAGCGCCGGCACGAACATCACCGCCGTCTCCACGGCCAGGCTCTCCGCCGACGGCATGCTCGCGAACTTCTTCAGCAGCCCGTACGTCCCGAACGAGAACGCCAGCACCAGCGCGATCCACGGCAGCCGCCCGTAGTCCGCCGTCAGCACCACCACCGCCGCCGCGCCCAGCCCCACCGCGGCCCACTGCCCGGCCCGCAGCCGCTCCCGGAAGATCACCACGCCGAACACCACGCTGATCAGCGGGTTGATGAAGTAGCCCAGCGCCGCCTCGATCGTGTGCCCGCTGTTGACCGCGTAGATGTAGGTGCCCCAGTTCGCGGTGATCACCAGCGCGGCCGCCGCCAGCAGGCCCGCCTTGCGGACCGTCAGCGCCCTGATCCAGCCCCAGTTCCGCGCCGCCGCGAGCACCACCGCGACCGCCACCAGCGACCACATGATCCGATGCGCGAGGATCTCCAGCGCCCCGGCCGGCTTCAGCAGCGGCCAGTACAGCGGGAACAGCCCCCACAGGACGTACGCCGCGACCCCGTACGCCATCCCGCGATTCACCACGCCCGCACCCTACCAACCCGTAATCACCCAACCCCACCCACACTAATGACCCCCCTCCTGGTCGGCCATCCACGGAGGCTCTCGCCGCCGTCGGTGGCGCCCTATGGGGCCTGTCCGTCCGGTAGTCGTAGTCCATGCGGATGGGTGACCGGGCTTTAAGCGCAGGGGGGTGGGTCTGGTCGTCCAACGTCCGCCCGCTCATGGAGATGATCTCCGAGGTCGTCGGATACGACTTCGACGACTCCGATTGGCTCGCCATCTCGATGGCCCTACCCGACACCGACGACGAGCAGGCGGACGGCTGGTACGCCTACCCATTGGTGGGCGATCGGCAGGTGGAGGTCCGGCTGTCACGCGCCGTTGGGGGCGACGAGGTCTCGATAGAGGTCACAGGCATGGCCGACGACCGGACGCGGGAATCGATCGAGCTCCTACTGACCGTGTTCGCCCGCTACACCGTCGATACAGAGCGCTGACTTGCCTCGTGGATGCCGATGGTGTCCGAGTGACTGTGAGTGGCACTTTGAAGAACGCCGGCTATGGCGGGAGGCGGCCGGTGTTCGGGCGGGTGGTCAGCGAGCGGGGTGCGGGTCTGTGCGTTGGAGGATGAGGAGGGCGGCGTCGTCGGCCAGGTGGTCGGCGGTATGGGCGAGCAGGTCGCGGTGGATGTGGTCCAGCAAGGCGGCGGGGTCGGTGGCGGGGAAGGTCGCGACGCGTTCGGCGAGCGGGTAGAAGTCCCCGGACGGCGAGCGGGCCTCGATGACGCCGTCGGTGTAGAGGACGAGCATGTCGCCGGGTGCGAAGGTGAAACGCTCGACGTTGAGCGGGACGGGGTTCGGCACGCCCAGCGGTGGTGCGGGGGCGCGCGGCTCAAGGGTCGTGGTCCGGTGGTCGTGCAGGAGCAGGGGAGGCGGATGGCCGCAGCTGATCATCTCGACTTCCGGGTGGTCGTCGGCGACGTCGAGGACAAGCGCGGTGATGAAGTGTTCGCCCAGGTCGTGCTCGGTGTCGGCGACTTCTTCCAGGTCGCGGTCGACGCTGTCCTGGAGGGCGGCGGTGAGGGCGGGCAGGGCGTAGCGGCGGGCGCCCTCCCGGAACGCGCCTAGGACCACCGATGCCTCGGCTATGGCGTCCAGGCCCTTGCCTCGGACGTCGCCTATCAGCACCCGGCTCGCGGGCCGGGACGCGCGCGTGACCGCGAACAGGTCGCCGCCGATCTGGCTCTCGTCCTCGGCCGTCAGGTAGAGCCAGGCCACCCGCAGCGGCCCGATCCGCTCGGGCGGCGGTCTCAGCAGGGCGCGCTGCGCCGTCTCGGCCACGGATCGCGCCTGGCCCAGCGCGTGCTCGCGGCGCTCCCGGACCAGGCGCAGGAAGACGATCAGCAGGGAGAGCAGGGTCAGCGCGCTGATCTGCGCCAGGTGGTTCGTCGTGGTCAGGCCGCCGTGGAAGATCGCGATGATCACCTGGTCCGCCACCGCCAGGGCGGCGACGACGGCGGTCAGCCGCACCGTCGCCATGGAGGCGGCGAGCGCGGGCGCGATGACCAGGAACGGTCCAAGGTGGACGGTCGTCCCGAGGACGAGGTCCGTCACGGTGATCGCCACCATGAACGCGAGCGCGACCACCACGATCGCGTGAGCCAGCAGCGGCCGCTTGACGCGGTCCGCCCATGAACGTCGACCCCCCATGGCCCTCCCATGCCCCCGGCTCGGAGGTCCATGTTCCTGGTAGACGGTCGCTGACCAGGTCATATGGCTTCGAGGCGGGGGTCTGTTGTTGGAGGCCCCTGGCATCCTTGCCGGACGACCTGAGCCGGCTCGTCGTGGAGCGGCTGAACGCCGGCGACGTCGATGGGCTGGTGGCGTTGTACGAGCCCGACGCCGTCCTGGCGTTGCGGTTGTGGGTGATCGATCAGCCGAGCCTGCTCCGATGACTTGGGTAGGACGGCTTCTAGCTCCGGTAGGACGGCTTCCGGGGAGCTATCTGCGGCCGCCGAAAGTCCAGAGGTGGACTTCGATGTCGGCGTACCGGTCTGCGGCCAGGACGGTGCGGGCCGTTTCAGGGTTCGGTGCCTGCACTAGTGCCGCCGTGCCCAGCCATGTGCTTCCGTCGTCGGACAGCAGGGGGCCGTAGGCGATCAGCGTGTGATTGTCGGGCGGCAGATCGCGGTCGGCGGAGTGGCCTTCGCCTAGGCCGAGCACCAGATAGTGGTCGCCCTCGTTGCGGTCGCCGGGGAACTCCCACATCGTGCGGCCGAGCGCGTTGTGCCAGCGGCGCAGCATGATGTCGCGGTAGGCGCCGGCCTGGTAGCCGGGCTCGTCGAAGGCGAACGCGCGCGCGGTGGCGGAGTCGGGCAGGTCGACGATGTGCACGCTTCCGGTGAGCGTTTCGCCGTTGCTCAAGAAGGTCGGGCCACGGGCGATCATCTCCGCCGCGTAGCGGTCCATATAGGACCAGTGTTCTTCTACGAGTTCGCGGCGCAGCGCCATAGAGCCGCGCCTATCACGGTGGTAGCAGAAGAACTCCATGCGGACAGTCTTCACCACCCTGGCAGGCAACCCTCCACGGTGTCCGCGCCCAGGGTCAGGTGGGGTTTCGCCCGGGCGTGGTGATGCCTTCCCGGACCAGGCGGAGGAGGCGGTCGGTTTGCGGTGCGCCGGCTCCCGCGGTGGCTATCCCGCCTGCCAACGCCAGGAGGTCCGGGCCGTCGAGGTCGGGACGAACGGCACCGGCCTCCCGGGCCCTCGCCAGTAGGGGCGCCACGGCTGCGTGCATGGCGGCATGCCATTCGTCGAAGAGAGGGGAACGTCCGTCTTCCGGAATGGCGCGGGCCAGGTCGCCCTTGTCGGCGACATGGGCGATGAATGCCCGCAGCCACATGAAGAGGGCGTCGGCGGGCGGGTCGTGGTGCAGGAGTTTCCGGCTCTTGGCGGTCAGGTCTGCGACCTCGTCCGCGTACACGGCGATGAGCAGGTCGCGTCGTGTAGGGAAGTGCCTGTACAGGGTGGCGTTGCCCACGCCCGCGTTACGGGCGATGTCGTCGAGTGGTGCGTCCGGTCCGCGCTCGGCGAAGACGTTCCTGGCCGTCGTGAGGATGAGGTCGCGGTTGCGTTGCGCGTCCGCCCTGGGCATGGCTCTCCTCACCGTGAATTTCCTGGTCAGTGTACGGCGCTGCCTTGTCCGGCAGGGGGCGTGGACGTCGCGGTGGGTGCCTCGGGAAGGATGGGGCCCAGCACATCCCATGGCGGAGAGGCGGAGCGGTGCGGGAGATCCGGCGGGCGCGGTTGGAAGACCACGAGGCGGTCCTGCGGGTGATGCCGGAGTGGTGGGCCGATTCCCGCACGCCGGAACAGGCACGCCAGCTGACGCTGCTGCTGCCCCGCCTGTTCTTCGAGCACTTCACCGGGACGAGCCTCGTCATGGACGGTGACGACGGCATGCACGGCTTCCTTGTGGGATTCCATTCGCCGGACCACCCGGACGAGGCGTACATCCATTTCGTTGGCGTCGATCCCAAGCGCCGTAAGGACGGCGTAGCTCGGGCCCTGTACGAGCGGTTCTTCGAGGAAGCCGCAGCGGCGGGCCGTACGAAGGTCAAGGCCATCACGTCACCCGCCAATACGGGGTCCATCGCCTTCCACCGGGCCATGGGCTTCGCCGTACACGAGCCGAAGTCCGGATACGACGGCCCGGGGCAGGACCGTGTGCGCTTCGAGAAGACGCTCTAGGCGGCTTTGGGTGCTTGGGCAGCTTTGGCGGCTCAGGCTGCTCGGGCGGCTAGGCGGCGGCGCGGCTGCGGAGGTAGGTCAGGACGGCGAGGACGCGGCGGTTCTTGTCGTCCGTCAACGGCAGGTCCAGCTTGGTGAGGATGTTGCCGACGTGCTTGCCGACCGTCACTTCGGCGACGGTGAGGATCTGCGCTATCGCCGTGTTGGAGTGCCCTTCCGCGATGAGGGCGAGCACCTCGCGCTCGCGCGCGGACAGCCGCGACAATGGGTCCTTGCTGCGGCGCAGGAGCTGCCGGACGACCGTGGGGTCGACGACCGTACCGCCGTCCACGACCCGACGTAGCGCGGCGACGAACTCCTCCACCTCGACGACCCGGTCCTTGAGCAGGTAGCCGACGCGCGTACCGTCGTTGGAGTCGAGCAGGTCGGCGGAGTAGCTCAGCTCCACGTACTGGCTGAGCGCGACGACGGCCAGGCCGGGATGCGCCTTGCGAAGGTCCACGGCGGCGCGGAGCCCTTCGTCGCTGAAACCGGGCGGCATGCGGATGTCCGTCACCACGAGGTCGGGGGAGTGCTCCTCCACCGCGGCCTTGAGGGCGTCGGCGTCCTCCACGGCGGCGACCATGTCGAAGCCGAACTTGCCGAGCAACCCGACGAGCCCTTCCCGCAGGAGCACGCCGTCTTCGGCGAGGACTACCCGGACGGTCGGCTGCAAGGGAACTCCACACGTAGGACGGTCGGCCCACCGGCCGGACTGGACAGGAGCATTCTTCCGTCGATCACCGCCACACGGTCGGCCAGACCGGTGAGCCCGCTTCCCAGGGACGGGTCCGCGCCGCCTTTGCCGTCGTCCTCGACCTCCAAGGCCAGGGTTCCGCCGCGGAGGTGCACGCTCATCCGGCCTCTTCGGGCGTCGCTGTGCTTGGCGATGTTCGACAGGGCTTCGGCGGCGACGAAGTAGGCGGTGCCTTCTTCGTGCGGATGCAGACGTTCAGGCAGGTCCGCTTCGACCGTCACCGGTATGGGGGAGCGGTCGGCGAGTTCGCGCAGCGCCGCGGGCAGGCCCCTGTCGGCCAGCACGCGCGGATGGATGCCGCGGATGAGTTCGCGCAACTCCTCCATCAGGAGCTTGGCCTGTTCGTGGGCCTCCGCCACGCTGCGACCGGCATCGGAGTCAGCGGGCAGTTCCACGCGGGCCATGCCGAGCTTGAGCGTGAGCCCGATCAGGCGTTGCTGCGCGCCGTCGTGCAGGTCGCGTTCTATGCGCCGCCGCTCGGCCTCGAACGCGTCCACAAGCCTGGCCCTGGATCGGGACACCTCCACCAGTTCTGCACGGAGTCGCTCACCGGAACCCCGTCCGAGCAGGGTCCTGGCCATCGCCCCGTGCGCGCCCGCGAGGACCGCCGCCAAGTAGGGGATGGTGGGCAGCAAGGCGAACCCCGCTATGGCGTACGGCACGGCGTCCGCCGGAGTCGCCACCTTGACCAGGCCGAGAGCCACCGGTTCGCCGTTGCCCATGGCGAGAAGCGGGCTGAACACGAGCCCGGCCACCGCGAACACGTACATCAGCAACGCCCCGTACAGGACAGGTACCACGGTCACCAGCAGGGTCGCGTAGGCCATCTCGCGCCAGATGGCCGCCTCGCCATAACGGACCAGAGACCACGTGTGAGGCTCGGAACCGTTCACGCGCGAGTGGCCGGACACGATGGGGCGGACGTCCACCAAGCGAAGTCGGCGGCGTTCTACCTCGGCGACCGGGAGCGCCACCAGCGGGCCCAGACCCGCGACGAACAGGACGCCCAGCGCCACGAGCAGCAGGCGCGCGCCGACCCCGTGCCGGGACGACAGCGCCGCGGCCCACGGCAGTACCAGCAGCGCGAACGGGACGGCGGCCGCGAGCATCGGAACCGGCGTCGACAGCAGGTATCCCGCGCAGCGCCAGGGCCAGCCGGAGATCAGGAACCGCCGTCCGGCCGCCGCCTCCAGGGCGGTGCGAGGGGCGGTGTCGGTCATGAACCCAAAGGTAGCCACGCTTCCGCGCCCTGACGGTATGGCTAGCCATACTTAAAAGATCCTGGTCAGCCGTCATGCGGAGCCCGGGACGCGGATGGTTCCGTGGACGCATGACCAGCACACCGACCTCTGGCACCCCGATCGCGGCCCTCCCGGCACCCGGACGGCCCGCCCCTGCCCCGGCGGCGCCCCCGGCCGCCGAGCTGCGGGACGTCGCCCGCGAGTACGGCGGCGGCAACGCGCTGGTCCGCGCCCTCGACGGCGTCTCCATCGCCTTCCCCGCCGGATCGTGGACGGCGGTGATGGGCCCGTCCGGCTCCGGCAAGTCCACCCTGCTGCACTGCGCCGCCGGGCTCGACCGGGTCACCCGGGGCCGCGTCCTCCTCGCCGGGCAGGAGATCACCGGCGCCCCCGACACGGTGCTGACCGGGCTGCGGCGCCGCACGATGGGCTTCGTCTTCCAGAGCTTCAACCTCATCGGCTCGCTCACCGCCGAGCAGAACGTCGCGCTCCCGCTCAAGCTCGCCGGCGCCCGCGTCCGCCGCGCCGAGGTGCGCGCCGTACTGGCCGCGGTCGGGCTCGGCGACCGGCTGCGGCACCGGCCGCGCGAGCTGTCCGGCGGGCAGCAGCAGCGGGTGGCGATCGCCCGGGCCATGGTCACCCGCCCGGCCGTCCTGTTCGCCGACGAGCCGACCGGCGCGCTCGACTCCGCCTCCGCCCGCACCGTGCTCGGCCTGCTGCGCGCCATGGTCGACCGGGACGGGCAGAGCATCGCCATGGTCACCCACGACCCGGTCGCGGCGGCCCACGCCGACGCCGTCGTGTTCATGTCCGACGGGCGGCTCGTCGACCGGATCGCCCGCCCAACGGCCCGCGAGGTGGCCGACCGGCTCGCCCGGCTGGAGGCCGCCCCGTGCTGACCCTCGCCCTGAACACCTTCCGGGAACGCTGGCGGCTCTTCGCCGGCGCCATGACCGCCGTCGCGCTCGGTGTGGCGCTCGTCCAATCGTCCCTGCTGGTCATGGTGGCCACCGACCGGGCGCCCATCCCGCCCGGCGTCACCGGCCGCGCCAGGGAAGACCTCCGCGAGGGCTACGCCGGGGCGGCCACGCTGCTCGGCATGACGGTGATGCTGTCGGCCTTCCTCACCGTCTTCATCGTCAGCTCGACGTTCGCCTTCACCGTCGCCCAGCGCCGCCGCGACCTCGCCCTCCTGCGCCTCGTCGGCGGCGGCCGCAGCCAGCTCGTCCTCCTGCTGCTCGGTGAGGCGCTGCTGCTCGGCCTCACCGGCACGGCGTCCGGCGTGCTCATCGGCCTCCCCGCGACCTGGCTGCAGGCCCGGCTGCTGATCGCGCTCGGCTTCCTGCCGGACGGGTTCCGGCTCGTCTGGGACGGCGGCGTCCTCATCGCCTCCGGCTGCGTCGGGATCACGGTCGCCCTCCTGGGCGTGCTCGCCGCCGCACGCCGCGCCACGAAGGTCCGTCCGCTGGACGCGCTCCGCGACACCGGAGGCGCCGCCCGCGTCATGACCCCGGCGCGCTGGCTGGCCGGCCTGTCCTCCCTCGCGTTCACGATCTGGATGGTGTCGCTCGCCCAGTCCGCCGACCTGCTCGGCGCCATGATGATGGGGCTCGGCATCTCCATCATGGGAGCAATCTCGCTCAGCGCGCTGAGCCCTCTCGTCGTCCCCCTCGCCGGACGCGTCCTCGGCACCGTCCTCCGGGCCGGCCCCCTCGGCGAACTGGCCCAGGCCAACCTCCGCGACGGCGTGCGCCGCAGCGCATCCACCGCCGCCCCGCTGATCGCCCTGGTCGCCCTGCTCCTCGGCCTCACCGGCACCCTCGGCTCGCTGGCGCTGATGTCCGGCGAGGAGCAACGCCACCTCGTCCGCGGCGACCTGGTGGTGACCTCGCAGGGCGCCGACCTGGACCGCATCGCCGCCGTCCCCGGCGTCGCCGCCGCATCACCGCAGGTTTCCCTCTCCATGAGCGTGACCGCTCGGCACCACGAGGCGAACCGAACATGGCGCCAGACGCACTACGCGGGCATCGTCGCGATCGACGCCCCCGCCTACGCGCGCACCCACGCCCTTCACCTCCGCGCCGGCTCCCTCACCCGGCTCCACGGCCGGACGATCGCCCTGGGCCCCGGCATGGCCGAGTCGGGGATCCGCGTCGGCTCCACGGTGACCGCCACCATCAACGGGCACAAGACACGGCTGAAAGTGGTGGCCGCCCTCCGCGCCACCCTCGAGAACTACTCCGAGACCTTCCTCGTACCGCGCGAACTGATCCCCGCCTCGGCCCTCGCCACAGCGAAGGCCGAGACCGTGATCCGCCTCGCGCCCGGCACGAGCCGCTCGACGGTCCGGACGGCGCTACATGCCGCAGGCGCGGACAAGGTCCAGACCGTCCCGCAGTGGGCGGACGACCGGACCGCCGCGCAGCAGCGCGGCAACATGGGAATCCTCGCCGTCCTCATGGGCATGGCCGGCGGCTACGCGGTGGTCGCGGTCATCAACGCCGTCATGATCGCCGGAACCGAACGCCGCGCCGAGTTCGCAGCCGCCCGCGTCGCGGGCCTGACCCGCCCCCAGGTGATCCGCGCCGCGCTGATCGAGTCATGGGCGGTCACCGCCATCGGCCTCGTCCTCGGCTGCACGGTCGCCGCCGGCGCCCTCGCCGGCATGCTCGCCGCCTCCCTCCGCGCCGCAGGCCGCCCCCTGGTCGACGTCCCCTGGCCCCTCCTCGGCATCACCACACTCGCCGCCTTCGCCATCACCGGAGCCGCCACCACCTGGACAACCTTCACCGCAACCAAACACCGCCCCGCACCCCTCCTAACCACCCCCAACTAACCCACCCAGCCCCACAGCCCCAGCGCCCGCACTCCCCAGCCCCCACATCACTCCGCCCCCGAACCCCACTCCAGTCCCCAAACCGCCGCAGCCCCTAACTCTCCGCAGCCCCCAGGCCGCCGCATCCCCAAGCCTCCGCCCCCAAGCCCCCACACCTCGCCCGCCAGCGCCCCGTCCTCGATGCGCTGGCGTGACGCATTGCTGTCCGCCACATGCCGCCGTCCCCGATGCGCCGTCGTCCGCGCCTGCCGCCTCGGCTGCCTCCCGCCGTTCATGGTGCGCTGCGGCCCGTGCTGCGCCACCGCCCGTGCTGCGCCACCGCCCGTGCTGCGCCACCGCCCGTGCTGCGCCACCGCCCGTGCTGCGCCACCGCCCGTGCTGCGCCACCGCCCGTGCTGCGCCACCGCCCGTGCTGCGCCACC
>NZ_WBMR01000199.1 GCF_008923365.1 Actinomadura montaniterrae
CCCCGGCCGCGGCGACCGCCCCTGGAGTCTCGGATGCCATCGGTACCTCCGCGGAGCGTTTTTGAACTGACCGGTCAGTGCAAAGATAGCTCTCGCTGGAAACCGAACACACCCGACGAATCGGTGACATCAGACACGTGACCGCTCTACCGGCCGCCACACAGGTCAGCGGGCGTGACCTCGGTCACATCGGTTCGCCGGGCTCCGGCACTATTGGACGCGTCGTCTGATCTGCCAGACTTCGGGCATGACCGACTCGTCGCGCGCGACGCGCCGCCTCGCCGCCCTCATGGCCGGGATGGGCGCCGCCCACATGATCGCCCCCAGGCCGTTCGACGCGCTCATCCCGAAGCGGCTGCCCGGCAGCGCCCGGACCTGGATCTACCTCAGCGGCGCCGCCGAACTCGCGTGCGCCGCCGCGGTCGCCTACCCGCGCACCCGCCGCGCGGGCGCCCTCGCCACGGCCGGCCTCATGGCGGCCGTCTTCCCCGCCAACGTCAAGATGGCCTACGACTGGCGCGACAAGCCCCTCCCGCTCCGCGCCGCCGCCTACGGCCGCCTCCCCTTCCAGGCACCCCTCATCGGCTGGGCCCTGCACGTCGCCCGCAAGGCGGGCTGAGCGCGCCCCGCCGGCCCCGCGGACGCACGGCCGGTCCGCACCGGACGGTGCGGACCGGCCGAGGGCGCGGCTACTTCTGCGCGCTCCTACTTCTGCGCGCCGTACTTCGCGGACGTCTTGGCCAGCGCGGGGTAGCCCTGGTACTTCGAGTACGACTCGAAGATCGCCGTGTTGTTGCCGGCGGCGGACGGCAGGCCGGCGCGGAAGTCGGCGATCCCGTTGAGGATGCCGTTCCAGCCGCAGCCCGACGACTTCGGCACCGCGAACGCGTTGTCGACCGGCGTGGAGGCGAGCACGCCGTCGCCGATGTCGTGCGGCCCGGTACCGGTGATCGGCTTGTTGGGCGGCGGCGGGTCGGTGGTGGTGTAGGTCAGGTTCAGCACGATCGGGTCCGTGTCGCTGCCGATGAAGCAGGTGTCGCCGAGCAGCGGGTTGATCGTCTTGATCTTGAGCTTGAGGCGCAGCGCGACCGCGCCCTCGGGGGCCAGCTCCGGATCGGCGGCCAGCTGCGGCTGCGCGCTGATCTGCAGCAGCGGGATGAAGTCCGAGCCCTCGACGCCGAGCACGCCGCCCTTCACCCGCTGCGGCTCGGCCCGCATCGGGCCGAACACCGCCCACTGCTCCAGGGTGACCGGGTCGTAGCCGTTCGCCCAGGTCATCTTGATGGGCTGGGTGATCGTCTGGTCGATGCTCCCGATCTTCAGCTCCCCGCCGCCGATCACCGTCACGGTGCACAGCGCGAAGGTCGGATCGTAACCGGGCGGCAGCTGGTCGGCGGTCGGGCAGTCGCTGAAGTCCAGGCCGGGCGGGACGTCCGCGCTCGCCGGCCGGGACAGGCCGGCGACGGCCAGGGCGGCGAGCCCCGCGCCGAGCGCCGTGGCGGTGAGCCGCCTGAAGGGTGCTCTCATCGTGTCAACTCCATTGGGGGATGGAAGGCCCGCGCCCCACGGCGGGGGAGTGCGGGCGCGGGCCGGTTGCGGCGCTGCCGTCGCGCCGGGCTACGGGAGGTCGGTGTAGGTCTTGTAGGCGACGTACTGGTTGAAGATCGCCGTGTTGTGCCCGGCCGCCGAGGGCAGCCCGGCGTACAGGTTGACGGCCCAGTTCTCGACGCCGAGGTCCAGCCCGCAGCCGTCGGCCTTCGGCACGGCGAAGGCGTTGTCGACCACGGTGGTCTTCAGGACGGTCGGGTTGGTGCCGACGACCTCGGGCGGCGTACCGGAGATCGGGGTGTTCGGCGGCGGCGGGCTCGTCGTGCC
The DNA here is from genome assembly GCF_008923365.1 of Actinomadura montaniterrae. Taxonomy (GTDB): domain Bacteria; phylum Actinomycetota; class Actinomycetes; order Streptosporangiales; family Streptosporangiaceae; genus Spirillospora; species Spirillospora montaniterrae. The sequence goes on from NZ_WBMR01000199.1 coordinate 1,876, forward strand.
GGGCGTGAGGTGCAGCGCGATCGGGTTCGCGTTCGACCCGATGTAGCACTTGCCGCCGAGCAGCGGGTTCTGCACGTTCACCTTGAGGTTCAGGTTCAGCGTGCCGCCGTCGGTGTTCAGGCCGCCCGCGTACTGCGGCTGGGCGTAGATGGCCGTGACGAACGGGTCGCCGAACAGCCCCGGCTGCACCTGGAACCGGCTCGCCTTGAACGAGCCGAAGATCGTGTACTCCTCCAGCGTCACGGGGTCGAAGCCGGTGGTGTAGGTGAGCGTGATCGGGGAGGAGATCGTCTCCTTGATGGACCCGAGCTGCATCGACCCGCCGGTGGTGACGGCGACGTTGCACTGCGCGTACGCCGGGTCGGCGCCGGACGGCAGGGCCGGGCAGGCGGAGAAGTCGAACGACGGCAGGGTGTCGGCGGACGCGGCGGGGGCCGTGGCGAGCCCGCCGAGCAGGCCGCCGGTGACGGTGAGGGCGGCGGCGCCGGCCTGGAGGCGGCGGCGGAGGGACAGGCGCATGGGTGCTCCGGGCGAAGAGGGTGGGACGGGCCGTGGGAGCACGGCCCGTCCCGTGGGGGTGGGTGTGGGGGTCAGAGGGACGGGATCACGGGCCGAGGACCAGGTCGGCGCCGCCCGGGTCGGTGACGATCTGGAAGTTGCCGTTGGCCGAGGCCGAGGCCGGGCACCGGCTGTCGCCGGAGATGAACTGCAGCGCCTGGCCCGCCAGCTTGCCCTGCCCGTGCGAGTTGGACGGGACCGGCTTGTTGGCGTTGGCCGGGTTGTAGACGTTGATGGTCAGCGGCGTGGAGGTCGTCAGGCCGTAGTGGCACTCCATGCTGGAGATGCCCCAGGCCGGCAGGGTGAGGATGGCCTTGACGTCCACCGACGGGTTCGGCGCGTTGATGGTGATCGTGCCGTCGCGGTTGCTCGCGTGCGTGGAGTCGTAGTCGACGTGGCCGCCGGTGTACGGCAGGTTGAGCGCGGTGACCGTGGTGGTGCCGCCGCGGTTGTTCGTGCAGCCGGTCAGCGACACGCTGTTGAGCTGCCCGCCGGTGCCGTCGGACTTGGTGTAGGCGCCGAGGGACGCGCCGGTGCAGGTGTTGATGATCGAGCCGAGGCTGCTGAGCCCGGACAGGGTCACGTTGCCGAGGTTGGTGGCGAGCACGTTCCCGGTGTAGGGCGAGCCGCCGGAGGTGATGGTGCCGGACGCGAACGCGGAGCCGGTCATGCCGATGAGCAGCGCGGTCGAGCCGATGAGCGGAATGGCGATTTTGCCGAGCTTTCTCATGCTGTCTCTTTCAGGGTGGGAGACGCGGGAGCGCGGGCGTCCGCACGGCCTGGGCCCGGGGCCGCGTCGGTGGACGCCGCGGCAACCGGACAGAATCATGAATGACGGCGTTCATCAAGAGGGGGGCCATTCCGGCGCGGCCCTCGACCGGGTTTCAGCTTTCGGGTTATGGCGGCGGTCGGTGTCCGAATATGACCGACGCTCCGGTGTGATAGCGGTCACGCTGCGTGGAGGCGGCCGGCGAACGCGCAGGTGCGCGGTGACCGGGTGGCCGCACCGGATCTGACTGGCCGGTCATTCCGGTTCCCGGTCCGGCTGGCCGTATCCGGCCACCGGTTTCGCCGACCTTCCCGGCGGCCGCTGGCATCGCGGGCTTCAACTGGACCAATGCGCCCCGCCGCCGCTCCGCCGCCGCAGCGGGCGGGGGGCGGGCCGGTCCGGGTGGGGCGCGCCGGACGCTAATGAAAAACGTCTGCGTTTCTGGAATTTGCGCGCCCGCTGCCAACTCCCGCGCGCCCGCCGGAATGGCCGCCGGCCGCCGCCCTACTCGCTCCGGGACGGCTGCGCCTCCCGCGCGGCGGATTCCGGTTCGCGGGCCGGGGCGTCCGGCCCCCAGCGCTCCGGGTCCGGCGCCGCGAACGTGTAGAGCAGGCCGTCGCGCAGGCCGGGCAGGCTTTCGGTCTCGCCGCGCGCGATCCGCGAGTACGCGACCTGGTAGATCCCGCCGACGATGGTCTCCGCCATCAGCTCCGGGTTCGGGTAGTGCGGGAACAGCTCGTGCATGTTGTCCGTCACGACCTGCGCGAACGCGGCCAGCGCCCGGTCCCGGCGCTCGGCCGCGAGCGGGCCGGCCGACATCGACTCCACCACGCACATCCGCGCCGCGCGCGGGTTTTCGGACAGGTAGCCCAGCAGCGCGCCCAGGCTCGCGCGCACCCGGCCGGGCGCGTCCGGCTCGCCCTGATAGGCCTCGACCACGCGGTCCATCATCTGCTCGACGATGACGTCACTGGCCCGCAGAAAGGCGTCGTCCTTGTTCTTGAAATGGACGTAGAACGTCGCCCGGGAAACGCCCGCATTGGCGATGATGGAATCGACGGTCAGGCTGCGGTATCCCGCGGTCCCGGCGATTTCCACGACGGCGGCGAGAATGCGCGCGACCTGGTGCCCGGCGACGTAGTCGCGGGACAGCCGGTGCCGCCCGGAGGGGAGCCGGCCGGGCGCCCGCCCGCGTCCGTCCGCGCCGTCCCGCTCCATGCCGCCCCTTCGCGTCGCCACTCCGGCGGATCGTCTCATGCCGCGACCCGCCCGCCCAGAGCCCGCGACACCGCCGGGCCGCGGCGTGCGCCCTCGTCCGGTACGGCACGAGGGCGGCACGCCGCGGCTCAGCGCACGGCGATCATGGCGGAGCCGTGCCCGAAGAGGCCCTGGTTCACCGCGATGCCGGCCCGGGCGCCCTCGACCTGGCGGCCCTCGGCCTGCCCGCGCAGCTGCCAGGTCAGCTCGCAGACCTGCGCGATCGCCTGCGCCGGGATCGCCTCGCCGAAGCTCGCGAGCCCGCCGCTCGGGTTCACCGGGACCCGGCCGCCGAGCGCCGTCGCGCCGGACCGCAGCAGCTCCTCGGCGCCGCCGACCTCGCACAGCCCGATGTCCTCGTACCAGTCGAGCTCCAGGGCCGTGGACAGGTCGTAGACCTCGGCGAGCGACAGCTCGTCCGGGCCGATGCCGGCCTCCTCGTAGGCGGCGTGCGCGAGCGAGGCCCGGAACGGGCGCTCCGGCTCGGGCACCGCGAGCGCCGAGTCGGTGGCGAAGTCGGGCAGGTCGACGACGGTCTTCGGGAACGTCGGCGTCACCGTCGACAGGCCGGACAGGCGCACCGGGTCCGCGATGCCGTGCTTGCGCGCGAAGTCCATCGACGTGAGCACCAGCGCGGCGCCGCCGTCGCTGGTCGCGCAGATGTCCAGCAGCCGCAGCGGGTCGGCGACGACGGCGGACTCGCGCACGTCCTCCAGCGTCACCTCCTTGCGGTACCGGGCGTTCGGGTTGGCGAGCCCGTGCCGGGCGTTCTTCACCTTCACGGCGGCGAAGTCGTCGAGCGTCGCGCCGTGGATCGCCATGCGGCGGCGCGCGTACAGCGCGAAGTAGATCGGGTTGGTGGCGCCGAGGAGGCGGAACCGCAGCCAGTCCGGGTCGTCCGGGCGGTCGCCGCCGACGGGCTTGAAGAAGCCCTTCGGCGCCGCGTCCGCGCCGACGACCAGCGCCACGTCGCACAGCCCCGCGAGGATCTGCGCGCGCGCCGTCGAGATGGCCTGCGCGCCGGACGCGCACGCCGCGTAGCAGCTGGACACCCGCGCGCCGTTCCAGCCGAGCGCCTGCGCGAACGTCGCGCCCGAGACGAACCCGGGGTACCCGTTGCGGATGGTGTCGGCGCCCGCCACGTACTGGACGTCCGGCCAGGTCAGCCCGGCGTCGGCCAGGGCGGCGCGGGCGGCGGCGAGACCGTACTCGACGAAGTTGCGCCCCCACTTGCCCCACGGGTGCATGCCCGCGCCGAGGACGGCGATGTCGCGGCTCACTGGACCGGCCTCCACATCCAGACGGTGTACTCGGCCTCGTCGTCCTCGTACAGGACGCCCTCGGTCAGCTCGACCTCCATGCCGACCTCCAGGTCGTCCACGGTGTGGCCGGGGGCCACCTGCCCGAGCACGACCATCTTCTCGGCGTCGAGCTCGACGGCCGCGACGGTGTACGGGACGAACGGGTCGGGCGAGACGTACGGGGCCGGCGGCTTGTAGCGCGAGTCGGCGTAGGACCAGATCCGGCCGCGCGCGGACAGCGCGTGCTCGGCCAGCTCCGAGCCGTCCTTCGGGCCGGTGCAGTGCGGGTTGCGGCAGGCCAGCTCGTTGCGCGGGAAGTAGGGCGTCCCGCAGGACGAGCAGCGGGTGCCGAGCAGCCGCACGTCCCCGCTCTCGGTCGTGAACCAGCCCTCGACGGCCGGAAGGCGTTTCTTGGCGGTGGTCGTCACGCGCGTACGGTAACAACCAAGCGCACGCTCACGACCGGGGGTGTCCCACCCAGCGGACACCTTTCATCCCGGCGGCGGCGAGCAGCGCGACACCGAGCAGGACCAGGACGTACAGGGCGGTTCCCGTCCAGTGGCCGTGCTCGTAGGCGACGCCGCCGGCGGTGCCGCCGATGCTGCTGCCGAGGTAGTAGGCGAACAGGTACAGGGCGGACGCCTGCGCGCGGGCCGTCGACGCCCGCCGCCCGACCCAGCCGCTGGCCACGGCGTGCGTCCCGAAGAACCCGACGGTGAACACCAGCAGCCCTACCCCGACCAGCGGCAGGACCGCCGGCAGCGTCAGGCACAGCCCGCACGCGGCGAGCACGAGCGACCCGGCCAGCACCTTCCGCCGCCCGGATCGGTCCGCGAGGATGCCGGCCCGCGCGGACGCCGCCGACCCCGCGACGTTCATCACCGCGATCAGGCTGACCACGGCGTACGGCAGGTGGAACGGGGCGTCCAGCAGCCGGTACGTCAGGAAGTTGTAGACGGTGACGAACCCGGCCATCGCGGTCAGCGCGATCAGGTAGAGGCGGCGCAGGCCGGGGTCGCGCAGGTGGGCGAGCAGCGGCCGGTAGTCGACGCGGGACGGCCGGAAGAACCGCGACGGCGGCAGCAGCAGCCAGAACGCGACCGTGAACGCGAGCGCCAGGAACCCGGTGGCGGCGAGCGCCCAGCGCCAGCCCGCGACGTCGGTGACCAGGCCGGGGACGAGGCGGCCGAGCACGCCGCCGATCCCGGTCCCGGCGACGTAGCGGCCCATGGCGCTGCCCAGGTGCTCGCCGTGCACCTCGTCGGCGAGGTAGGCCATCGCGACGGCCGGGACCCCGGCGAGCGCGAGGCCCTGGACGGCCCGCACGGCGGCGAGCGCGGGGAACGAGCCGCACAGCGGGATCAGCAGCCCGACCAGCGCGGACGCGACCGACGACACGATCATCACGCGGGTCCGGCCGTACCGTTCGGACAGCGAGCTGACCGGGATCACCGCGATCGCGACCGCGCCCGTGGCGAGCGAGACGAGCAGGCTCGACCGGGCGGGGGAGACGCCGAAGTCCGCCGACAGCTCCGGCAGCAGCGCCTGCGTGCAGTACAGCGACATGAACGTGGTGAGCCCGGCCGCGAACAGGGCGAGGTTGACGCGGCGCAGGCCGGGCGAGCCGAGCCGGTGCCGTTCGGGGACCTCCAGGGGCGGGGCGACGGTCATGGACTCCAGCGTCCGCTTCCTGGTCTCATGCGTCCAATGACAATTTGTGCGGAAACTGATGCGGATCCATCATGAGTGTATGGATCTGCAGAGTGTGCGGTGGTTCCTGGCGGTCGCGGAGCAGGGGCACGTGACGAACGCCGCGTCCGAGCTGCGCGTCTCCCAGCCCGGGCTGTCGCGCGCCATCGCCCGCCTGGAACGCGAGCTCGGCGCCCCGCTGTTCGACCGGGTCGGCCGCGGCGTCGCGCTGAGCCGGTACGGGCGGGTGTTCGCCGAGCACGCGCGGCGGCTCGTCGCCGAGGAGGAGGCGGCGCGGCGCGCGCTCGCGCAGGCCGCCGACCCGGAGCGCGGCGAGGTGTCGCTGGCGTTCCTGCACACGCAGGGCCCGTCGTTCGTGCCGGGCCTGATCCGCCGCTACCGGCGCGACCACCCCGGCGTCACGTTCCGGCTGAGCCAGGACAACTCCGAGCGGCTCGCCGCGATGGTGCTGGACGGCCGCGCCGACCTCGCGATCACCAGCCCGCCGCCGGGCGGCGCGGCGCTGGCCTGGCGGCCGCTCGTCACCGAGCGGCTGGAGCTCGCCGTGCCGGCCGACCACCGGCTGGCGGCGCGCCGCGGCGCCCGGGTGCGGGACGTGCTGGACGAGCCGTTCGTCGCCTTCCGGCAGGGCACCGGGCTGCGCGCGCTGACCGAGGAGCTGTTCGCGGCGTGCGGGGCGCGGCCGCGGGTCGCGTTCGAGGGGGAGGAGCACTCGACGGTCCGGGGGCTGGTCGCGGCGGGGCTCGGCGTCGCGATCGTGGCGCCGCCGCCGGCCGGCGAGGACGTCCCGGGCGTCCGGCACCTCGCGCTCGCCGACCCGGGCGGCGTGCGGACGATCGGGCTGGTCTGGGCGGCGGAGCGGACCCGGCCCCCGGTGGCGGAGGGGTTCCGGGCGTTCGTGCTGGAGCGGGGCGGTGAGCTGCGCGGGTCCGCTAACTGACTCGTCAGTCACTTCGGTACAGTGACGACCGAGCCTGATTCTGTTGCCGGGCCCGGCCCCCGCGCGGGGCCCGCCGAGAAGGGAAGTTGCGGATGCGGACTGGACTTCAGGGGAAGACCGCCCTGATCACCGGGGCCTCCCGGGGCATCGGGAAGGCGATCGCCGTCGCCCTCGCCGCCGAGGGCGCCAACGTCGTCATCTCCTCCCGCAAGCAGGAGTCGCTGGACACGGTCGCCGAGGAGATCCGCGCGGCCAGTCCCGGTGTCGGGGTGCTGGCGAAGGCCGCGCACGTCGGCCACGCCGACGAGGCCGCCGCCTGCGTGGACGCCGCCGTCGCCGAGTTCGGCGCCGTCGACGTCCTGGTCAACAACGCCGGAACCAACCCCTACTTCGGCCCGATGGCCGACATCGAGCCCGCCGCCGCCGCCAAGACCGTCGAGATCAACCAGTTCGCGATCGTCCAGTGGACCCAGCTGGCGTGGCGCGCGTCCCTCCAGGAGCGCGGCGGCGCGATCATCAACATCGCCTCCGTCGGCGGCATGGTCACCGAGCACGGCATCGGCTACTACAACGCCACCAAGGCGGCGGTGATCCACCTCAGCCGCCAGTTCGCGGTCGAGCTCGCGCCGAAGGTCCGCGTCAACTGCATCGCCCCCGGCCTGGTCAAGACGCACCTCGCCCGCGCCCTGTGGGAGAACAACGAGGAGCAGATCGGCAAGCACATGCCGCTCGGCCGCATCGGCGAGCCCGAGGACATCGCCAACGCCGCGGTGTTCCTGGCCGGCGACGCCTCGTCCTGGATGACCGGGCAGACCCTGGTCGTCGACGGCGGCTCCACCGTCCGGCCTTCGATCGCCTGAGGAGGGCGCACATGTCTCGCTGGGGACTGACCATTCCGCTGACCGGCGTCCCGCTCGCCGAGCACCGCGAGATCGTCGCGGGCCTGTCCGAGCTGGGCTACACCGACGCCTGGTCCGCCGAGACCAACGGCACCGACGCGTTCACGCCGCTCGCCCTGGCGTCCCAGTGGGACCCGGCGCTGCGCCTCGGCCCCGCGATCGTGCCGGTCTACACCCGCGGCCCCGCGCTGCTGGCCTCGCACGCCGCCACCCTCGCCGACCTCGCGCCCGGACGGTTCGTCCTCGGCATCGGCACCTCGTCCGACACGATCGTCGAGCGGTGGAACGGCATCCCGTTCACCGAGCCGTACAAGCGCACCCGCGACACCCTCCGCTTCCTGCGCAAGGCGCTCGCCGGCGAGAAGGTCAAGGAGGACTACGAGACCTTCTCCGTCAAGGGCTTCAAGCTGGAGAACGCGCCCGCGACGCCGCCGCCGATCGTGCTGGCCGCGCTGCGCCCCGGCATGCTGCGGCTCGCCGCCCGCGAGGCCGACGGCGCCATCACCAACTGGCTCGCCCCCAAGGACGTCCGGACGGTCCGCGGCGCGCTCGGCGACGACCCCGAGCTGGTCGCGCGGCTGTTCGTCTGCCCGACCGACAACGCCGAGGAGGCCCGCGGCATCGGCCGCTGGATGATCGCCGCCTACATGAACGTCCCCGTCTACCAGGCGTTCCACCAGTGGCTCGGCCGCGGCGAGGCGCTGCGCCCGATGAACGAGGCGTGGGCCGCCGGGGACCGCAAGAAGGCCCTGGAGGTCATCCCGGACGAGGTCGTCGACGACCTGATCGTGCACGGATCGCCGGCGGCGTGCCGAGCGCGGATCCGCGAATACGTCGACAACGGGCTCACCACCCCCGTCCTGGCGATCGTGCCGGGCGGCGGGCTGTCGCCGGCGGAGGCCGTGCGGGCCCTCGCGCCCAACGCCGGCTGAGAGCATCGTCACTCTTCGCGCCGAAAAGTTCGCCCGCCGTGATGGTTTACCGGACCTCGCAGTGGGGAGGGTGGGGCAGACCCCCATCCGAAACGAACCCCATGAGACGTGAGGAGCTGATCGTGCTCACGCTGACCAGCGGTGCCGTCCAGGTCATCAATACCGTGACCGCCAGCCCGGAGCTTCCGCCGGAGACCGGCATCCGCATCGAGTCCGGAGTCGATGGCTCGGACGCGCTGCGGCTGTCGGTGGCGCCCGCCCCGGAGGCCGGAGACCAGGTCGTCGAGGAGGAGGGCGCGAAGGTCTACCTGGAGCCGAGCGTCGCCCAGCTGCTGGACGACAAGACCCTCGACGCCCAGGTCGACCCGCAGGGCGACGTGGCCTTCACCATCGCCGAGGGAACCGCGATGTGACGTGACCGCCCGCCCCCGGGCGGGCCCGAGACGAGGGGCCGGGGCGCCGATCCACCCGATCGGCGCCCCGGTTTCGTCGTGTCAGCGGACGGCCGCCACCACGGCCACCACCGCGAAGACGAACGCCGCCGTCGTCAGCACCAGGAAGGCCGCGATCACCGCGCAGGCCAGCCCGCGCGGCTGGTCGCGCCAGGTTCCGTAGCGGTCGCGCACCTGCCGGTCCAGCTCCCTCCGCCGCGCCCGGCGCTCGTCGTCCTCCGGGTCTCGCGATGGCGGCGTCGTCACGGTCGCAAGTCTTGCAGAACCCGCCTCGCGGAGCGGCCCGCGCTCAGCCATTCTCGGGGAAGGACGGGTGCGGGCCGAGGGCCCAGTACTCGAACAGCCCGTGGCCGGTCGCCGCGTCCCCGGGCTCGGCGCCGTCCAGGTACTCGTAGCGCCCGACGGCGTCGACCATGCCCCACATGCGGGCGGCGTCGTCCGGCTTGCGGGTGTCGTAGGTGACGCCCTGCACCTTGAGGTCCGGCCCCTGGTACATGCCGTGCTTCCAGTCGGGCTCCAGCCCGTACCCTGTGCCGACCATCAGGTGGACGGGCAGGATCGGCGTCGCCCGGACCTCGAACGGTTCCCCGGCCGGCGGAGCGAACCGCAGCGTCGCCGTCACCACGTCCCGCGTGCCCTCCGCGTATTCCGGACGGTACTCGGGACGGCCCAGGTACTCGGGCTCGCGGCCGTCCGGCCAGACGCGCACGGCCTCCTCCAGCAGCCGCCGGCCCTTCTCGTCCTCCTGGAGGATGCAGAGGATCGAGTGGTCCTCGAACTGCATCGGCGCGTACAGCCAGTAGAACGTCCCGGCGTTCTTCACCTGGATGCCGGGCGGTTCCGGCTCGCCGACGGGCCGGATGCCCCAGGAGCGGTCGCGCGAACCCCACCAGCGGTCCGGCGTCACGTCGATGGTCTCGCCCTCGACGGTGATCGTGCCCGTCCAGCGGCCCGTCTGCGCGAGGCGCCGCGAGTCGAACACGACCCGTTCCTGCCAGCGCAGGTAGTGCGGCGGCTCCAGCGTCGCGGGGATCGCGCCGTCCCAGGTCAGGTCGAACGACAGGCCGTGCTCGGTCTCGTCCAGCACGACCCGCAGCCGCTTCAGCCCCTCGATCACCTCGACCCGGAACGGCCCGACCGTCGTGTCCATCCGGTCGTTCCCGAGCTCCCGCGACGCCCGCACCACCTTGTGCAGCGGGCCCCGCCGCACGACCGCGAACGCGTCCATCACCCCGAGGTTCGGGTACTGGCCGACGCCGATGAGCATCATCAGCTCGTCCGAGCAGCCGTGGACGTTGAAGTAGTAGCGGTCGTAGAAGTTGCGGTCCGACGTCGTGACGTGCCGCATCACCTCGGGCGCCTGGTGGATCGGATAGTCGTCGAGCGGGGAGAGGGGAGCTGCTTGCGTGGGGATGTTCATGAGTGTCCAGACATGTTCGAAGGACATGACTTAAAGTACATGCCATGTTGCAGTCTGTCGCCGAAGGCGGAGTGCCGTCCGGCGGAGGCGCGGGGACCCGGGTGGGCTCTTTCAGCGCGCCGTTCGTCGCGGCGGGCCCGTCGGGAGTGGCAGTGCGTGACCGTCTCAAAGGCCTGACCGAACAGGACGAGCGGGTGCTGCGATTGGTCGGTGCGCATCTGGGGTCGCTGTGCGCCCGGGATTTGAAGGCCCGCTGCGCTGACGGTGTCGAGCACGGCCCCGATGGTTGGGCGGCACGTAAGCGGAATTTGACGGCCGGGTCGTCGGCGCGGTGGGCCGGTTCGATCACCAAGGCCACGAATGATCAGTGGGCGCTGGCGCGGCGGGGCCACCTGGCACACCTGCGGTCTCTGGAAGCCGGAATGCGGACGCTGGAGCACCGGCTGTCCCTGCCGATCGGCGCGAAGGGCGGCGAGGGGGCGCCGGGGGGCTATCGCACCCGGCGCGAATGGTTCGCCAAGTCGCGCCGCCTGGCCCTCATGAGGGAACGGCTCGTCGCCGCACGGGCGGACTGGGACGCTGGGGTCGTGCGCGTGGTGCGGGGCGGCCGGAGGCTGCTGACAAGCCGTCACCATCTGGATAAGGCCGGGCTCACCGAAGCCGAGTGGCGGCAGCGATGGCAGGCCTCGCGGTGGTTCCTGCAGGCCGATGGCGAGTCGGGCAAGCGGTACGGCAACGAGACCATCCGCGTCACCCCCGCCGGGGAGGTGTCGATTCGGCTCCCGGGCCCGCTCGCGCATCTGGCTAACGCGCCGCACAGCAGGTACGTGCTGACGGCCCGCGTTGCTTTCCAGCACCGGGGTGCCGAGTGGGCCGACCGCGTCGAGGGAAACCGGGCGGTCGCCTATCGCATCCACCTGGACATCGGCCGCGGCCGCTGGTATTTGACCGCGTCCTGGCGGCGCGCCGCCGTCTCCGGGATCCCGCTGGAGACGGCACGCGCGCGCGGCATCGTCGGGGTCGACACCAATGCCGATCACTTCGCCGCCTGGCGCCTGGACCGCCACGGCAATCCGGTCGGCCGACCGCGCCGCTTCGACTACGACCTGTCCGGGCCGGCGCCACATCGGGATGCGCAGGTCCGGCATGCCATCACCCGCCTGCTGCACTGGGCCGCCTCTTGCGGGGTCGCCGCGATCGGCATCGAAGACCTGGACTTCACGGCGGAGAGAACGCGGGAGAAGTACGGCCGACGCGCGCGGTTCCGGCAGTTGGTCTCCGGGATGCCGACCGGGAAGCTGAAGGCCCGGTTGGCGGCGATGGCAGCCGAGGTCGGCCTGGCCATCGTGGCCGTGGATCCCGCATACACCACCAAGTGGGGTGCGCAGTACTGGCGCGAGCCGATGGGCACCCCGCACCGCAAGGTCTCCCGGCACGATGCGGCGAGCATCGCGGTCGGGCGACGCGCCCTTGGGCACCCGGTCCGGCGACGGACGGCACCGCCCCGCCATCACCAGAGCGATGATGCCGGGTATCGGACCGTCCAGGCCGACCGCGGTGACCGGCGGCGCGAGAGATCCCGCCACCCCGTCACGGAGCCTGCACACGATGCATGTCCCCGGACGCGGGCAATGAGAAAGCGGGAGACCAGCGCGTCCAGCACCGTTCGGGACGCGCGCAGTCCCGGAAGACGGGCACGAAGCCCGCTCCCGGACACTGTGTAGGAACGGTCACGCGTCGCCTCCGAGGATGCGTGCGAGCAGCTGCGTGCAGTTGTTGTTGTAGGGGAAGTCGGACTCCTCGTCGATCCAGCCGAAGTCGATCATCGCCTGGCCGATCCGCGCCATGATCACCGAGAACTTGAAGCCGGAGAGGATCTCGTAGTACGGCATGTCCCGCACCGGCCGTCCGAGCAGCTCCTCGTAGCGGGCGATCGTGCCGGCGTAGGGCGGGAAGCCGTCCAGCCGGGCCGCGCCGACGCCCTCGGAGTGGTGCCGGTCCAGGAACATGAACCAGGCGAGGTCCTCCTCCGGCGCGCCGAGCATCGCCGTCTCCCAGTCCAGCACGGCCGCCGGCACGCCCGACTGGAAGATCACGTTGCCGATGCGGGCGTCGCCCCACAGCGCGACCGGCGGGTCCGGCTCGTCGGGACGGTTCGCCTTCAGCCACTCCAGGGCCTTCAGCGCCGTATCCTGCGGGCCCTTGTACGCCCAGTGCAGGTAGTGCTCGTAGTAATTGAGCCGCTGCTCCAGCCCGGGCGCGCCCCACGCGGGCATGTTGAGGAAGCCGAGGCCGAGTTCCTGCACGTCCAGCCGGTGCAGGCGCGCGATGATCTCCAGCGTGGACCACCACATCGCGGCCCGCTCGTCCGGCGCGACCTCGGTCACCCAGCCGTCCATGTGGTACGGCGGCATGTCCGTCGGGACCTGGCCGTCGATCCGTCCCATCACGAAGAACGGCGCGCCCAGCACGCCGTCGGACGGCTCGTACCAGCGGATCGGCGGTACCGGGATGTCGGTCCGCTCGTCCAGGATCCGCATCAGCCGGTACTGCTCCTCGAACCGCGGCTCGGGGAAGATCTGGTAGTTCGCGGGCGCGACCCGCGCCACGTACGGCTCGCGCCTGCGCGCGCCGTCCTCGGTCCACTCGGCGTCGAACATCAGCGTCTCGCTGGAGAAGCCGCTGGTCTGCGGCGTCTCCAGGTGCGGGAGCGCCGCGCCGGGCAGCCGCTCGCCGAGCCAGTCCGCCAGGGCGGTCCGGGTGACCTCGGGATCGCGTTGGTCGGGAACGGGCATGCGCCGCCTCCTCGGTCCGGTGACGCCCGAACTAGAACGCGTTCTAGTGGCGTTCACCGTGTTGTATCAGCGGGGACAAGACCGGTCAATGTTCCCGACATAGTCGGCCGGGGGGAGCGGGGGGCGTTCCCCCCTCGGGAGGCACCGGTCCGGACCTGCGTGGAAAACTGGATCAATGCGTCTCACCAAGCTCGGCCACGCGTGCGTCCGGCTCACCGAGGACGACCGCACCCTCGTCATCGACCCCGGCGGCCTCACCGGGGACGCCGACCCGTACGCCGGCGCCCAGGCCGTCCTGATCACCCACGAGCACTTCGACCACTTCGACGCCGACGGCCTGCGCGCGGCCATGGCCGCCGACCCCGCGCTGGAGGTCTGGACGTCCCGCGCCGTCGCGGAGAACCTCGCCGACCTCGGCGGGCGCGTCCACCAGGTCGGCCACGAGGACGCCCTCACCGTCGCCGGGTTCGACGTCCACGTCTACGGCGAGGACCACGAGATCATGCACCCGGACCTGCCGCCGGTCCCGAACGTCGGCTTCCTGGTGGACGGCGAGGTGTTCCACCCCGGCGACGCGCTCACCGTCCCCGGCGAGCCCGTCCCGACCCTGTGCCTGCCGGGCAACGCGCCCTGGATGCGGGCCGTCGACCTGTACGAGTACGCCCGCGCCGTCCGCCCGGAGCGCGCCTTCGCCGTCCACGACGGGCTGCTCAACGACGTCGGCCTCTCGGTGATGGAACGTGTTCTGACCGGCGCCGGCGAGGAGCTCGGCCGGGAGTTCCGCCGCGTCGCGCCCGGCACCACCGTGGACCTGGCCCGCCCGTGACCCGTCCCGCGAACCCCCCGTCCCCCCGGGCCGTCCAGGCGGTCTTCTTCGACATCGGAGAGACGCTGATCAACGAGGGCGAGATCTACGGGCGCTGGGCCGACTGGCTCGGCGTCCCGCGGCACACGTTCCTCACCAAGCTCGGCGCGATCCTCGCCGCCGGCGGCACCCACATGGACCTGTTCCGGTACTTCCGGCCGGACTTCGACCTGGAGGCGGAGCAGAAGCGCCGCGAGGAGGCGGGCGTGCCCAACGGGTTCGGCGCCGACGACCTGTACCCGGACGCGCGGGCCTGCCTGACGGCGCTGCGCGACCAGGGCCTCTACGTCGGCATCGCCGGGAACCAGCCGGTGCAGGCCGCCGAGCAGATGGAGGCGCTCGGGCTGGACGCCGACGTCATCGGCATCTCCGACGTGTGGGGCGTCCAGAAGCCGGCGACGGAGTTCTTCGAGCGCTGCGCGCAGATCGCCGACGTGCTGCCGGACCGCGTCCTGTACGTGGGGGACCGCATCGACAACGACATGCGGCCCGCCGTCGCGTTCGGGATGAAGGCCGCGTTCCTGCGGCGCGGCCCCTGGGGCCACATCCAGCGGGACGACGAAACGCTCGCCGAGTGCCTGTTCGTCCTGGACGACCTGGAGAGCCTCCCCGCGCTCGTCGCCCGCCACAACGCCGCCCCTTAGGGAACGTCCCGTAGCCCGCGAGGGGGACGGCCGAAGGGTCCGGAAGGGGGATGTGGGGTCGGATGCCCGGTTCGTAGCGTGGATGGTGTGGCCGCGAGAACCGCGGCCCCCGGGCCGCCGAGGCCCGGCGTTCACCGAGGGTATCGGGGAAGAAGGAAACATGAACGGCCTCTATCGTCCGCGTCACGGCCGGGTCATCGGCGGTGTCTGCGCCGGGCTGGCCCAGCGGTTCGGCATGGCGCCGTGGACCGTCCGGCTGCTCGCCCTGCTGTCCTGCCTGCTGCCGGGCCCGCAGTTCGTGGTCTACCTGGTGCTGTGGGTGATGCTGCCGGACGAGGACCACCACGTCGCGCGCGCCCACTAGAGTCAGCGCGCACTGATCAAGATCATCGGAATCGCTCGACCGGGCCCGCCCTTGGGTGTTAGATCGGGGCACAGCATCACAGGGGCGGCGGCACCGCGAGCGGGCGGCACCGCGGCCCCGGGGAAGGAGCCGCGGTGCCGG